>JAILMZ010000147.1 GCA_024692105.1 Saccharofermentans sp.
GGTATGGGTATTCCTGTTTCCTGCGAAGTTGATATCTACGGATGCCTTTCCGAATACCTCGGATATGTTATCTCCGAAGACATCGTTACTCTCCTCGACATCAACAACTCCGTACCTCACGACATGTACGACGAGTCCATCAAGGGCAAGTTCGATTACAAGTTCACAGATACATTCATGGGCTTCCACTGCGGTAACACATGCTCCAAGAAACTTGCTGCATGCGAGATGAAGAACCAGATGATCATGGCAAGAGCACTTCCTGTCGAGGTTACAAACGGTACTCTCGAGGGCGACATCGCTCCGGGCGACATAACATTCTACAGACTGCAGTCCACATCCGACGGCCAGATCAGAGCTTACGTTGCAGAGGGTGAGGTTCTCCCTGTTGCTACAAGATCTTTCGGCGGCATCGGCGTATTCGCTATCAAGGAGATGGGCAGATTCTACAGATACTTCCTTATCGAGAAGAACTTCCCTCACCACGGTGCAGTTGCATTCGGTCACTATGGAAAGGCTCTCTACAACCTCTTCACATACCTCGGAATCTGCCAGTGCGACATCGGCTACAACAAGCCCGCAGGCGACAGATATCCTACAGAGAATCCTTTCAACTGATACTGAAATGGCAGTATAACAATAATGAAGCCCGGTGCATCAGCGCCGGGCTTTTTATTATTTAAAATAAAACACTATAACTATTATTCGTTTTCAGATTCGTCAGAATCCCCGGAATCTTCGCTGTCTTCAGCATTCTCATTGTCTTCAGAGTCAGCCGGATCGTCGTCTTCAAGGCTCTCCTCGTCTTCGGAGGCATCAAGATCGCCATCTTCGGGAATCTCACCGTCTTCTTCGTCATCGTCTGATTTGAGCTTGGCTCCGGCCTTCTCGAAAATCCTCTTCAGGAACACCGACTCAAAGATTCCGACAACGGAGAAACCCATGAAACACATAATGCTCAGGACCAACACGGGGTAGACATAGGTAATAAGTCCAAGCACCAGGGTAATGAAAGCAAAGAATATGGTGGAAGGGATATTTGCCAGTGACAGGAGCAGGGAGTTCTTTATGACCTGCTTTGTGCTCTCTTCAAACCACGCGATTATGGGGAATGCATAGGCCATGCATGCGAAGACCGCCACGAGCAGGAAGTAGAGAGGATACTGTGTCCAGGCAAACTGTGCATCCAGATAAGTATTGATAAGGTATATCTCCCATCCGAGGAAGGCCGTGATGCCGGAAAGGAGTACCCAGATAACGGTTGACTGCTTGAAGTTATCCTTGAAGGATCTGAAGTATTCGCTGAATACATGCGGGTTCTCGCCAAGCAGGATCTTTATGGTGATCCTGTTCATCGCGGTAAGGGATGCCCCTATGGTAATAATGGGAACACATGTAAGAACAAAGCAGAAATTAACGAATATAAGGTTGCAGACCGCCGTAAGAAAGATGGTTGCAGGGTGTTTTTGACTGAAGAATGAGGCCATGTTCGACTCCGTTTTTTATAATATGTATAGAAATATACGGATAATTATAGCAATCTGTGCAAAGTAATGACAACACATGCTTAGAAATAGCAATATGTGTATAAAAATGGCAAAAACAGCACAAATTGTAGCAATATGAGCAAAGAATACTATGGGGCTTTTGGTTAAAATATCAATACGTGAGAACCGAGAATCGGTTCAACAACAACACGAAGGAGGAAAATTTATGAAAAAAGTTATTGCTAGCCTGCTTTCAGTAGCAATGGTTGCAGCAATGGCAGCTGGATGCGCTCAGACAACTGACACAGCTCCTGCAGATGGTGGCGATGATACCCCTGCAAGTGCAGCTGATGCAGACGCTGACGCAGACGCTGACGCAGACGCAGACGCAGACGCAGACGCTGATGACGGCGAGGGCGATGCTGAGGGCGAGACAACTGCAGAGACAATGTCTTTCGGTACTGGTTCTGAAGTAATCAACCTTTGGTCATTCACAAACGAAGTTCCTAACATGATGGCTAAGTACATCGAACTCCACCCTGAGTTCGGTGAGAAGTACACTGTTAAGGTAACAATCATTGCTACTACTGATGGTGCTTATCAGCCTGCACTCGACGCAGCTCTCGCAGCTGGCGGCGAAGATGCTCCTGATATCTACACAGCAGAGGCAGCATTCATCCTGAAGTATTCTCAGGGTGACATGGCAAGCTATGCAGCTACTTACAAGGATCTCGGAATTGACGTTGACGCAGCAATCGCTGATGCAGACATTGCTCAGTATTCTGTTGATATCGGTTCTAGAGACGGTGAAGTTGTTGCTCTCGGCTACCAGGCTACAGGCGGCGCTATGATCTACAGAAGATCTGTTGCTATCGACGTTTGGGGAACAGACGATCCGGCAGAGATCGAAGAGATCGTTGGCGGCGGTTCACAGAGCTGGGATAAGTTCTGGGAAGCAGCAGCAGACTGCGCTGACAAGGGTGTTGCAATCGTTTCCGGTGATGGTGACGTATGGCACGCTGTTGAGAACGCAAACGAGAAGTGGATCAAGGACGGCGCTCTGAACATGGACACAGGCAGATTCGACCTCTTCGATATCTCCTATGACCTCACAGCAAACGGCTGGTCCAACAACACAACAGACTGGACAGAAGCTTGGTATGCAGACATGCAGGGCGTAGGTGAGAAGCCTGTCCTCGCATTCTTCGGACCTGCTTGGCTCATCAACTACGTTATGATCGGTAACTGCGGTGGTGAGGCTGTTGGCGAAGGCACATATGGTGACTGGGCAGTTTGCGCTCCTCCGGTAGGCTTCTTCTGGGGCGGCACATGGCTCCTCGCTAACAAGGATACTGACCAGGCTGAAGGCGTTGCAGAGTTCATCTATTGGGTAACTCTTGACTGCACAACAGACGGTCTCCAGTACATGTGGGCAAACGACCTCATGGGCAATGGCGCTAAGGATACAGTAGCTTCCGGCACAGTTATGGCTATGTCTGATGGTACTCTTGACTTCCTCGGTGGACAGGATATGTTCCCTGCATTCATCGGTGGTAACGCTTATGCTTCCGGTGCTAACATGACTCAGTACGACGAGACAATCAACTCCTACTTCCGTGATGCTGTTAGACAGTATGCTCTCCCTGAGGGTGAGTTCTACGGCGACAAGGATGCAGCTATTGAGCAGTTCGCAACAAACGTAAACGATAACCTCGTTTTCTAATGTAACTTAGGACTTTAAGTTGCCTTACGACGGCAGGGTAAATTCCAGGTTTACCCTGCCGTTTTTTCAAAAATTCCATAGGAGGTTAGGGAGTAATGAACAATAAGAAGCTTGTTAGTTATTCCAAGTATGGCTACATCTTCGCTATACCGTTTGTTTTAACGTTTTTAATTTTCACTCTTTATCCGATCATCTACACCTTTACTATCGGTTTCACCGATCTTAGAGGAGCCGGAGCTACAGAGCTTCACTTCATGTTTGATGATCCTTTCAAGAACTTCAGAGATGTTCTTACATCAGATACATTCCAGAAGGCTCTTACAAACACTGTAAGAATCTGGGTTGTAAACTTCATCCCTCAGATCGCTTTTGCTCTCCTGTTCACCGCATGGTTCACAGACAGACGTACAAAGCTCAAGGGCCAGGGTATCTTTAAGATCCTGTTCTACTTACCGAATATTATTACTTCTGCTACAGTAGCTATCCTCTTCCTCGCTCTGTTCGGCTATCCTAAGGGACCTGCCAACGATGTTATCCAGAGCCTCGGAATGGAGAAGATCAACTTCACGGCAAACGCTACTACAGTTAGAGGTATCGTCGCATTCATCCAGTTCTGGATGTGGTACGGCTATACAATGGTAAACCTCATTGCAGGTGTTATCGGTATCAATCCTGAGATTTTCGAAGCTGCAGAGCTCGATGGTGCCAATAAGACACAGACGTTCTTCCTGGTAACTATCCCTTGTATCAGATCCATCCTTGTTTATGTACTTGTTACATCACTCATCGGTGGTCTCAACATGTTCGATATTCCGGAAATGTTCATCGGAAAGAACTGTAACAACGCAGCTCTCACAACTAACATGTACATTCGTAACCAGGCATTCCTCGGCAGCTACCTGTATGCAAGAGCTGCTGCAGCGAGCGTCATAATGTTCTTAATCATCTTGGTACTCTGCTTGCTCCTTCTCTACTTCATGAGAGACAGAGACGAAGCTAAGCTTGCAAAGCTGAGAAGGCAGGAGCGTAAAGCTGCTGCAGGAAGAATTTGAGAGGAGGGATTCTAAATGGCTAACGAAAATAAACTGCATAAAGAATCCGTCGGATTCAAAGTCTTCGAGTATGTTATTTGCGTAATATTCTCAATCCTTTCCATCTTACCGTTCTTCATCATGTTCATGAACGCAACGAGAAGTACATATGAGATCCAGCAGCACGCTATCTCATTCATCTCTCTCCATCCGTTCCAGAACCTGGCTAAGAACTGGGCAGTATTTAATGGTAAGGACTTCCATCCGGAGACAGGTTTCGTAAACTCTTTCATCGTTTCTACAAGTGTTACGATCCTCGCTCTGTACTTCTCATCACTCACTGCTTATGCTATCCAGGCATATGAGTGGAAGATGAAGAAGATCCTTAACGGTCTCATCATGGGTATCATGATGATCCCCGGTACAGTTACAATGATCGGTTTCTATCAGATGGTTTATAAGATCCACATGACAAACAGACTTGAAATGCTTATCATCCCTGCGATCGCATCACCTATGATGGTTTACTTCATGAAGCAGTATCTTGAAGGTTCACTTTCACTTTCGATCGTTGAATCTGCAAGAATCGACGGCGCAAGCGAGTTCAGAACATTCAACCAGATCGTTCTCCCGCTCATGAAGCCGGCTATTGCAACACAGGCAATCTTCACTTACGTATCGAGCTGGAACAACCTCTTTATCCCGTTGATCCTCCTTACGGATAAGTCGAAGTACACTCTGCCTATCGTTGTATCCCTCCTTAAGGGTGATATCTATAAGACAGAGTACGGTTCGGTCTACCTCGGATTGTCTATCACGGTTCTCCCTCTCATCATCGTATATATCTTCCTTTCGAAGTATATCGTTGAAGGTGTCGCGCTCGGCGGTACTAAGGGCTGATACCAACAGTTCGTTTCAAAACAAACAAGAGAAGCCGGAGTTCATCTCCGGCTTCTTTATTGTTTTAAGACAAATAAAAAAGGAGCTTTACGGCTCCTTCTTTCTTCTTAACTTGTGCCTGTAGGTGGATGGTGAACAGCCGTATTGCTTTTTGAAGTTGCGGCTCAGGGAAGTCAGGTTGTTGAATCCGCATCTTAAGGCTATCTCACTTATCTGCAGGTCGGTCTCTGAGAGCATCTCGACAACGGCCTTGATCTTAAGGGAGGTCTGGTAATCATAGTAAGTCATACCTGAATACTCCTTGAAGAGCCTGGAGAAGTGGAATTTGGAGTAGCCGACGTAATTGGCAGCCTCTTCCATCGAGATGTTGTCCGCAAAGTGCAGGGCAAGACGTTCGGTCAGGCCCTTGAACTTGATATAGATATCTCTCTGCTTGTCGTTCTGTGAGACAAGGATATCCTGCTCGTACTCAGTCTTGAGGAGCATGCCGAAGACCGAAAGCAGGTTCGAGAAGATCGGGATCTCCTTGATGGACGAAGTATAGAAGAAATACAGATCGCTGATAGCGATAAGCTTTGAATAGATCTGATTATAGATGTCAGGATATGTCGTCTCATTGATCACGATGGGTTCCGCAAGCAGAGCCTTCAGATCAGCGTAATCAAAGAAATTCTTCATGAAATCGATGTTGAAGAGGAATATGATCCTGATTCCGTTCCTCGTACCGGATATCTTATGGAGCTTGTCCGGAGGTACGATGAGGATGTCCTTTTCATTGAGGACGATCGTACGGTCATCGAAAATATATGTATAGTTGCCATCTGTAGGGATGGTGATCTCAAGGATCGGATGTTTGTGGACGGGGTAGTCCTCAGCCCGGTTGTTGTACCAGATCCTCACATTGGAATTCGGAGCAAAATCTATCTCTTCGACGTTATTGCTGACGATCCTTCCGGTGAAGTTCTTGATAGGCTGCTGGTAATTGCCGGGGACAGAACTATCATTGAGGTGCATGTATATACAACCCTCCTTTATTGCTATTTGTCCTAAACCGATTCTAATGTCAGAACCCGATAAATACAAGTTAACAGTCCGTTAATTGTAGCAAAAACTGGTAGAAAAATAGCAATAACAGTAAATAATCGAGTATGATAGTTAAGTAGATCATAACCTTGAAGAGGTGGGAAAATGGACAGACAAAAAGCAAGACAAAGAGCAGAAGAATTAGTAAGCCGGATGACAGTCGAGGAAGCGTGTTCTCAGCTTCGTTACGATGCACCTGCAATCGACAGGCTTAACATACCCGAATACAACTGGTGGAACGAAGCGCTGCACGGAGTCGCAAGGGCAGGCGTTGCCACGAGCTTTCCGCAGGCAATAGGTCTCGGAGCAACATTCGACACAGAACTCATGGGCGAGATCGGCGAGGTTATCGCCACGGAGGGCCGCGCGAAATACAACGAGTACTCAACCCACGGCGACCGCGATATCTACAAGGGACTCACATTCTGGTCACCTAACGTAAACCTCTTCAGAGACCCGAGGTGGGGCAGAGGACAGGAGACATACGGTGAGGATCCGTATCTTATCTCCAGGCTTGCCGTACCTTTTATCAAAGGCATCCAGGGTGACGGAGAGTACATGAAGGGCGCTGCCTGCGCGAAACATTTCGCGGTGCATTCAGGTCCTGAGGCGGTTAGACACGAGTTCAATGCCACTGCAAGCGAGAAGGATCTGTGGGAGACATACCTTCCTGCATTTGAGGCATGCGTTACCGAAGCAGGTGTGGAGTCCGTGATGGGTGCTTACAACAGGACCAACGGCGAGGTCTGCTGCGGACATTCTTACATTCAGAAGATCATCAAGGACAAGTGGGGATTCAAGGGACATTTCGTATCAGACTGCTGGGCGATCAGGGATTTCCATGAGCACCACGGAGTTACAAAGAACAGCGAAGAGAGTGCGGCTCTCGCGCTTAACATGGGCTGTGACCTCAACTGCGGATGTACATACGTACACCTCATGAAGGCTTACAACAAGGGCCTTGTTAAGGAAGAGACTATTAGGGAGGCAGCCATCCGCCTGTTTACGACCAGATTCCTGCTCGGCTTGTTCGACGAGACGGAGTGGGACGGCCTTAACTATCTCAATGTCGAGACAAAGGCTAACATCGCAGTTGCAAAGAGAGCAACTGATGAGAGTATCGTCCTTCTCAAGAACGACGGCATACTGCCTCTCGATAAGGATAAGAAGCAGGTTATTGCTGTCATAGGACCTAACGCCGATTCGAGGCGTCCGCTCATCGGCAACTATTACGGCACATCTTCAGAATACATAACGGCAATCGAAGGCATCAGGGCGGCAGCAGGAGACGATACAAGAGTTCTCTATTCAGAAGGCTGCGACCTGAGCAAGAAGAAGCCGGACTTCCTGTCACGCGAATATAACTGCATCGCTGAGGCAGAGGCAGTCATGGACAGGTCAGATCTCGTTATCCTCGTAATAGGTCTCGACGAGAGGCTCGAGGGTGAAGAAGGCGACGAGGGTAACCAGTATGCTTCAGGAGACAAGCCTGATCTTTCATTCCCGAAGCCGCAGCTTAAGCTCATCGATTCAGTCATCAAGTCCGGCAAGCCTTTCATTACTGTAGTCATGGCAGGTTCTGCAATGGATCTGTCGCTTCTTTCCGAGTATTCATCAGCGATACTTCAGGCATGGTATCCGGGCGCAAGGGGCGGCCAGACAATTGGCGACATCATCTTCGGCAAGGTCAATCCTTCCGGC
This sequence comes from Saccharofermentans sp., assembly GCA_024692105.1. The sequence continues at coordinate 7,926 of JAILMZ010000147.1, forward strand.
AAACTTCCGGTTACTTTCTACCGCGATACAAATGACCTCCCTGATTTCGAGGACTACTCGATGAAGGGAAGGACATACAGGTTCCTCGAGACGGAGCCTCTGTATCCGTTCGGCTACGGCCTCACATACGGCAGTCTTGTAATTGATGAAGCAAAGGCTGAAGGTGACAGGGAAACAGGTGCCGGTGTCAGCGTAACGGTAAGAAACGACGGCGATATCGCAGTCACCGAGGTAGTCCAGGTCTATGCCAAGTCCGAAGATCCTGATGAAGTCAGGAACACGAAACTCGTAGGATTTGCAAGAGTTACCTGCGACGCCGGAAAGAGCGAAGACATTGTCATCGACATTCCTTCAGAGAACTTCAGAGTCGTAAGGCAGGATGGCAGCCGCGAGCTTCCTTCAGGCAAGATCGACCTCTTCGTAGGTTTCGGCCAGCCGGACAGCAGGACCGAAGCACTCACAGGAAAGAAGTCTGTCATACTTTCTATCTGAGTCCGAAAAACACATAAGACAAAGCAAGCCCCCGATTGCTGTCGGGGGCTTGCTTTGTTTTAACTATTTTGATCTCAGTTGTTCTTGTCGTGGATGTTGTCAAACCTCAGTTCGTCATCCTTGTTGTGATCGATCGCCCAGTCGACTGCCCACTCGGACTCGAAGAGCACTACAGGCTCGTCGTCTCTGTCTAATACCAGAAGCGATGTTGATGTCAGCGTCATCTCCTTGGCATCGAAATCAGCCTTCGGGGACTTTACCCAGCGCGCAAGGCGGTAGGGGAGCGCAGTCCTTACGATGTCGACATTGTACTCGGACTTAAGCCTGTACTCGAGAACGTCGAACTGGAGGATACCGACAACGCCCATGACGTATGTCTCGGTACCGATGCCGGGCTGCTTGTAGAGCTGTACGGCACCTTCCTGCGAGAGCTGCTCGATGCCCTTGAGGAACTGCTTTCTCTTCATGGAATCCTTAGGCTCGACACGCGCGAAATTCTCAGGTGCGAACACCGGGATGGGGTCGAACTCGAACTTTCGGTTCGTGGAGATTATCGTATCGCCGATGCGGAAGTTGCCCGGATCGAAGATACCGATGATGTCACCTGCGTAAGCATCATCTGTGATCGCCCTGTCCTGAGCCATGAACTGCTGGGGCTGGGCGAGGGTTATCTTCTTGCCGGTACGCATGAGGTTGACCGACATGTTCTTCTCGTAGTGTCCGGAGCAGATCCTGATGAATGCCATCCTGTCTCTGTGGGAAGGATCCATGTTGGCCTGGATCTTGAATACGAAGCCCGAGAACATCTTGTCGTCGGGTTCGATTATGCCGTCTGTCGTATGGTGCGGGCAGGGAGAAGGCGCCATCTTGAGGAAGTGGCGAAGGAACGGCTCGACACCGAAGTTGGTGATCGCCGAACCGAAGAATACCGGAGTAAGTTCGCCCGCAAGGACCTTGTCCATGTCCAGCTCGTCGCCTGCCATGTCGAGGAGTTCGATGTCAGATCTCAAGATCTCGAGGTGGCCGGGCATGAGGAGTTTATCCAAAGCCGGATCGTCGATGCCGGATACGCTCTCGGTTACCATGGATGCACCGTGGTCGTTGTTTTCCTTGTCAAAGAGCATTACGCTCCTCGTTGCTCTCTCATACACGCCCTCGAAATCGCCGTCAGTGCCGATCGGCCAGTTGACGGGAGTGGACCTTATCCCGAGGACCTTCTCGAGTTCGTCCATGAGGTCGAACGGATTCTTGGTCGCACGGTCCATCTTGTTGATGAACGTGAATATCGGGATACCGCGTCTGCGGCATACCTGGAAGAGCTTTATGGTCTGTGCCTCGACACCTTTCGCGCCGTCTAAGACCATGACTGCGGCGTCTGCTGCGCAGAGGGTACGGTAGGTATCCTCGGAGAAGTCCTGGTGTCCGGGGGTATCGAGGATGTTGATGTGGCATCCTTCGAACTCGAACTGCATTACTGAAGAGGTTACCGAGATACCACGCTTCTTCTCGATCTCCATCCAGTCGGAGGTCGCGTGACGTGCGGCCTTCCTCGCCTTGACGGAACCTGCCTGATGGATTGCGCCTCCGTAGAGAAGGAGCTTCTCGGTGATGGTCGTCTTACCGGCGTCCGGATGCGAAATTATAGCGAATGTACGGCGTCTCTTGATCTCGCTCTGGTCATTCATTTTGAACCTCGATAATGTATAATGTTATCTGACTTGAAAAAGCCAAATAATTATATATAAGAATGAGGGGGAATACAAATGAGACGCGGTGGCGGAGTGCTTATGCATATAAGTTCGCTTCCCGGTCCGTTCGGGATCGGAGTCTTCGGAGAGGAGGCAATAGCGTTTGCAAAGCAGCTTGCAGGCCAGGGAATGAAGTACTGGCAGGTGCTGCCTTTCTCTTACCCGGGCATGGGTAATTCTCCTTACCAGAGTTTCTCAGCCTTTGCAGGAAACTGGCTGTTCATAGACCCGAGAAGGCTTATGAAGAGAGGTCTTCTCACACCCAACGAAGTAGTAGACGCCGAGTATAACCAGAACAAGTGGAGGATCGACTACGATTACCTGAGGACCGCAAGGGATGAGATGCTCAGGAAGGCATTTGAGAGGTGTGATGCCAAGACTCTCAAGGAAGTCGATAAGTTCCTGGCAGATAACCCCTGGGCAGCGGATGTCGCGGCATACCAGACGGTGAAAGATGTTAATTTCGGCAAGCCCTGGTGGGAATGGTCGGACGAGCGTCTCAAGAACTACGACCCCAAGGCGGTCGGCGATCTTAAGAGCACGGTAGGCTACAAATATCACGCATTCGTTCAGTACCTGTTCGTTACCGAATGGACTGAAGTCAAAAAAGAGATCAACGAACTGGGTATCGCCATAATCGGTGACATGCCCATCTATGTATCGGGCGATTCCGCTGACGTCTGGGCTTCAAGAGGTCTGTTCAAGATGGCTGCCCCGGACAAGGTCAACAAGCTCCTGTCTGATCACGAGAAGGCCATGGCCAAGTATCAGAAGGAGATGCAGAAGGCGGAGAAAGCAGGCGTAAGCGCAGAGGAGCTTCCCAAGGAACCTTCCAAGCTGAAGCCCGAGGCACTCGTTTTCGATAAGGTCGCAGGCGTACCGCCGGATTATTTCACGGCAGACGGACAGCTCTGGGGCAACCCCATCTACGACTGGAAGAAGATGAAATCCACGAACTACTCATGGTGGATCAGACGTATAGAGATGAACTACATGCTCTACGACTACTTAAGGATCGACCACTTCAGGGGATTCTCTTCCTACTGGGAGGTGGATGCCGATGCCGAGACAGCCAAATTCGGCAAGTGGTGCAAGGGTCCGGGCCTCGAGTTCTTCGATGTATTGGACAAGAACGGCGTGGACAGATCAAGGCTCATCGCAGAAGACCTAGGTGAAGTTACGCCCGATCTTGCCGAGTTCATGAGCAAGGTCAACATCCCCGGCATGCGCGTAATGGAATTCGCTTTCAATCCGGGTGACGACAGCTCGTTCATGCCCCACAACTTTGACAAAGACTGCATCGCGTACACAGGTACGCACGATAACAATACGCTCTTAGGATGGCTCTGGGACAGCCCGGAGAATGTCCGCAACTTCTGTCTGGAATACTGCGGCTTTACTGGCGATAACTGGGGTGACGGCGGCACGAGGAGCGGTTCCTGCCGTGCCATCATCAGGACTCTCTGGATGAGCCACGCAAACGTTGCGATCATCCCGATCCAGGATATGCTCGGCTACGGCGGAGACACCAGGATGAACGTCCCGGGTACCGCGACGGGCAACTGGGCCGTCAGGTTCACAAAGGAAGATCTGGATTCAATAGATAACGAATGGTACAGGAATCTTAACAGGCTTTATTACAGGTGACGCCATGGACCACATTCTTTGCATCGATCAGGGCACGACATCAACAAAAGCATTTCTGCTGAATGAGGAGGGAGTTCTTACAAAGGGCTTCCACAAGGAATTCGAGCAGCACTATCCCCAGCCGGGATGGGTATCCCACGATGCGGAGGAGATCTATTCATCGGTGCTCGCAGCTATCGCGGGAGTGCTCCGCGAGAATCCCGGTGCGATAGGTCACATTAAGGCGATGGGTCTCACCAACCAGCGCGAAACGACACTTGCTTTCGACACAAAGGGAAAGCCCGTCACGGATGCAATAGTCTGGCAGTGCAGGCGCACTTCCGACATCTGCAGAAGGCCTGAGATAAGAGGCGAGGACAGATATATCAGCGAGGTCACGGGACTCAAGGTGGACCCTTACTTCTCCGCGACGAAAATGCTCTGGCTCTTCGAGAACAACGAAGGCCTCAAGGAGCGCTGCGAGGCAGGGGAAGTATACCTATCGACCATAGACGGTTTCCTCGTGTGCAGGCTTACCGCTGGTGCATCATTTGCTTCCGACTATTCCAACTGCTCGAGGACGATGCTCTTCGACATAGCAAAGAAAGAATACGACGAACATCTGCTGACGCTCTTCGGCGTACCCCGTCAGGCCCTTGCGAAACCCCAGGAGTCCTGCTCTGATTACGGCGCCATCGCTATAAGTGAAGAAGACATCAGAGCGGCAGGCTTGGACGGCGAAGACATAACAAATCTCATGAGCCTTAACGGCGTTCACATTACAGGAGTTATCGGCGACCAGCCGGCAGCACTCCTCGGACAGAATGCCGTCCACGAAGGCGAGTCGAAAACGACCTACGGCACGGGAAGCTTCACTCTCATGAACCTCGGCACTAATCCGGTGTTCTCCAAGAACGGACTTCTCACATCGTGCGCATGGTCATATAAGGGCGTCACATCGTATGCCCTTGAAGGAAGTATATTCCAGGCAGGATCCGTCATCAGCTGGCTCAAGGATGAGATGTGCATGATAGAATCTCCTTCAGACTGTGACAGGTTCTGCGAGTCGATAGAAGATACCGGCGGAGTATATCTCGTTCCCGCATTTACGGGTCTCGGCGCTCCGTACTGGAAACCCGATGCAAGAGGCGTTCTGACAGGCATTACGAGAGGCACGGGAAAAGCGCAGATCATCCGCGCAGGTGTCGAGTCCATAGCTTATCAGGTGACAGAACTCGTCAACCTCATGACTGACGATACCGGCATCAAGGCAAAGCAGATGAAGGTCGACGGCGGAGTGTGCGCGAGCTCGTTCCTCATGCAGCTTCAGTCCGATCTCCTCGGCGTTACCATAACCCGTGCCGCAAGCGATGAAATGACCGCAAAGGGTGCGGGACTTGCTGCGGGAATCACCTGCGGTATGTTCGATTCCATCGAAGACACCGGCAGGTTCTACGAAGCAGGCAGGAAATACGATCCGTCCATGTCCGCTTTTGAAGTGGCATCGAAGATGGACGGTTACCGCAATGCCGTCCGTGCTGCTCTTGTTACCGGAAACGACTAGGGAGCACAGATGATCCAGGTTTATATCGTCTTTTTCAAGATATCGGTTTTCATGCTGCTCGGTTTTATACTCAATAAGACCAGGGTAATAGACATGCGTTCCGAGAAGACTCTCATCGAGATCCTGCTTAAGGCGGTGTTGCCGTTCTCGATAATCGCGTCGAGCCAGTACACCTTCACGGGTGAAGCTCTGGCAGGCATTCTTACTGTCGGCATAATGGGCATCGTCTACTATGCAGTATCGCTTCTGGTAATAAGGCTCATCATGTCTCACACCAAGATCGCCGAAGCCGACAGCCGCATCATGACTACCTGCATGGTGTTTGCAAACACGGGTTTTATCGGATTCCCGCTGATGGAATCCCTTTACGGTGACTACGGCCTTCTGCTCGCTGCGATATTCAATCTCGTATACAACATGTTCTTCTATACTTACGGTGCGCACCTGCTCTCGAGGCAGCCGCACTTCAAGATTTCGGAGATGTTCACGAGCACCGTGTCGATAGCGTCGGTGCTGGCGCTCATCCTTTTCGCGGTGCCGTGGAGGATGCCCGGTTTCGTGCACGAGACGATAAGCCTGGTAGGAGACATGACGGTGCCTCTGGCGATGATCATAATGGGTTCGATGCTCGCAGGGATCAGCCCGGGCAAAGTGTTTGTGGATCCGAAGCAGTATGTGGTCTCTTTCGTGAGGCTCCTTCTGCTTCCCGCGATAGTAATGCTTGCCGTGTGGGGAGTCTCGCAGTTAATACCGATGTCCTACGAGGTAAAATGCGTTACCGTTCTCATGTGCGCACTGCCCTGCGGAAGCATGAACGTAATGTATTCGGAAAAGTACAATACCGCACCCGAATTCTGTGCAAGGACCGTCGCGCTGTCCATGGTGTTCATGATGGCGACGCTCCTGCTTTGGACGGGCCTGACCAATACTGTTTTTTGAGGTGATTGAATGGAGATCGACAGAATAGAGAATGAAGCATTGGTGGAGATCATGGGAAAGGTACGCGAGAGCGGCACCGAAGAGAACATGATCGAACTCTTGAGACAGGTCGCAGGTGCGACGCTGCTCGTGCCGGTCGACGGTGATGAGGGCAGTTACAGTTTCCATGCCGTTTCGGGCGCGGAAGGCAAGAAGTACATGGTGGTCTATTCAGACTCCGACAGCTACGAGGTCGCATTCGAAGGCAAGCCTTACAAGCAGAAAGGCGTAACGGCAGGTTTTGCCGACATCCTCGATGTCGTTATGGCACCGGAGATGGGCCTCGACGGTTTCGTCATCAACCCGGGCGTGGAGAACATCCTGTTCGGCAAGGACATGCTCAAGATGATCGCGCAGCAGATGGATATCGGAGGCGACGATACGGCAAAGGTCGGAGAGCCCGACCACTACCCCGAGAAACTCAAAGAGAAACTCGATACATTCCTTCTGGACAACACCGCCTTTACATCGATTTGGGTAAGGCTCCTCAAGGAAAACCACACGGAAGTCCTCCGATGGATGATCGTCTGCGAGACGGATCTCGAAGGCGAAGAACTGAAGTATCAGACCGAGACACTAAGAAAGTTCATCCTGCCATATCTCGACGGCATGGATGCGCTTGTCTTCTCTTCGAAAGAAGAATTCGCTCAGCAGGTCATAAAAGGCGTTAAGCCCTTCGCCGGAGACGGAAGCATCTGATGGAACGCAAGAGAGCATACATCTTTGTCATCGTCGCGGCAGCCGCTTTTGTGCTGCTCTTTGTTGCCTTGATGTACAATGCGGCTTCTCTTCAAAAGCAGAACATCAACACGGCCAACCAGGTCTCGGATGCAACCGCGAGACTCGCAGCCAAAGAGGACCTGATGATCTACTGGATAGGCGACCTTCCGCCGGAACTTTCAGGGCTTGCAAATGTAGTGACGGTCATCCCGCCTGAGCAGATATCCGAAGAGAACATGCCAATCAAATACTCGACCTTCAAGATAACGGAGTACGATGAGAATGGCGATCTCAAGCAGGAGATAATCCCGAGAGACTATAAGGACAACATGATAATCATCCTCTACAACGTTACCATGCTGCCTTACGAGCAAAAGGAAGTCATACTTAACTGCGTGGCACAAAACGGCGTGCCGGTACTGGCGATAGGAAAGAGTTCCATCTCGCTTATCAGAGAAACGCTCATGTACACAGCAGGCAGTTTTGAAGAAAATGATTCTTTCTACTACAAGCTTGATGACGGATACAAGGATCATGTGCTGGACAATGCGGCTATAGCTTCAGGCGGAAGCGAGTTCGCAATTAACCTGACGGACTATCTGTACGAGATGTTCTACTCGGAAGAACCGGAATCGGAAACTGAAACGTCGCAAATGGAATTAGCACCTGAGGTGTGGTAGGTTATACGGAATATGGCAATCGACAAGAGCAAGACAGACAGGATAAAGGAAAGATACGAGGAACTCACGGGGACACTTGCTGACCCCGCGGTCGCATCTGACCCTGCGAAATACGCCACATACTCCAAAGAACTCGCACAGCTAAGCTCCCAGGTAGGCGCGATAGAAAAGTACGAAGCCTGCGAAAAGGAGATAGCAGACCTGTTAGAGCTCTTAGCCTCATCGGACGTCCAGAGCGACAGCGAGATGAAGGAGATGGCAACAAGGGATCTTGCCGATGCCAAATCGAATCTGGAAATTCTCGAGAAAGAACTCATGTTATACCTGGCACCCAGGGATCCGAGGGACGGAAGATCCGTCGTGCTCGAGATAAGAGCCGGTGCCGGCGGAGAGGAATCCGCTCTGTTCGCAGGCGACCTTCTCAAGATGTACAAGGGTTATGCAACGAGATACGGATGGACGGTGACCGAGATCGATTCAAGTCCGACCGAACTCGGAGGATATCAGAAAGTCGTCGCTTCCGTTGACGGTGCAAACGCATACAGCAGGCTTAAGTTCGAAAGCGGCGTCCACCGCGTGCAGCGCGTGCCCGTTACCGAATCGGGCGGAAGGGTCCACACATCCACGGCGACCGTGGCAGTGCTCCCGGAAGCGGACGCGACAGAGGTGCACATCGATCCCAAGGATCTGAGAATAGACATATTCAGATCTTCAGGCGCGGGCGGACAGCACATCAACAAGACCTCGTCCGCGATAAGGATCACGCACATCCCGTCAGGACTTGTCGTGACCTGTCAGGATGAGAGATCGCAGCACCAGAATAAAGAGAAGGCGATGGCAGTGCTGCAGAGCCGTCTGTGGGCGATCGCAAACCAGGGTGATCTCGATGCCGAGAACTCCGAGAGAAGATCTCAGGTTGGAACGGGCGACAGATCCGAGAGGATCAGGACATACAACTACCATCAGGGAAGAGTGACCGATCACAGGATAGGGCTTACGCTCTACAGGCTCGAGGAGATCCTCGCAGGGGATCTCGATGAGATAGTGGATGCACTTACTTTGGCCAAGGCGGCAGAAGAGGAAAAGAATGGAACGGATTAAGGAATACGACAGCACATTGCTCATCTCCGCAGGCGACGGGGAAGGCATAAAGGATTGCGCAGAGCACATCAAGGCCGGAGAGGTCGTGGCTTTCCCCACGGAGACCGTGTACGGCCTCGGCGCGAATGCTTTCGACAGCAGCGCGGTGGAGAAGATATTCAAGGCAAAGGGCCGTCCCGGAGACAACCCTCTCATCTGTCACATCGCGGACAAGTCTCAGATAGCAGACATTGCGGAAGAAGTAACGCCCCTGGCGCAGAAGCTGATAGATGCTTTCATGCCCGGCCCCATCACGGTCATCATGAGAAAGTCTGACAAGATACCCGATACGGTTACGGCTGGTCTTGATACGGTCGGCATAAGGATGCCTTCCGACAAGACGGCAAATGAATTCCTGGCAGCATGCGGCGTGCCCGTGGCTGCACCTTCCGCAAACCTGTCCGGAAGCCCTTCCCCCACTGACGCACAGTCGGTCATGGAGGACATGGACGGTTATGTATATGCGGTGATCGACGGCGGTGATTCGGTCTTCGGACTTGAGTCGACAGTCGTTGACGCTACGGGAGAGACACCTGTAATACTCAGACCCGGCGCCGTGACGGAGGCTGCGATAGAGATGGCATCTTCAAGCGCGCCTGCCGAGGCGGGCTCTCTGGAAGCAGGGGACACGCCCAAGGCTCCCGGCATGAAATACCGTCACTACGCACCCGTGGCAAAGGTCGAGATAAAGCCCATGCCCGGTAATGCCGTGATAGCAAACGACGATTTCGACGGCGACATAACATCTGCCCCTGAGGAAGTTACCGAAGAGACGGACTTCAAGAAACTGGACGATGACGCCAAGCAGGTGCTGGTAGATATAGCCGCTCCCTTTATCTTCGGTGTGCAGGAACTCATCAATGAGAATCCTTTTGCTCGTGCAGGAGTATACTGCGGTGCCGAGGTAAAGCAGCTTTTCGGAAAGCTCGGTGATGAGATGCTGTTAAAGCATGTGCATTTCTTCGTATACGGCAGGAGCACCGATGTACGCGCTGCCTCGCATTACCTGTTCAGCGGTCTGAGGCACCTCGACATGCAGGAAGTCGACGTGATCTTCGCGCAGGGTTTCGGAGGCGCGGGTCTGTCGAAAGCCTACATGAACCGCCTTACCAAGGCGTCCGGTGAGACAGGCGAGACCGTTCCCGGAATGCCCGCTCCCGCAAGACCTGCCAGAAGGCAGCTCCCGTTAGACTACTTCAAGGATACATACACCGCTTCTGTACTGTTCGTCTGCAATGACAATAAGTGCATGTCGCCTGCCTGCGAGATGCTCATGAGGACCATGCTCGAGGAGCAGGCTCCGTACAGGGTGGAAGGCAGGAAGGACATAGGCTGTGAGATCTACTGCGAGTCCGCAGGCATATACGCGGCAGCAGGAGATGCCGCTGACGCGAAAATGTCCGAGCACATCAAATCCCTCTCGGGCAGATCGATGTCCTCATACAAAGCCGTGCGCTGCGAACCTTCCGTATACGATGCGAACGACCTGATCCTTACCATCAGGGATGAGCAGGCCTTTGAGATAGTAAGTTCGTTCCCGGAAATAAAGGACAAGGTGTTCTCACTGTCGACATTTGCCGCTTCGAACGGCCTCGTATTCAAGAGCGACGACGGCAAGGTCATATCTTTCTCCATCCCGGATCCTGCCGGTGAGAACGATGCGACATACGATCACACGGCCAAGGCTCTCCAGGCATATTTGAGACTTTTGTTCCCTTACATACTCAAATGGCTCGGTGCCGAGAGGTGCTGATCGGCACTTTCTGACACGAAAGTCTCAATCTGTCCCATTAACAGAACAATCGTTTGAAAACCGGTGGACTTTTGACCCGGCCTGTAATAGAATTATCTCGTAAGAATTCAGGATTTGGACACGGATGATCAAGAGCAGTTACGAACGCTTATTTTACTTGACTTTAAGGTACCTGCTGTGTTATTCTTCTCGTTGCCGCATTTAATAGTCACGCGGCATCCTTGTTCGGCATTAGCGTGCCGGACCGAATAGTCCAGAAGGAGGTGAATGATATGGCAAACACTTATCGTTTAGTCGTAGTACTCAGCGCCGCTTTAGGTGATGAGGGCGTAGCTTCTCTCTCTGACACAATCAAGGCAAAGGTTGAATCCGCTGCTACTCTGAATTCCTTTGACGCACTTGGTGTCAAGGAACTCGCTTATGAGATTGAAGGTCAGAAGAACGGTTACTACGTACAGGCTAACTTTACTGCCGAGAGTGATTTCCCTAAGGAACTTGAGCGTGTTCTCAAGATTACCGACGGCGTAATCCGCTTTATCGTTGTCCGTGTCGGTGAGTAATCACGGCATGTTCAAGGAAGGTAGACAATGAACAAAGTAGTATTGGTAGGAAGAATTACTAAGGATCCCGAGGTCAAACTGACATCAAGTCAGACGGCTTACTGCAACTTCACCGTTGCCGTTGACCGTAAGTTCAAGGATCAGAACGGCGAGAGACAGGCTGATTTCATCAACTGCGTCGCATGGAGACAGACCGCTAATTTTATCGGCAAGTATTTCCATAAGGGCAGCAGGATCGGTCTTTCCGGAAGCCTTCAGACCAGGAGCTATGAGAACCAGGGCGGACAGAAGGTCTTCGTGACCGAAGTTGTTGTCGATGATGCTGAATTCGTTGACAGCAAGGGCGGCGCAGAAGGCACAGGCAATGCAGGTTATTCAAAGCCGGCATACAAGCCTGAAGAATCCTTCACTCCCCCCGCACAGGGAACAGCGGCAGCAGCCGCACCCAAGGCGCCCATGACCAAGATCGATGAAGACGATTCCGGTGACAGCGCTTTCGGCCCCGGTGATTCGGTTAATCTTCCGTTCGAGCTTTAATTATCAAGGAGAACAAAGAAATGGCTGAGAACAGAGCCCCCAAGACCGGTGAAGGGAAATTTTCCGGTAACATGAGACAGAGACACAGCCGCAGAAAGGTATGCTATTTCTGCGCTAACAAGGTAGAGAGCATCGATTTCATGGATGAAGCTCTTCTTAAGAAGTTCATTTCCGAGAACGGAAAGATCCTCCCTAAGAGAATGACAGGCACATGTGCCATTCATCAGCGTGAGCTCACCACATCGATCAAGCGCGCTCGCCAGATTGCCCTTCTCCCTTACACAGTACAGTAATGTGAGGAAAGTGGAAAGATAAGGCAAATCTTAAATTAGATGAGCTGAATACCGGGCATGAAGCTGGCATATAATATAGTCAGCGGATTGCCCGGTTTTATTATTAACAGCGGAGGTCTTACGATGAAGGTTGTATTGTTAGAAGACGTTAAGAAGGTCGGAAAGAAAGGCGAAGTCGTTGATGTCAGCGACGGTTATGCAAGGAATTTCCTCATGAAGAAGGGACTTGCAAAGGAAGCCAATTCCGTTAGTCTCAACGATGCGAAGCTTCAGGCAGGAGCCAAGGCTGAACATGAGCGCCGTGCTCTCATCGAGGCACAGGAGACGGCAAAGAAGCTCGGCGGCCAGACATTCAATGTAGTCGCCAAGGGCGGCAGGGACGGCAAGCTCTACGGAGCAGTAACGACTGCCGATATCGCAGAGTGCCTTGCCAAAGCAGATTATAAGATCGACAAGAAGAAGGTCGTCATAAGCAATCCCATTAAGAACGTAGGAGTATTCAAGGTCAGGATCAAGCTTCACCCGAAGGTATCCTGCGACATAAACATTGAAGTATCTTCGGAGCAGTAATATGTCCGACAATTACGAATACAGGGATAACCTTATCGATCCTGAAGAAGACGCCAACCGTGACGTCGGTGTTGAGAAGGCGCTCCTCGCGCTCTGCATGAGGAACCCTAAGTCCGTCATTCAGATCGTAGGCAATAATCTTGATGCTTCGGATTTCTCTGACGAGCGCAACGCTTACATCTACAGCGCCATCATCTCGCTTTTCTACGAGAACCAAAAGGTCGACAGATTCTCGGTAACTCATCAGCTGGAGAAGACAGGTCAGCTCGACAGAGCCGGCGGTCTCATGTATGTTTACGGTGTTGCGGATGAAGTTGCCGTAGTATCCAATATCGATACCTATCTTGACTCGATCCGAGACAACAGCGAGAGGCGTAAGCTTATCGCCACCGTCAATGACATCAGGACCAAGATACTGAGCGGCAAGCTCGAGTCCGGCAGGGAGATTGATTATGCGATCTCCACACTTTCAGAACTCAAGCGCACTGAGGATTCGAAGGGTTTCGAGACGCTCAAGCCCATCCTCAAGAGACTTATGGCTAACATAAGGACCGAGATCGATACCAAAGGAGACGGCGGCAAGATCAAGACGGGTTTCCGCAAGCTGGATAACATGCTCGGCGGGCTTCGTCCCGGATCCCTTAACATACTTGCGGCACGCCCGGGTATGGGTAAAACCGCGCTCGCGATCAACATCGCATCCAACGTAGCTGCAAACGGCACCCCCGTAGCAATCTTCTCGCTCGAGATGTCTAAGGAAGAGATAGGAAACAGGCTTTTGTCCTCATGCATGGACAAGCCCGTCAACCAGATCCTGTTTGCTCACAGGATGAGTGATAATGAATCTGCGCAGCTCGACGCGGCACTGCAGAAACTGTCGGATTTCCCGATCATCGTTGATGACAATTCGAATTCCAACCCCGTTACGATGAAGTCGAAGCTGACGGAACTCTTTTCAGATGCCAGCACGAGGCCGGGACTTATCATCATCGACTATCTGCAGCTCATTACGCTGCCAAATTACGGCGGAAGGAGCAGGAACGAAGAGGTCTCCCAGATCTCCAGAAGCCTTAAGGTATTAGCCAAGGATTTCGGTGTTCCGATACTTGCGCTGTCACAGTTGTCGAGAGGCGCGGCTCAAAGAGACGACCACACACCTCAGCTGTCAGACCTCCGTGAATCCGGCGCCATCGAGCAGGATGCCGATACGGTAATGTTCATCGACCGCCCGGATTACTACAAGAAGAAAGAGGAAGGCCAGGAAGCAGTCGACAGGAATGCCGATATTGTCGAGGACGCATACATCTATCTCGAGAAGAACAGGCACGGTGCGACCAAGAGAGTCAAGGTCTGCTGGATCGCAAAGAGAACGCTCTTCTATGAGCCTGATGATTACGTTGCCGAAGAGAGCCAGGCTTCGCCCTTTAAGAGGACACAAAGCCAGGAGTCTTCTGCCCAGGATTATAATTTCGACAGAAGCGGCACTGAGCCCCAGGAACCCGCAGAGCCCGAAGAGGCTCCGGATGAAGGCCCCGAAGACGACGGGATCTTTACGGAAACGAACGACGATTTCCCTGATACATTCTGATTCAAGATGGATTTAAAGGTTAAAGTACTGGAATATGCCGGCAGACACTCTCTGCTCGGTTGTGATGCTGTTATCGCCGGATGTTCCGGCGGTCCTGATTCGATGGCTCTTTTGGACATACTCCATGAGGCAGGGGTAAACCTTTACTGCGTGCACATCAACCACAACCTGAGACCGGGAGACTGCGACGCTGATGAGGCTTTGGTAAAGTCATACTGCGACCAAAGAGGCATCCCTTTTGTTTCATACAGTTACGATGTAGCGGAGCTTTCCGCAAAAGACGGCGTGTCGGAAGAGACCGAGGGCAGGAAGCTCAGGTATAAGGCTTTCGGGGAGACCGCCTCGAAATTGGCCTCGGACAAGGGGCTTACCGACGTCAGGATCGCAGTCGCGCACCACAAGGACGACATCGCAGAGACCATGATGATGAACCTTTTCAGGGGCAGCGGACTGGAAGGACTCGTAAGTCCCATGCCGCGTTCGGGACAGATAATCAGGCCGCTCCTGTCATGCAGGAAATCCGAGCTTGTCTCATATCTTGAAGACAAGGGCATCGCATATGCCACGGATTACACCAACAGCGAAGCATGCTGCACCAGAAACGAATGGCGCAACGTCATATTCCCTGACATTGAGAAAGAGACGGGAAGAAACCCGGTCGAAGCATTAAGCCGCACATACGGGCTTCTTGCTGAAGACTTGGATCATATAAACAGAGAGGTTGCGGGCGAATATGTTCTTTGCCTTAACAGCATCGGTCCGTACAGGGCGCTTTCTGCGGAAGGGATGGAAAGGCTGCATCCGTCCATAAGATCAAGGGTAATAAGAAAGCTTTGGCTCGAAACCTTCGGCAGCCTCACCGACTTCGAGCAGGTCAATCTTGAAGACTGCATGAAGATGGTGGCAGCGGATGTTACGGAAGGCACAGCCGTTATGGATATGCCTTTTGCAAGGAAAGCGGTAAGGCACGATGACAGGTTCTTTTTCTGCGCAGATGACGGTGAGTTAAGGAAGATCTTATGCACGGCTGCCGAGCTGATTGGCCTGGTTACATGCGCAGGCTCGCCGGACATTAAGATCGCACCCGGAATTGCCATTAATTTACCCGATTCTGACATTACTCTCAGGGTCGAAATAATTGAGAATAGTAGCGAGTTAGAGTATAATAACTATTTGTGGTTTTGCCCCGAAGATATTCTTTCAGAGGGCGATGTCACGATAACCTGCGGAAGGTCTTGCGGACTTAAAGCAAAGTTCACGAGAGCAGGCGGCGAGGCAGGCAAGGAACTTCGAAGGCTCTTCACGGATCTCAAGGTTCCGGCGGAAGCCAGGGACTCGGTCGTTTTCGCCAGACAGGGAGACAGGGTTCTCTGGATCCCGGGCGCAGGTCATGCCGAAGGTTTTACCGGAAGCAGGAGCAAAGAAAAGTTCGATGAGGCGGGCAGCCGCCCCGGAAAGCTTTTGAAGATTACGTTAGAAAGGCAGGCACCGGTATGAACGACACATCTGAAGTCTTGATCACTCATGACGAGATAATGGAAATGTTGGACAGGGTAGCTGCCGAAATCAACCGTGACTATGCGGGAAGGCCTCTTGTGGTCGTAGGTATCCTTACGGGAGCGTTCATCTTCTGTTCGGATCTCGTAAGAAGACTTGAGATGCCTGTCATAGTCGACTTTATGCAGGTGTCGAGCTACGTCGGCGAGGTATCGACGGGAGTCCTTAAGATAAAGAAGGACATGAGCTATGACATCGCAGGCAAGGATGTCCTCATAGTAGAAGACATCGTCGATACGGGAAGGACGCTCGCTCTTCTCAAGGAGCAGCTCCTTAAGAGAGGTCCCGCTTCACTCAAGATCTGCACGGCTTTCGATAAGCCGGACAGGAGAGTAACGGAACTTAAGCCCGATTACAACGGAATCACTGTGCCCGACAAGTTCATCGTTGGCTACGGCCTCGATCTTGACGGGGAATATAGAAATTTCGACGATATCCGCGTCGTGAAACAGGAATAAGGAAAGAGAGGAAACATAGCTGATGGCTAACAAGAATGAGACAAGACGTCCGGGCGGCGGACTGTTATTTTACGGTCTGATGCTCGTTGTGCTTGTTGTTCTCGCCAGTCTCTTCTGGGGAGAAAATTACGGTAAACGTGAGCAGAACACTCTGTCTGACGTTCTGCAGTGCATCGAGAACGAGGAGAACAACGTCTCGATGGTCGAAGTCAACGGAACTACCGTAACTATCACATACAGAGCCGCTGGTGCGCAGTATGATTCGGAGATGACTCAGCAGATACCTTACGAGTACATCGACGATCTTATTACCAAACTCGAGAAGGCAAAGACCAAGGGCGTCATAGACGATTACACATACACGGAACCCTTCGACTGGAGCACGCTGATCCAGGTGCTCATGATGGTAGGTTCCATCGTGCTCGTGGCATTCATCTTCATCACGATGACAAGACAGGGCAAGGACTCCAACGGGCTGTTCAGTTTCGGTAACAACCGTGCGAGGGTCATGGATCCCAACAAGAAAGACAAGATCACATTCAAGGATGTCGCAGGTTCCATTGAAGAGAAGGAAGAACTCTCCGAGATCGTCGACTTCCTCAAAGACCCCAAGAAGTATCGCGAACTGGGCGCGAAGATCCCCAAGGGCGTACTTCTTTACGGTGCTCCGGGTACAGGTAAGACACTTCTTGCCCGTGCAGTTGCAGGAGAGGCAGGAGTTAAGTTCTTCTACATCTCCGGTTCCGACTTCGTCGAGATGCTCGTCGGTGTCGGTGCATCCCGTGTAAGATCCCTCTTTGCCGATGCAAAGAGAGAAGCACCTTCCGTTGTCTTCATAGATGAGATCGACGCCGTCGGCCGTAAGAGAGGCGCAGGCCTCGGAGGCGGACAGGACGAGCGTGAGCAGACATTAAACCAGATCCTCGTCGAGATGGACGGTTTTGAGAATAATACGAATGTTATCGTCATGGCAGCTACCAACAGAGTAGATGTACTTGACCCGGCTCTCTTAAGACCCGGAAGATTTGACCGCCGCATCATGGTCAACGAGCCTGATGCAGACGAGCGTGAGGCTATCCTCAAGATCCATGCGAAGGGCAAGCCGCTCGCAGAAGACGTTGATCTCCGCGAAGTTGCTCTGTCCACAGTAGGATTCACGGGTGCCGATCTTGAGAACCTACTTAATGAAGCTGCTCTCATGACTGCCCGTCACAACAAGAAGAAGATCACGATGGAGGAGATCACGGACGCTACATTCAGAGTCCAGATGGGTCCCCAGAAGAATTCAAAGAAGCTTTCAGAGAAAGTCAAGAAACTCACGGCTTATCACGAAGCAGGTCACGCGGTCGTGCTCCGTGCAACTTCCGAATTCGAGAAGGTCGACAGGGTTACGATCATCCCCGTAGGACGCGCAGGCGGATTTACAGCCTACAAGCCGATCGAGGATACCGACTTCTTCACTGAGAAGATGCTCCTTGATACCATCAAGATGAGTCTCGGTGGAAGAGCAGCTGAAGAGTTGTTCTTAGGTGAGATCTCGACCGGTGCGGCATCTGATCTGCAGCAGTGCAACCGTATCGCGAAGAACATGATCAAGCGCTTCGGTCTTTCCAAGAAGTTCAAGAACATGGTATTCGGTGAAGATAACGATGAGGTCTTCCTCGGCTATTCAATGGGACAGGTACAGAGTTATTCCGATCAGACTGCAGCCGAGATCGATGAAGAGATCAAGAACATCATCGATGACTGCTACGAAGAGACGAAGAGGATCCTCACTGAGAAGAGGGCGATCGTTGAAGGTCTTGCTTCCAGACTTATCGAGAAGCTCACCGTAGACGGTCCCGATTTTGAGAAGATCTACCTGGCAAACGGTAATCTGGAGCTTGCATTCGCAACGGCTGCACCTGCTGCGCCGGAGGCTCCCGCTGCAACAGAAGAACCGGCTTCTTCCGATTCGACTGAAGAATAATCCAAGGATTTATGAGTCAAAGGGGCTGCAATGTGCAGCCCCTTTTTTCTTGGAAATCATTCCCGATAACTACAAAAAAAAGCCCCTTTTGCTCTGCTAGTTCCGCAGGCGCTAAGCGCCGAGGACATGTTTGAGGCCAAGAGCAAAAGGGGGCCTTTTTTATTGACACACGATTGTAATAATTATAAGATTTAAAGGTATTTTTTACCGGCTTCGGGGGGTGGTCTTTATTCGCGCTTTGGAAGAAAGAATTCTTGCTCAAGGCAAAGTCCTGCCCGGAGAGATCCTGAAGGTCGGAGATTTCCTTAACCAGCAGATAGACCCTGATCTTCTCATGCAAATGGGCAATGAGATCGCGTCTTTGTTCAAGGGTTCCGGCGTTACCAAGATACTGACAATCGAATCATCCGGAATAGCCGTAGCCTTTGCTGCCGGTTATGCCATGGGCGTGCCTGTCGTTTTCGCGAAGAAGCATGCATCCATCAATCTGTCGGATGATATCCTGACGTCAAAGGTATATTCCTACACACACCAGAAGACATACGACATCGTGGTGAGCAGCGATTACATCTCCAAAGATGACACCGTGCTAATCGTCGATGATTTTCTCGCCAAGGGCAACGCACTGAACGGTCTTATCGAGATCACCGAGAAGGCCGGAGCAGGTCTTGCCGGTGCTGCGATAGCCATCGAGAAGGGCTTCCAGGGCGGCGGAGATGCACTCCGTGCGAAGGGAATAAGAGTCGAGTCACTTGCGATAATCGAATCGATGAGCGACGACTCACTGACGTTCAGGTCCTGATCTTAAAATATGTATTGCCGCAAGGCATTCATATAAAAAACATTTGGAGGCAAGTTATGAGAAAGTTGATTTCAATTGTGCTTACGGCAGCAATTGCAGTTGCATCTGTTCTGGCTTTCGCAGGCTGCAGCAGCACAGGAACCGCTGCTGGATCCAGCTTCAAGGTCGGAGCGATCTACATCAACAGCAAGAACGACACATCAGGTTACACATATGCTCACCACAAGGGCATTACAGAGGCTATGAAGCAGTGCGGCCTCGACCCCGAGAAGGATCTCTACATCGTAGACAACGTTCCCGAGGATGACGAGAAGGTTAAGCAGGCTATTGACCAGCTCGCAGGAGACGGATGCAACATCATCTTCGGCATCAGCTTCGGTTACCTCAACGCTTTCGATGAGGCAGCTAAGCAGCCCGAGTATGCAAACATCATCTTCTCGCATGCTACAGGCTATCTTTCAAACGACAGCAACTTCAACAACTACTTCGGCAGGATCTATCAGGCACGTTACCTCGCAGGTATCGCAGCAGGATATAAGTCCCTCGCTCTCGGCAACAACGAGATCGGCTACGTAGCAGCTTGGGGTACAGAGTATGCAGAGACATGCTCCGGCATCAACGCTTTCGCACTTGGTGCTCAGTCCGTTAACCCTCAGGCTCATGTCAACGTATATGAGATCTACACATGGGGCGATCAGGACAAGGAGAGACAGGCAGCTGAGATCCTTATCGATACATACGGCTGCTGCGTTATCGGTCAGCACTGCGACAGTGCTCAGCCTCAGATCGTATGCAACGAGAAGGGCGTATTCGGATGCGGATACAACTCAGACATGACAAAGGAAGCTCCTCAGTCACATCTCTGCGCTCCCGTATGGAACTGGGATGTTTACTATGCAACAGCTATCAAGGCTGCCATGGAAGATCCTTCAAACTTCATGACAAAGGTAGGCAACTACTATGAAGGTCTCAACGAAGGTCTCGTAGGCGTATCCGAGCTGTCCGCAAACAATGAGCCTGCAGCTCAGGAAGCAATCGACCTCGCTACAGACCTCATGATGTCCGGCAAGTGGGATGTATTCTCCGGAACAAAGCTCTCATTCTCCGGTGATGCAGGTGCTGTCACAGTAACTCAGACAGATGCAGCTCTTGTTGACAACACAGGCGCAACCATCGTAGAGGCAGGCGGTGCTTCCATTGATGACGGCGTCATCCAGGGTTCAATGAACTATTACGTCGAAGGCGTAACTCAGGTCAACAGCGCCGAGTAATCAGGGGGATATCATGGGCAATGCCATAGAACTCAGAGGTATATCAAAAAGCTTCGGTTCCGTAGCAGCGAACAAGAATATCAACCTGACTCTCGAGAAGGGCGAGATCCTCGCGCTTCTCGGTGAGAACGGCTCAGGTAAGACAACACTTATGAACATGCTGTCGGGCATCTATATGCCCGACAGCGGTTCTATTTTTGTTGACGACAAAAAGGTCAACATCAATTCGCCCGAACAATCGGCAAAACTGGGAATAGGGATGGTGCACCAGCACTTCAAACTGGTAGAGCGTTTCACTGCGCTCGAGAACATCAGATTAGGTTTGAAAACAGGCGGGAAGTTCCTTCTCGGCAAGGAAACCCGTAAATATATAGAAGACACGGCGGCGAAGTTCGGTTTCGAGGTGGAACCGGACAAGCTCGTAAGCAACATGTCCGTCTCGGAAAAGCAGACTCTCGAGATACTGAAGGTCCTATGCTACGGCGCAAAGATCATCATATTGGATGAGCCCACGGCGGTCCTTACCGTGCAGGAGATAGACAGGCTTTTCGAGGTCTTAAGGAAGATGAGGGAAGACGGACACTCGATAATCATAATCACGCACAAACTCAACGAAGTCATGGCGATATCAGACCGCGTCGCAGTCTTGAGACACGGTGAATATGTCGGAAGTGTCAAAACGAAGGAGACCAGCGAGAAAGAACTGACTGAGCTCATGGTCGGAAGAAGGATCGACCTTAACATTGACCATCCTCTGGTAGAGAAGACGCACCCGCTGCTCGAGATAAGAGACCTTACCGTAAGAAATGACGAAGGTGCCATAGCGGTAGACGGCATGAACTTCTACATAAGAGGCGGAGAGATGCTGGGCGTCGCAGGCATCGCAGGATCCGGACAGAAGGAACTGTGCGAAGCGATCGCAGGCTTAAGGCCCATCGAGAGAGGGCAGATGATCCATGAAGGCGAGAGCATCGTCGGCATGCCTCCGAAGAAGATATTGGAACACGGAATATCCATGAGCTTTATCCCCGAGGACAGACTCGGAATGGGCCTTGCGCCTTCGCTGTCTATCACGGATAACATGATCTTAAAGAACTACACCGAAGCCAAGGGCATCTTTGTTGACCGTAAATCAGCCAGAGAAGAAGCTGCAAAGACCATAGAGAAACTCGAGATAGTCACGCCTTCCACTGAGACTCCGGTAAGACGACTCTCAGGCGGTAATGTCCAGAAGGTCCTTCTGGGACGTGAGATCAAGTCTGGCCCCAATGTCCTTATAACCGCATATCCCGTAAGAGGACTTGATATCAATTCTTCTTACATGATCTACGATATCCTGAACGAGCAGAAGAAAAAAGGCGTCGGCATCCTCTTTGTCGGAGAGGACCTGGATGTCATGCTCGCACTGTGCGACAAGATAATGGTCATGTGCCACGGAAAGCTCCAGGGCGTAGTAAACAGCAACAACACCACAAAAGAAGACATAGGTCTCATGATGACCGGAGCACTTAACATCGTCAACAAGGAAGGTAAGACTGACGGTATTGCAGCAGATTCCGCGTTTGAAGACACGAAGGAGGATTCTGATGAATAGATTCCATCTTGTAAGACGCGCTGACTTCTCGCTCGTCAGACTCATCATCTATTATGTTATCGGCATCGTCATATCGCTTGCGATCGGTGCGATCCTTCTCATGAGCCTTAACATCAATCCGTTCGAATACTACGGAAGGATGCTGACGATGGGCATGATCGGCAACAACTTCGCATATAAGAGCGTCGAGAGCCTTATTAAGATATTCGTGCCGTTACTCATTACTTCGCTTGCACTGGGCCTGGCATTCAAGATGCGCTTCTGGAACATCGGAGGCGAAGGCGAGTTCCTTGCAGGCGCTATCTGCGCATCGGTAGTGGCTTTTAACAGCAAGGGAATGAATCCGTTTATAACTGTCGTCCTCATGTGCCTTGCTGCCATGATCTCATCGGGAATAATCGGTCTTGTGGTTGCCGCACTGAAAGTAAAGTTCAACACCAATGAGACTCTCATGACTCTCATGATCAACTACATAATGCTCTATGTCATAAAGTATCTCGGAGACACCAAGGCAGACTGGAACTTCTTCCTTAGGGAAGATTCCGACAGACCTATCTTCGGCGAGTTCCCCGAGAACGCCGAGATGGGAGGCATTACCATAGGGTTCTTTACCCTGCAGTATTCTCTCATCGTGGCTATCATCCTCACGGTCCTCATCTACTTCTACATCAAGAAGACTAAGCAGGGCTATGAGATCTCCGTCGTGGGCGACAGCTCCGCCACGGCGAAATACGCGGGCATGAACGTCGGCTGGATCGTACTGCGCACGATGTTCCTGTCTTCCGCACTTATCGGTCTGGCTGCAGGTCTTGCTACTTCCACAGCCGGCACGGTATCCGATTCGATCACCAACAACGTCGGCTGGACGGGCATCATCGTTGCATGGCTGTCCAAGCTCTCTGTTCCCGCGATCTTCATTACCTCGATACTCATCTCCGTCCTCCAGTACGGCTGCCGTGCCGCTGCGACACAGTATCCTGCGATAGACCAGAATTTCGCGGACATACTTCAGGGCATAATTCTTTTCTCGGTGCTCGTGGCTGACTTTGCCGCGACATTCAGGATCGCTAAGAGGGAGGATGCTTCAAATGGTTGATGTAATTACCCTGTTCCTGTTCAGCGTCATCGTCTACAGCATACCGCTGCTCTACGGCACGGTTGGCGAGATCGTTACCGAGAAATCCGGAAGCCTTAACCTCGGTGTTGAAGGCACCATGGCAATAGGCGCGGTTGCAGGTTATGTCATCGCCTGCAGGTCTGACAGCCTCCTGGTGGGCGTCATCGTCGCTTTCGTGGCATCTGCCCTTGTGGGAGCGGTCTTTGCTCTTCTCACGGTATCGCTCCAGGCAAACCAGAATGTAACGGGACTTACCATCACCACCTTCGGTGTGGCTTTCTATTACTTCGTAGGCAACGGTCTGTCGAACAGTGCAGGCGGCTGGCCCATGCTGGGCGACACGACGCTCTCTGCGCAGTTTGCCGACATCAAGATACCTTTGCTGTCAGACATTCCCGTCATCGGTACGGTATTGTTCTCACACAACATCCTGGTATATCTTGCAGTCGTCATCGCAGTCGTTATGTGGCTGTATTTCGCGAAAACGGTACCCGGCCTCAAGCTCCGCGCCATCGGCGAGAACCCCGGTGCGGCAGATTCGCTCGGCATCAACGTAACTCTCTACAAGTACATCCACATTATGCTCGGTTCGGGCATAATGGGCATCGGCGGCCTCTACATGGGCCTTAACATGGGCGGTACCTTCGAAGGCTCCAACTGCTGGATCAACGGCTACGGCTGGATCGCGATAGCTCTCGTTATATTCGCTAACTGGAGCCCTGCAAGAGCCATCCTCGGTACGGTCGTATTCGGTCTGTTCAACACACTCAGGGTATATAACGTTGCGTTTGCGACCACTTTCCCCGAGGTGTTCGGCTGGCTCAACAAGATCCCCGCGCACTTCTTCTCGGCACTGCCGTTCATTATCACGCTTATCGTCCTCATCATCAGTTCCCTGCGCAAGAAGGGCAGCAGCGGCGAGCCTGCGGCCATCGGACGCAACTACTACAGAGAGGACCGTTAAAGCCCCCTGCCTTTGCAAAAAGGTTGACAATCCTGCTTTTTCCGTGCTTTAATGAACTTTAACAGCGTTGAAGGGAAAAAAGATGCAGCGTGTCGTTGTCCCAGAGAGCCGGCGGCGGTGGAAAGCCGGTACAGCAGTTGCAATGATGAGTCCTCCCGGAGCTGCCTGACGTGAAAGCTTTATGAGTCATTAGGTCAGGCCGGGTTTACCCGTTACAGTAAAGCATGTTGTTAGACATGCGCAGAGTGGGTCTTGCATACAAGATCAATTAGAGTGGTACCGCGGAATCTTATTTCGTCTCTTTTGCCGAAGGTGTATGGGGCAAAAGGGATTTTTTATTGCCCCGAAGATCTTAAAGGAGCGTGAAGCTTTATGAAGATGACAGGAGCTGAGATAGTTATTGCGACCCTGCTGGAACAGGGTACGGATACCTTGTTCGGATATCCGGGCGCGACCGTTATCGACATTTATGACAAGCTTGAAGCAAACAAGGACAAGATCACACATGTCCTTGCTGCGCATGAGCAGGGCGCTGCGCATGCTGCCGACGGATATGCCAGGGCAACCGGCAGGCCCGGCGTCGTCATCGCCACATCAGGCCCCGGTGCGACCAATCTCGTAACCGGTCTTGCGACTGCATTCCTTGATTCCGTTCCCATGGTTGCCATCACGGGTAACGTTGCGACCAACATGATCGGAAGGGATGCCTTCCAGGAGGTCGATACGACCGGTGTGACCATGCCTGTAACCAAGCACAATTTCTTCGTAAGAGACGTTGCAGACCTTGCGGGCACCATCCGCGAGGCTTTCAGGATTGCAGGATCGGGAAGACCCGGACCTGTCCTGGTCGACATCCCGAACGATATCCAGCAGGATACATGCAATTTTGAGCCCGCGCCTCTCATGCCTCTGTCCAAGCCCGAGAAGGAAGATGACGAGACGGTAAAGCTCGCTGCCGAGATGATCGCAGAGAGCAGAAGGCCGTATATATATTTCGGCGGCGGTGCGGTAAGGGCAGAGTGCGGCGAAGAGATACTCGCACTTGCAGATAAGATAGATGCCTACATCGGCTGTTCGATGATGGGCCTGTCCGAGATTCCCACGGATTCCCCGAGGTTCCTCGGCATGCAGGGCATGCACGGACATTTCGCGTCGTCGGTAGCGCTTGCGAAAGCGGACCTCATGATAGGCGTCGGTGTAAGGTTCTCAGACAGGGCAACGGGCAAGACCGACAGGTATGCGCTTAATTCCAAGAAGATACAGCTCGATGCGGACTGCTCCGAGATAGGCAAGAACGTTGCGGTCGACCTCGGCATCTGCTGCGATATAAAAGATTTCCTCGGAAGGCTTATCGATGCAGTCGATAAGATGGAGCATCCCGAGTGGAAGGACAAGGTTGATTCCTTAAGAAAGCGCGAGATCCACGCCTACGAAGAAGATGAGTTCCTTCCGAGGGAAGCCATCAAGACCATAGGCGAGATCGCAACGGACGGTACAAGGATAGTAACCGACGTAGGCCAGCACCAGATGTGGACTGCGCAGTTCTATAAGTTCAGACAGAAGCACACCTGGATCAGTTCCGGCGGTCTGGGCACGATGGGATTCGGCCTCGGCGCTGCCATAGGTGCATCCTTTGCAACAGGCGAACGCTCGGTCCTCATAACGGGTGACGGAAGCTTCGGCATGAACCTGAACGAACTTGCGACGGCTGTTACTTACAACATTCCGGTAACCATCGTTGTATTCAACAACAAGGTTCTCGGCATGGTAAGACAGTGGCAGACGCTGTTCTACGACAAGCAGTATTCGAGCACCACGCTCCAGAGGAAGACGGATTTCGTCAAGCTTGCGGAGGCTTTCGGTGCGAAGGGATACCGCGCTGATAATGCAGAAGATTTCAGGAAAGCATTTGAGCAGGCCTACTCTGAAGAAGGCCCTGCGGTAATAGACCTCGCGATCGATCCGGATGCCATGGTGCTTCCGATGTTAAGACCCGGCGGATCATTCGAGAATCTCGTAACCTGGAAGGAGGCGGAAGAAGACAATGACTAAGGATAAGATAATCATCGCGATCTATGTCGACAACAAGTTCGGTGTCCTGTCACGTGTCACCGCAATGTTTACGAGGAGAGGTTTCAACATCGATTCGCTCACGGTTGGTGAGACGGAATCGCCCGAATATTCGCGTATCACGATCACGCTTTCTGCCGCCAAGACCGACAAGGATCAGGTGGTGACGCAGCTTAGAAAGCTCTACAACGTCAAGAAGGTAGTTGTCCTGTCGGGAGACGAATGTATCAAAAGAGAGCTGTTGCTCATCAAGGTAAAGAATTCCGAGGAAGCCCGTCCGCTCATCCTCGAGACCGCGAACATCTTCCGTGCGAAGGTAATAGACCTCGGCGAGGAAGCGATCAGTCTGGAAGTAACCGGCGATTCGCAGAAGATCGACGGTTTCATCCAGAATGTAAGAAGTTACGGGATCATCGAGATGTGCCGCACCGGTATTGTCGCGCTCGACAGGGGCAGCATGAACATCTGGTCATATCACGAGGATTAAGTTTACTGTCTCTTAAGCGCTTCGATAAGGCGTGCGTTATCCGCTTCGTCTCTTACGGCGATGCGGAGATACTGCCTTCCGTTGCCTACCTTGGGAGTAAGATCCTTGATCAGTATGTCTTCCTTAACGAGAACGTTGGCACAGAGTTCGAGACTCTTCCTGCCGTCCGTTAATTCGCACATGACAAAGTTTGCCTGTGAAGGAAAGACCTTGATCCACGGGATCGATTCGAGGCCTTCCACGAGTTCTGCTCTGGCCTTTCCGTGCTTCTCGAGGGAAGCTATGTAGTTCTTCTTATACTTCTCATAGACCTGCATGAAGAATTCGCCGAAAGAGTTGATGTTCCAGATGGCGACTTCCTTCTTCATGGCAGCGATCAGGGCCTCATCTCCGGAAGCCAGCACGCCGAGCCTGAAGCCGGGCACGCCGAAAGACTTGGAGATGCTCTTTACGACGACCATGTTCTTGTACTTATCCAAGATCTCATCGTGCAGCAGCGTGATCTCGTCCGCCGTGCCGAAGCCCGTCGCGAAGTCCGCGAAACTCTCATCCACGACAAAGGTGATGCCCTTTGCCTCGCACCATTCTGCCAGCCTGAACAGGTCGTTTACGGGGATATAGTTGCCGCTCGGATTGTCAGGATTAACCAGAACGAGATTCTTAAGTTCCTTGTCTTCGAAGAACACCATAAGGTCGTCTGCACTGTATCTGAACTCCTCATCGGAGGGCGCAAATACGACGACATCGTCTTTTGCCATCCTGTTGGGATACTCATCGAACGTGGGCCTTATTACGCCCGTCCTGCCGGTAAGATGCTTCTCGGCAAGCGACTTTATGAGTTCAGCCGCGCCGTTTCCTATGAGGATGTTCTTCTGGCTTACGCCGAACATCTCGGAGGCGAGTAGACTGTTGATCTCCATGCCGGAAGGGTACTGACGCATAAGCGTGCTGTAATTGGACACCATCTCGTTTTCCATCTTTGCCGTGGGGAAGTAAGGGTTAACGAGATAGCAGTAATCGAGGAGCTTCGGGAAACGCCAGTGTCCGCCGTAACGCTTTGCAAGGAGCTTGTACTTCTCGACGGGGTCTTCCGTGAAGATATAACTTGCGATATCAAGATCGAGCGCGTCGTCGATCTCATACCAGCGCTCACTGCCCAGCTTCATTACGCGGATCTCCGTGTTCTCGATCATGGCGATGAGCTTGATGACGGACTCATAGTATTCGTTCTCGCCGACAGCCTGCTCATAGGCAGTGAGGAACGGCATGTAAGTCTTTGCCGAGAAGTCCTTCGAGAACTTATAGATGTTGACCGTCTTGTAGTACTTCTGCTTCTCCGAGAAGTCCAGATACTTGCCGGGGATAAAGTCTGCGATGCGGTCTTCCTTATCTATCTTAAGGCACGTACCGCTCATCCAGCTCTCGAAATGCGCCACTGTCGCAAGGGTAGGCCTCGGGTCGTTTACGAGCCTGTCCACGACTTCCTGCTCGAAGATGAGATCCGACTCGAAAAGGAGCGTATCGTCTTCGACCATCTTGTCCCTTGCCAACGCGAGGGAATAGATGTTGTTGGTCGTCGCATATATCGGGTTGTCTATGAATTCGACCGGAGTCTTGATGCCGAGAGATTCAACATAAGACCTGAGCGTGTCGCCCATGTATCCGGTTACTATGATGATCCTTGAGAGCGACTGCTTCTCCAGGATATCGAGTGTTCTTGATATCAGGGTACGGCCGTTGACCTCGACCATACACTTTGTTTTGTCTTTTGTAAGATGCTTTAAACGCTTGCCCATTCCGGCAGCCAAGATGATAGCCTGCATTGAGATACCGCCTACTGTAATTTAATTATAATATTATCAAAAAGACATATGAAAAACTATCCATGTTATAATCGAAGAATCTGAGACAGGGGTGTTAATGTATGAAATTATCAGATTTGCTTGTATTCAACGAGATCGTTATCCAGTGCCACGATAACCCGGATGCCGATGCGATCGCATCTGGTTTTGCGCTGTACAGCTTCTTTAAAGCAAAAGGAAAGACCGTAAGACAGATCTATTCCGGCAACTTCAAGATCTCGAAGAGAAACCTGAAATTCATGGTTGAGGAACTGCACATACCGATCGAGTATGTGCCTCAGCTGGAGATCGTTCCCGAACTTCTGATCACTTGCGACTGCCAGTACGGCGAAGGCAATGTCAGAAAGTTCGAAGCAAAGAACATCGCAGTAATAGACCATCATCAGATCATCGGACATCTTCCCGATCTGTCGGAGGTCCGTCCCGGAGTCGGCAGCTGCTCGACAATAATCTGGGATATGCTCGGTGTTGAGGAATACGAACCCGATTATAATCTCTCGACAGCTCTTTACTACGGACTGTTTATGGATACCAACACCCTGAACGAGATCGCCCACCCGCTTGACCGCGATATGGCAGAGCAGCTTACCTATGACAAGGGCATGATCAAGAGAATGAACAACATGAACCTGACCGTACAGGAGGCAAAGATCGCAGGTATTGCGATGCTCGGCGTCGAAGTACACGACAAGCACAGATATGCGATCATGGAAGCACAGCCGTGTGACCCCAACATATTAGGTCTCATAAGCGACTTCTTCCTCTCGGTTGATTCCGTGGATGTGTGCCTCGTGTTCTCGGTGCTTGATTTCGGTGTCAAGTTCTCGATCAGATCCTGCACGAATGAAGTCAGGGCAGATGAGCTCGCTGAAGTCATTGCATGCGGCATAGGTTCAGGAGGCGGCCATATGGATAAGGCCGGCGGCTCCATCGCAAGGGAACTGCTCGCCGCGGCTGAACCTGATTATGCATTGGCAGATAATGAGAGAAGAAGACTTGTTGTTTTATCGATACTGAGGCAAAGAATGCACGACTATTTTGCAAACACGGATATTATCTATGCAGGCAAGGACAAGATCGACCTTGAGGGTATGAAGAAGTACGTAAAGCTTCCTCGTAAGCAGGGTTATGCCATCCCCGCGGATTTTATCGAACCCGGCACGCAGGCCCTCGTAAGATCGCTCGAAGGCGATATGAATTTCGAGGTCACGACGGAGTCGGTCATCATGATTGGCGTCAGGGGAGAGATCTACGTATCGAGAATGGATGTCCTGTCAAAGAACTACGATGTGACGGAAGAACCGTATACACAGCATTTCGAGTACTATCCGACGGTAAAGAACATGCTGACGGGAGAGACGATCTCCCTGAGACCTTACGCCAAGACCTGTTCTTCAAAGGGCGGCAACAAGATCCTTGCCAAGAAGATCGACAGGACCACAAAGGTCTTCACCAAATGGAACCAGACCGAATACCTTAAGGGAGAGGCCGGAGATTATCTTGCGGTCAAGATCAACGATCCGGATGATGTCTATATCATCAACAGGGACATTTTGGGTGAGACATACCTCGCGTTGGGAGAAGTAGATGATTGATAAATATAATGCTTTCATATCGTACAGGCATTCGCTCCAGGACAATAAGATTGCCAAGGAAGTCCAGACTCAGCTTGAGCACTTCAGGATACCTCATAAGATAAGGAAAACTACCGGCAAGAAGCGCATCGACAGGATCTTCCGTGATAAGGAAGAACTTCCCATCACGAGCGATCTTAACGCAGACATCGATTTTGCCCTCGCACATTCGGATTATCTGATAGTCCTTTGTTCCACACACACGAGTGAATCCATCTGGGTCCAGAAAGAGATCGAGACATTCCTCAGGAATCACACAAAAAAAGAGATACTTACGGTGCTTGTCGACGGAGAACCCGAAGATGTCATCCCCGAAGTGCTGACTCACGATACGGTCACAAGAACGCTCAGCGACGGCAGTGTGGTCACATACGAAGATGTCATTGAGCCTCTGTCATGTGATTACAGACTGCCTGTCAAGACAGCAAGAAAAGAAGAACTCCCGAGGATCGCAGCATCCATTATCGGCTGTTCTTACGATGAGTTGATGAGGCGCCGCAGACAGTACCGCATCAGGCGCGCTCTCATTGCGACTGCCATAGCGGCCGTTGTATCTATTGGTGTAATGGGTTACCTGACATGGAGCCTTACGCAGATCAAGACAAATTACGATAAAGCTCTCACAAACCAGTCGGAGAACTATGCAGTTCAGTCGGAACTTGCGCTGGAAGCCAACGATAAGGTTGAAGCTATCGAGATGGCGCTTAAAGGTCTTCCTTCTGAGGATAACCCCGATATGCCTGTTACGGATGAAGCATGGAAAGCTCTGTCCGATGCGCTTGGCGTCTATTGGGCACCTGGCCTTAAGACCTGTGATCCTTCCTGGAAATATGAGATGGAATCTATGATAACGGATTTTGTCGTAAGTGATGATCAGCAGTACCTTGCGGCTGTTGACAGCTCGAACAACATCAAGATCTGGGAAGCGGTAACGCACAAGACCGTTATGGATTTATGTTATCCAGGAGAGGCTATCCAGGGTCTTGGCTTTGCTGGAGAAGACAAATTTGTCGTTATTTCAACCAACAAGATCACGGGTTACAGTATCTCTGACTGGGAAGAAGAGTGGTCCACGGATGTCGATTGCAGATTTGATCACTTGAACAACTGCATCTCATCGACTGCTGAATGCGATCTGTTTACTGCCTATATAGATGACGGCGTAGCGATCGTCGATTCAACTGACGGAAGAATAGTAAAGATAATCAAATATCAGGATGTGGGATGTGATTATTTTTCTGATGTCAAGATGCGTAAGGATGGCAGCCTTGTTGCAGTCATCTGTTCCGATCCGGACACAATAGACTTGTCCAGCTATATCGTCATCTATGACATGGAAAAAGATACTTACACAAGACTTGACGGCGATTTCTATCTTGTGACCGCAAGCAGATTCACTCCTGACGGCGATTTTGCGGTCATGAGTGTTGAAGATCAGGATGTGTATTCATCCCGTTTTGGAGACACATTGGTTCTGGCGGACAGTACTGTCTATATTCAAAAGTTTGACCATGAGACAGGAAAGATGCTCTGGTCTGCCCAAGACAACTATACGGCAACTTCGATCAACAAGCGGCTGATAATGTGGAATTATGAGGAAAGCGACGGCAGTCTGACGGAAGTGCTGGTGGCTTTATACAGCGACAGATGTACGGTTATTAATAATGAGACAGGAGAAGTGATCAGGTCGATCGAACTTCCGGCAGAATTTGTATCGGTCTATTCGAGCGGTGATACTGTTCTTTTGCTGCTTCTTTATAACGGACAGTATTG
Organism: Saccharofermentans sp.; assembly: GCA_024692105.1. The sequence goes on from JAILMZ010000147.1 coordinate 39,733, forward strand.
CAGAGTCGAATTGAGTTATGACTGTGAGACGATAACTTCATCTGTTTATTTTGACGATAAGATATACCAGTCTGATCTTATTAATGCCACAAGCGGGGCATTCGGATTTGTTACACGCCGCAACGGTGATAACTATCTGATCGAATACGATACGGGTTGTTATGATGAAAGTTTCGTTGCTTTTGACAAAATGGCAGACGGATATGGAGTACTGGATTATTGCGTGGCCGGCGAATATTTCATTGTTTATGATTGGGATGATAATGTTAGTGCGTACGATGTTGAGTCCGGCGATCTCGAGTGGTCTGAGAAGGTTGGATCATCCAGCAGCTATGAGGTTGAGATCATTGGTGCATCGCCTGACGGTGAGACGGTATACATGTTAGATGACAGTATCCCTTATGAATCTACGAAAGACACAGGTGCAAAGATCCTTGCAGTGGATGTGGAGTCCGGAGATATTGAGGTAATCGAGACTCTCAAAGGAAAGCATGTGGTAACGGCTACGATGAATGACAACAGCATCTGCGTCGCAGAATTCACTAACCTTGATAAGAATGGCGACATATTCCTCTATAACATTGAAGACGATGATCTGACTTATTATCAGGCGGATTACGAGATCAATGCTACTTCAGCTGAGAAAATGTATCTTTCGCCGGACAGCAGATACATGCTTGCCTGCTTTACAAGTAACTCCTTCAGCACCGTGTTGCTTTATGATCTCCAGGAAGATGAATATGAATACATTGCAGAGAATGCCAACGGTAACTTGTGCTATGCCTGGAAAGAGGATTCATCTGCATATGCCTGCGGAATTACAGGACTTATCTTTATCCGCAGCACTGATGGTGACGATATTCTGACGATAGATACAAACGGTAAGAATCCTGTGGCCATGCAGTATTACAATAATGAACTCCTGGTCGTATATTCAGTCGGCATTCTTGCAAGATATGACGAGGAAGGAAACCTGCTGTCTGAATCTGATCTTGATTGTTATGCGATAGAAGCGACTGATCCTATTACGTTTACATTCGGTGAAGAGGAATTTGTTGTTACGATAGATACCTTCTCTACGGTTTTCTCTATCGAGACATTCAAACCCAGAGCGTTCATCTACAACCTTGATGCATATGTTCCGGACCTGAACATCTTTATATGTCATGGTTCTTTAGACGGTGAGCGCGTATACGGATACTTTGAGAATCATGATATCGAAGAACTCATCAATATGGGATACGAATATATCACAGTCGAACAGGATGAAGACTGAGGAACGATTTAAGTTATGTCCGACCTGCTCAAAGAGATCAATTCACTTGCCGTCTTCGGAGGCATAAGGCAGAAAGAGCCTCTTAAGAGCCTGTGTGCTTTCCTCAGACTGTCGGATACGGTTGGTGCCGCGCAGACGGATGTCATCGAAGCATATTCCGATTTCATCAGAGTGCTTTATTCCATGCGTCCGGATGCTGATTTCTCGGGCGCTCTATGGGACAGTCTGGCCGAGACCGAGAATGTATATCTCGATCAGGTAAGGGCGGGCTCCGAGAAGATACCCAAACTGCTCGAACTTGCCGTCAGGAAGGAACTCGATCTTCTCACGCAGATAGGCAATACTTCCTGTCTCGACCTGGAGCCCATGCTTTACTACGAAGGCTATGTCCCGCAGTTCAAATCATCCGGGATAGACATGCACGGTCGTTATATGAAGCTTATCGAGAATGTCAAGAACGGTGATTGATATGGGACAGAAAGTAAAGGACAAGTACGATTACGAACATTATACGAAGTTCATTCTTTTGATCTCGTTTATCCTGAAGATGTTCTACGCGGTGAAGAGGATCTTCTGCTGCACCGATCATGATCTTCAGGTGTTTGAGATCGATCCTTTTGAGATCGGTCCGACAGGTCACCTGGGCTACATCAACTATCTGATCCGGCACCTTGAGTTTCCTCCGGTCATCTCGGATCTCAACGATTGTCCGCAGCAGTTCTACCATCCGCCTGTATTCTACATTTTCGGGGCGTTGGTAAAAGGCTTTGCAGAGAAACTTGGCGTGCCGGAGATCATCTGTTATGAGATAATCCAGCAGTTCAACATGGTGTTCGCTTTCCTGTGCGTCTATGTGATCTATAAGATCCTGGTCGAGCTCAAGGTGTCCGCGAAGATGACGATGATACTGACAGGCTTCTTCGCATTCAGCCCCATGTTCCTCATTATCGGAATCGAAGTGAACAACGACTGCCTCATGACTCTGTTCAGCCTTCTGGCAGTATACAGGGTGATCATCTGGAACAAGAAGAGGACCATGAAGAACATCCTTCTCGTGGCACTGTTCCTTGTACTCGGCATGCTCTCGAAAACGTCCGCCGTGCTCATCAGCCCTGCTTTGGGTGCAGTCTTTATCTGCGCTTTCTTCGGCAGGGAAACGGACAAGGAAGGAAAGAAAAAACTTGCGGGGCAGTATGCGGCCTTCCTGGGAATCTCTGTTCCTCTGGGCCTTACGTGGGTCATAAGGAATGCGGTGTTCTACCATGTGCCGTTCAGTTATGTCCCCGCACTCGCACCCGGACAGCCTCAGGATACGGTTAACATTCCCGTCCTGGCAAGGCTGGGCCTGCCTTCCCTGAAGCAGCTTACTCTCTGGCAGCTGGACGGATTCCATCCTGAGGATCAGCCCAGTATCTTAGGCCAGATAATCCAATCTCAGGCATTCGACGAAGGCCTTCTTCTCGATCCGGATCCGGTCACGCCGCTGATACTTCTCTGGAGCAGTTGGCTCTTGTTTATCTTTGCTTTCTATCTGTTCGTCAGATTCGTTATCGACAAGAAGATCAAGCTTCCGGTAAAGCTCCTTCTCGGACTCTTGTTCCTCGTTCCGTTTATATCTATCTACATGTTTGCTTTCCAGTATCCCGTGCTGTGCTCTGTTAATGCCAGATACATCGTTGTCTCACTTACGATGCTGTTCGTGTCAGCGGGTTACTTCGCAGACAAAACAGCGAAGAAGTGGCCGTCTGCCGTCTTCTCCGCTGCACTTGCTTTTGTTACTTTGTTCTCGGTAATCGATTACGTATTGTTCTGAGCTGCCTTATATTTTGCTTCGTCCGCAAGTTTGATGGCCTTACGCATGATCTTTCCGCTGGATGTCTTGGGAAGCTCTTCTACGAACTCTATTACTCTCGGATACTTGTAAGGCGCTGTCGCGTGCTTAACGTGGTTCTGCAGTTCCTTGACGAGCTCGGGAGTTCCCTGATCCTTGTACTGCTTTGTGAGGACTATCGTAGCCTTAACAGCCTGGCCTCTCATCGGGTCGGGTACTGATGTTACTGCGCACTCGAGGACGGCAGGGTGTGTCATGAGAGCACTCTCGACCTCGAAAGGTCCGATACGGTAACCGGAGCACTTGATGACGTCGTCGTTTCTTCCGACGAACCAGATATAACCGTCCGGATCTCTCCAAGCGGTATCACCGGTGTTGTAATCTGCGCCCGGCCACTGGTCTGCCATAGCTTCGGGGTTCTGGTAGTATTCCTTGAACAGTCCCGTCGGATGTGAGGATGCGTTCCTGATGATGACGTTGCCTACGATACCGTCCTCTACGGGGTTGCCTGCATCGTCAAGCAGTTCGATCTCGTAAAGGGGAGTGGGCTTACCGGTGGAACCCGGCTTAACGTCTACCCAGGGGAAGTTCGCGAAAAGGACAGAACCCTCTGTCTGGCCGAAACCTTCCCTGATCTCCAGGCCCGTAGCATCCTTCCACTTGTAGAAGACCTCAGGGTTAAGAGGCTCGCCTGCCATGGAGCAGTGCTTGATGGAAGAGAAGTCATACTTGGTAAGATCTTCCTGGATGAGATATCTGTAGATGGTGGAAGGTCCGCAGAAGGAGTTGAGCTTGAGCTTTTCCATGATCTCGAGCATCCTTGCCGCGTTGAATTTCTGTGTGTCGTATGTGACGTTGACTGCGCCTGCGATCCACTGTCCGTAGATCTTGCCCCATGCAAACTTTGCCCAGCCGGAATCGGCCTGTGTGAGGTGTCTGCAGCCGTCGTATACCTGCTGCCAGTATTTCGCCGTGACGATGTGTCCCAGGGGCAGGAGGTAATCGTGGAGGATCATCTTGGGCTCGCCGGTCGTGCCGGAAGAGAAGTAGATGATCATGGGATCTTCGTTGTGTGTTGCCTCATCGCCTGTAGGTCTGTCGAAAACAGGGGATGCGGCATCGATGTCATCCGTAAGGGAACGCCATCCCTCGGGCGCCTCTCCGATAACGCTGCAGATTTGAACGGTCTTGCAGTCGGGGCGTGCGCTGTTGACGTTATCTATTATCCACTGGTCGTCTGCGCATACGATCATCTTTACGTTAGCCGCATTGCAGCGGTAAACGATATCGTGGTATTCGAGCTGGAAAGTAGCAGGGATTACGATTGCGCCGAGCTTGTGAAGTCCAACCATCGTGAACCATACTTCGGGACGCTGGCGGAGCATCATGAGAACGCGGTCGCCCTTCTTGATGCCGAGGTCCTTGAACATGTTTGCGACACGGTTGCTCTTCTCTTTTATGTCCTTGAAAGTGAAGTGCTTCTCGTTGCCGTCGTCATCGCACCAGATGAGTGCTTCTCTGTCGGGTTCGTTGTTTGCATATTCATCGACAACGTCAAAACCAAAATTGAAATTTTCGGGAACGTTGATCTTGAAATTCTCGGCAAAGTCTTCGTAACTGTCGAACTCGACTCTGGGGAGAAACTTTTCCAATAAACTCATATCTGTATCTTTACTCCTTGAAGTGATTAACCGTTGATGATGGTCAGGAACTTCGCTGTCTCAGTGACTGCTCTCTGGCCGTGAGGCTTCTCGGGATTGAAGTAGATGGAGTCGCCTGCCTCGAGTGTGAACTCCCTGTCGCCGACGATGACCTTGATAGCACCCTCAATGACATAATTGAACTCCTGACCGCCGTGATGTACGAGTTCTGCTGTCTCTGACTTGGACAGAGTAACGATCATAGGATCCATCTGGCGGTGCTTATAGTTGAAAGCGAGAGCGCTGAACGAATAGCCCGGGTATCTCTCGACCTTGACACCGTTGCCGCCTCTTACGACGGTATAGTCATCCATGCGCGGAACATCGCCTGTCATGAGGACAGTGGGGTCGACCTTGAACACTTCAGCCACCTTGTACAGGAGACTGATGGGGATTTCTTTGGCACCTGTCTCGTAAGCGAGGTACTCGTCCGGTGAGACACCGATCTGACGTGAGATGTCATCGACATCGATCTCAAGGATGTCCCTGAGTTCTCTGATCCTGTCTGCGATCTGCTTAATGTAATCGTTCATATCGAACCTCCTGTATCGGGCTGTCCGCCTAAAGCGCAAATAGTATACAACATTTTTTATTATAAGAATACAGATTATATACCGCTTAAGGCCCGGCTGCCATCTGAAGCGCAGTGGAGGGAAGTGGGGGCGTGTACCATTATGTGGCGGCAAATGGAATATATGACCAATTTATGAACAGAATTTCTGATTTGGTAGCATAAATTCTTTAAAATACTTCGAGATCCGGAAGGAAAAACAGGACAATTATCCTCGGCTTCAATATTTGCAAGGGTTCTGAAAGCCTTGATAATCAGGGGTTTGTGCGCAACCGCTCCCATTTTTGTTAATACTTAAGACATTTTATAAACAATTCGTTAATAACTTGTTGACATTTCTGCCACAATCGGTGTATTATTTGCTCATAAAGATAAATCTTAATTGAGGAGGAGAGCGATATGACTAATACAGTTAAGAGCCGCAGCGAAGAACATACACTGCTCGGTTATTCTGATGACAGATCCGGTGATTCACCCGTATTCTACACACTCGATCTGATCGGCAATCACAGAAAGACTTCCGTTATCCTTCTCCTTGATAAGATCCATAAGGCGGATTTCGGTTTCATCCTTAACAGTTTCAGCGGAATGAACCAATTCGTTCTTATCAAGATACTTCGCGAACTCGAAGAAGACTGCATCATCAAGCGTGTGTATGTCGAAGAGGAAGGCGGAGCAGATCCCAAAGTTTTGTATCGTCTTACATATACAGGAAGAAAGCTGATTCCCATTATTGACGAGCTCGATTCCTGGGGCAAAGAGCAGAAAAGGCACAAGGCTCTGATCGCAGTCTGATCGTAAGACGAAGACATTATCATACCCCTCTCCACTCGCGGCGCGGTTAATGATCGTGCCGCGTTTAATTTGTGCGTATGCGCCATCTGCACCGAATCTTATGGTAATCTCATAGGTGTACATAAAGACTACACATCGCTCGTTTACTATTGCACTATCAAACATGTGAGGAGTATCAAAAATGAAGAAGCATTACATCACAATGGCAATAGTGATCGACGTTCTGGTGCTGGCACTGTTCGTTATCGGAACCGGTTTTTACACTTACATCTCGGCAACGGAAAAGATGCAGCTGTATATGGACAGGGTTAAGACCGTCGCGACATTTAATTCAGTAGTCCCCGATTCCAATACCACTTCTCAGGAACTCGTTACCAACAGCTGTTATACCTGGGAATTCAACAACGATCTCCGCCTCAGCGGCATGGGCTTCTACGGCTATGTCATCCTGACGGACGGCACGGTCTTCGATACGACCGAGGACTACTGCTATGCATGGAAAGCAGGAGAAGACAAGATCATGAAGCCCGAAGATGTAAGGATCTTCATGGTGCCCGATGGTATTGCCGAGGATGAGAGAGGCGTCTACGATCCTATTTTCGAGGGTGAGTGCGACGACATCTTTATCCATGGCGGCAGTATGCAGTACCAGGGCAAGACATATCAGATAGGTGACTACGATTACAACTGCGGCGAGAAGGTCCCCGTATCAGAGTGGGCAGACGGACAGTACCTTTACTGCGTCATCTGCAGGGTTGCCAGAGACGACTACGAGAAGGGGCTGAACGCGGAGGCGAAAGCAATTCTCGGCGCTTTTGATGACAGCATCAAAAGCGGCTTGGCAATGAAGGCGGAGCAGCAGGATATATGGACATGTTACTTGATCCACATGAGCACGACCCAGGCCGGCAATATGTACACTGTCCAGGTCTTCCATCCGGTAGAACTCGCAGTGCGTTCTAACGTCGCTCTGTATGTCGTGCTTCTCGTCCTGATGCTCGCAGCACTCGTCGCTATCCCTCTCGTCATCGCGAAACTCTACAGGACACGTAAGGAATATGAGATGCGCTCGAGAAGACTCACCAGAGGCGTCGCGCACGAACTCAAGACACCTCTTGCCGTCACCAAGGCGTACATGGAAAACTGGGACTACATCGACGAGAAGGACCGCGAGGAATACGCGAAGAAAGTCGGCCGCGAAGTTGAAGACATGTCCGAACTGATCAATGCTTTCCTCGAGATGGAGAAGATAGATTCCGGCAAGATAAAGATGAACATCGAAGAGGTCGAACTGGTATCGCTCATTAAGTCGGTATATAACCACGTAAAGCCTCTTGCGGACGATCGCCACCTGGAAGTAGAGCTGCCGAAGGACAAGGAGTTTACCATAAAGGCAGACCTGAAGCTCATGAGGATCGCGATAGGCAATTACATGACGAACATGATCAAGTATGCAGACAAGGAAGCAAGGATCACGCTTAGCATGTTGAACGACAAGGTAAGGGTATCATTCGGCAACGACTCTGCAAACGATAAGAAATCAAAGACCGACAAGCTGAACAGCAATGGCATGGGCATCGAGATCAACGAGAACATCATGAAACTTCACGGCTTCAGATGCGGAAACGATTTAAGGGGAGGAGAGACCATTTTCTGGTTCGAAGCAACTAAGGCATGAGCAGGATACTTCTGGCAGAAGACGACAGAGTTTTGCGCGACATCACGGTGGCGTTCCTTACAAAGAACGGCCTTCAGGTTGATGTTACTGACAACGGCAATTCTGCATGCCAATTGGTAGAGATGAACCGCTATGACTGCATCGTGTTGGACATAATGATGCCCGGCAGGGACGGCCGCGAGGTGTGCAGATTCATCCGCACGAAGTACGATGTGCCGGTCATCTTCCTTACTGCATTAGGCGACGACAGAGACATAGAAGAAGGCTACGAGATAGGTGCGGACGAATACATCACCAAGCCTTTCTCGACCAAGCTTCTCCTGCTCAAGATAAACGCGCTCATCAACCGTTACAGAGGCCTGCTCGTAAAGAACGGCATGATCGTAATGGGCGACATCGTGATCGAACCTGCCAAGCGGCGCGTGACATGCGGAGGCAAGGAAGTGGCTCTCGCACCCAAAGAATACGACCTTCTTTTGTATCTGATCGAGAACAAGGATATCGTGCTCTCGCGCAACCAGATCCTCGATCACGTGTGGGGCGCCGAGTACGAAGGATACGACCGCGCGGTCGATACGCATATTAAGAAACTCCGCGCTGCCTTGGGTGACAGCGGTTCGCATATCGAGACCGTAATCAAGGCGGGGTATAAGTGGCGCGAGTGATAGCGCCTGCACTGCTTCGGGTATAATAATACAAACTGCCGCAAAGGATATAGGAACATGGATGATCCCATAATCATGTACTATTACTTCGACCTCACCGATACGGATTTCTTCTGCCGTGAACTGGAGAAGAAGTTCCGCGGCACAGGTCATACAAGGCAGATCGTCTTCAAGAATTGGAATTGCTATAACGAAGAGCCGGGCAGGGACGGAGACCTGTTCATCTATGATGCGATCACGATGACATCTCTTGTTGATAAAGGATATCTGCACGAACTGCCCGACATCATCGATATTGATGACATGTTCCCTTGGATCATCGATACGAGCAAAGTCCGCAAGAAGACATACGGCATACCTTTGATGCTCTGTGCCAATACTCTTATATGCCGCAGGGAAGATGATGAGAACATCCGCAATGTCATGAATCTCGATGAGTATGTTGCTATCCCACTGCGCACGATGAGCATGTATTATTATCTTCAGTCCTTCTGCAATTACCAGGATAAGTCCGGCAGATATCTTGAAGTCATGAAGCATCTGATAAAACTTAACGGCGGCAGCGATAAGGTCGATAATTCAACTCTTAAAGAGTATGGCGGAGTGGATGATTTCAATGAAGGCAAATGCCTTTATTTCATGGGCTTTACGGAGAATCTGCGCCAATTGAAACCTGATGATTACGTGGTGCGTTTTGCCAATTTCTCCGATAACGATACTGATGATATTCCGTTGTTTTTTGCAGATCTTGTCTCTATAGGAAACAACGTTCGCGAAGAGAAACTACTGGACTGTCTGGATCTTCTCGAGATACTGGCTGATCCGCAGTTTGCCTATGACCTCTGCACATCAGGCGGCAAGCTCCAATATATGCTCCCGGCTGCCAGAAGCGTCTATCCGAGACTCGCAAAGATAGATCCTGTTTACGATTCTTTGTATGAAGCGCTTAATCGTGAAGACAACTGCATCTTCCGGTACGGTGCAAACTTCTACGAAGTGTTTGAGGAGAAGACTAAAGATCTTCTGGATCAACTGAAGAACGAACTCTGAGTTCAGGCGTTGTCCTGATAGACGTATGTATCACCCCATATAGTTACAGTCTTGCGGACTGCAGGATCCTCACCTTCAGCGAGCAGTCTGAGTTCCGGTGTGACGGTGCCGTCTTTTTTGATGCAGGCGATGGCGGGATCTTCATCCTCGTGGTATACACCGTCTTTATCTGTAGCAACTTTGCGCCCTATCGCAAACAGCAGGCCGAGATACATATATTTGACATCGTTTCCTGCCAGTTCAGGGTACTTTAACTTTCCTACCAGATTCTTGTCTTTGTAACCGGGCTTATACCTGTCGAAAGCATACTTGAACAACTGGGACATGGTAGCATCGTTCATCTCCCTGATGCTGTACAGGAACTCTTCGAGCGCTTCGTTGCGTTCTTTGGTCTTATCCATGTCATCAAGAGTTTTATCCTTGTTGATGGCTTGGTGTTTTTGAATAAGACGGGGGATCTTAAGCCGCAGTTCATTAAGCTTTGCGGTATTCTTAATGCCTTCGCGATCCAGGTCGAAGAGTTCCAGCAGATCCTTGTGCGTAACGCCTTGTGTTCTTCCGGATCTTGCAAACTTAGACAGGACCACGGCGATCTGGTCTACGGGACACTTCCAATACCGGCATTTTTCCCTGAGGAGGTTGCGTTTCGCGTGGGTCTTATAAAGGAACGCCGGCACATACATTGCGGTACTGTTCTTCAGATAAGGTACGAGAGTCTTCCCTTGGAGTTCTCTTTTGAGAGTATCCTTTCTGCAGTCTTCGATCTTAACGGTGATCTCATGTTTGGATTTGTCTATCTCAAGCTCGTTAAGAATGGAAAGATACAAGATGCAGTCATATACTTCGGAAAGAAAATCCTCGCTCGCGTTATTAAAGTATCCGTCCCAGAAAATGCTGTTGAAATACTGAACTGTGTTGGATACCGTTCCGATCGTCACGGCGCTTTGTGAGAGTTCGCCGTCGTTCATCGCATAGCCTATGTCATCGGGAAGATCCTGCTTGGTGCCTTCTCTTATGGATTCATCCGCCTGGGCCACGGGAATCTCATCTCCTACACCAAAAAGGAAGTCCATCTTGCTGAGTTCCTTTGCTGCTTTGAGTATGGTCTCATCCTGCAGGATTAGTACCGTATCCGAATCGAAATCCGCACCGCCCAGCTTGACCATTATGTTGCTGCTAAGAGGAGACACGACAACGACGTTGCTTCCTGTCTTCGTTGCGAAATTAAAGTACTCATCGTACACGGGGCAGTCTCTCGTCTTCATGACGCAGACGGAACCGGAGTTCATGTGGGGGTTACGGAACAAAGGAAGTTCCTTGCCGCTGTTGATGCCGCTGATGTATATCTCATCGCTTTCAAGCTGAGGTGAGATATCACAGACCTTTTTCCCGGCTGCATATTCGAGCATCTCATACGGCATGCTGCACAGGGTGTACAGGTCACCGCGGAGCTTGATGCGGCCATTTCTCATTTTCTCTTTGTAGTCGGATATCTCTTCCTGGACGAATGCTCTGTAATAATCGGTCTTATCGAAGTCAGGACTGTATTTGAGCATGTTCTTTATGAAGTACTTCTTTCTCATCGACTGGTCGACAAAACGCAGATGGTAGAGCATTACGGATTTGTCCGTTTTAAGAAGTGCCATGTAACGCGCATCGTCTTGCACAAGACATCTTATGTCATCTGTAGTCAAGGGAAGAGTATTGAGGATCTGGTAGTTTGCCTCGTGATACTTTCCATTTCCAAGGTTCGATGGCTCTTCCTGCTTTACTATTCCGAATGTCTCATCTATGTGTCTTAACCAATATACGTACAGATCCTTATCGGTCTTTCCCAGGACCTCGGCAAACTTGATGAGTTTAAGACTGTCTACGGTAACGATCATCCGCACATCAGAAGCTTTCATCTTCCTGCCGAACATGTCGGTTACTTCTTTGATGCCGTTGTCTTTGAAAAACTTTTGTATATTGGTGTTGAAGGCACATGCCTTGAAGAAGGAATTACGCAGGAGCATCATGCCGTGGCCACTGAATTCTCCCGTAAAGAAACTCGAATCGAGAAGTGCCTGTCCGTCCCACAGTATGTTATGGTGTTCGAATTCCTTACCCATTGTCTTTTTATACTCATCTTCGCTGATGAGCTTGGCGGACTCTTTTCCGTCTTTGACCAGGATCTTCCTGTTGCCGGAGATCTTGCCTGATTCTGCACTGTCCAGCATAAGGATCGAAAGACGCGGGATCTTTACCGTGCCGATGATGGAAGACATCACGAGGGCATCGTAAGCTTTGGCAGATGTCAGATCGCTCTTCTTTTTCTCGTCGATCTTGAGGCCTAACCAGGTCCAGTTCATCATCCTCTCATGCAGGTCTTCTGTGATGAAGATACAGTCGCCCTGCTTTGCCTTGCTAGCCGATCTTTTGTAGTAACAGTAGTGGATCTTTCTTCCGCTTAAGACGGCATCAAAACCTTCTTTATAAAGGAGGAGTCTCGGCTTTTCTTCTTTTTTAGCGTTGCATTTTTTGTTGTTTTTCGTGCGCTTGAGCGCAGTGGTGCACTTATGGACGAGATAGTACTTCATCAGATCCATGAATTTGTATCTCATCTGTTTGATCACATATGAAGTAAAGTATCTGTTTAGAACATCCTGGTCCTTGTCTTCAAGCCATTTTTGGTTCTGGTCTTTGTACCAATATTCATACTGCTTCGCCCTTTGGGCATTAATATTCTTTGGCGCGCCTTTCTTATGCGGATTATTAATGTAGTACATCAGTAAAAACTTATTATAAAGATTCTTAAGATCCTCATCATCAGGCTTGAACTTCGGATCGATCTTGAACTTGTTGATGGTCTTGGCGTCAAGTTGGGACAAAGACTCAAATGATACGTTGATTATCGCATCTGAAGATAGTGCGCGGCTGTTCCTGAACTTAAGGTACGGCTGAAGATATTTCAGGCTGCCCCTGCTGATGCTCTTTATCTTGAGCAGGTCTAATGAGACGGCAGCACTGCCGTTGTATTCGCTTGCACCGTCAGCGGTAAAGACATTTCCCGTAAAACGGTAAAACAGTATCTCCCACACACTTATGCTGATTATCTTGATCGGTTTGTATTCTTCGGCAAGTTTTCTTCCGGACATACTGAGCCCTCCGTTATTTTGTAAAAGTGTAGCACAAACATTATTTTTTTCTACTTACGAAAACGGAATAGTAAAGCACAAAGCCTTTATTCTTAAGGGATTTGAGGGACAGCGTAACCCGGAATTAAATTTCTTAATGGTTCCGTGATATATGGAGAACCGCCATTACGCTATAGGACACGTAGCCCTGTTACCCGCAAAGGTGCAGGGCACTTTTAAGTAAGGAGGTCTTTATGATCAACTACGAAACCCCACTGACCCCGGATGAGACCGGGCTCGTCACAACCATGAGCCACGCCATGACTCTCGGTACGCTGTCGGCGCTTGCCGATTACAGCAATAATCCGGCAGCAAATCCGCTGGCTTTCTCGGTAAGCCTCATGCTCGACATCGACGAGTACGGCAACTGGGACGACCTGACGATAGGCGAGTACATCGGCTTGATCGCACGGTGCAAGGAAGGTATGTACTGCAGCGGACGGTACTACGAAGAACATGGCGATGACATGCCTTACATGTATGCGGTCCACACGCTCGCCCTCGCTCTGGTGGAAGCTGCGAAAGATTCGGCTCTTGTCAGGCTGTTCTGCAACGTCGATTTCGAGATGTACTACGAGTGCATTACCTCGCAGAAGTGCATGGTGTCTATCAGAGGCTTCGATCACAGTCCCAAACTGTATGTCGTAGTCAAAGGGTATGACGTGTTCGTCCGGTCAGGTTACTCGTTCTGGAAGGATGAGGACAACTACTACAGGAACATGTCAGACAGGATGATAGCCAATGTCTACATGTTTCTGATCGAACCGGTAGTGCGCTCTGACAGCAAGAAGATGAAGGCATATTTAAAACCTGACACCGCGATCGGTGTCGTTCTTTCACAGAAAGGAGATGATGAATTTGGAAAGGAATAACCCAAGGATCATCAGGAACACGGTACACGGCACGGAGTTCATCGGCCTCGACGAACACTTTATGTCCGAGAGAAAGCTCTTCCTCCTGGGAGATGTTACTCCGGAATCGGCAACGGGGCTCATCAAGCAGGTCATGTATCTCCAGTCGCTCGACCGCAAGGAAGAGATCACGCTCTATATCGACAGCGGCGGCGGCAACGTCATCAGCGGCCTGTCACTGTTCGATGTGCTCAAGTCTCTTAAGGTTCCTCTTAAGACGGTCTGCATCGGGCAGGCCGCGTCCATGGCCGGAATCCTGTTCCTAGCAGGCGAGAAACGCATCATGCTCCCTCACTCTAGACTGATGCTGCACGACCCGTCTTATTCGCACAGCAGCATAGACGGGCTCAAGGCGCACGAGATCAAGGAGATGGTAACAGACCTTGATAAAGTCGGTGAAGAACTGGTGATGATCATAGCGGAAGCTACCGGTCACAGCTTCGACGAGATCAAAGAGGTCACCTGCAAGGACACCTACTTCTCGGCTGTCCAGGCATTGGCATTCAATTTGGCAACGGATATCACAAGAAATATCGGAGGTTAATATGTACGAGATCAATTTCAACGAAAACAACAGCTACAGAGTATTTGGAGCGGATATCAGGGTATCCAATGACTCCAGGGAGACGGGATTGAACAACAACGATCTCATCATCGGCCAGACAGGGTCCGGCAAGACGGGATCTTACGTCATTCCCAACCTTCAGGTGCTGGACCACAGCCTCATAGTCACTGATACCAAGCGCAACCTGTACGACAAGTTCAAAGACGACCTGGCAGAGCGCGGCTTCGAAGTGAAGATGCTTGACTTTGTCGAGCCGCTGAAGTCTGCAGGTTCGTACAACCCTCTCAGGTACATCCGCACCAATGCGGACGGCGGCTTCCGTGAGCAGGACATCGTCACGATAGCCAAGTCGCTCGTGCCCACGCTGGACAGGAATGAACCTTTCTGGGAGCAGGCGGCACGTTCACTCCTGGCATGCATGATAGGTTATGTCCTTGAGTTCCTTGACGAGAGTGAACACAACCTCGTCGGGGTCATCAGGGCATACCAGAGATACAATGTCCCTGAGAAGCGCAAAGAGTTCGACATGGCTTTGATAAAGTACCCGGACTCTTTCTTCTCGCGCAAGTATGTCCAGATGATGGCTTCCCAGAGGGCAGAGAAGATGTGGGCATCCATAAACGAGTTCGTGTCGCAGGCTTTAAACCCTTACGATACATCAGACTACCGCGGTTTTTTGTCTGACGATGACTGCATTGATTTCGCATCTCTCGGCAAAAAGAAGACGGTGCTCTTCCTCAATGTATCGGACTGCGACAGGACCTTTGACCCTATCGTCAACCTGCTCTACACTCAGGCATTCCAGACGCTCATCAAGGAGGCGGACGGAAATCCGGACAGCAGGCTTGAGGTCCCTGTCAGGTTCATCCTCGATGACTTTGCCACCAACACGGTCATAGAAGACTTCGATAAGCTCATCTCCGTCATCAGGTCGCGTGAGATATACGTCAGCATCATCCTGCAGTGCAAGAGCCAGCTCGAGTCTATCTATAACCCGGCCGTAGCCAACACCATCATCAACAACTGCGACCACACTCTCTACTTGGGTGGCCACGATTACGATACGGCGGCCTTTGTCGCTATCAACGCGGGCGACTCGATAGAGAATGTCCTGATGATGCCGAGAAACGCGGCATACCTCATCGAGACCGGTTCCCGCGCCAAATTCATCGACAAGATCAAGCCCTACAGCACGATCTGGGGCTTGGGCTTTCCTTTCAATGATGAGCCCGAGGCATGACCCCGGGCTTTCATCAGAAAGCTTACTATGTTTGGTAGAATAGTATCTGATGATTAACAATATGGGGAGACATCAACATGAAGTTAGATAACATAGATAAGGGAAGATCGTTCGACTGGGGAAAGACGAGCGAGAACTATGCCAAATACCGCGACATATACCCGCAGGAGTTCTACGACTACATCCTGGGTCTGGGCTGCTGCAAGGACGGCCAGGATGTTCTTGATATCGGCACGGGCACAGGCGTCATACCGCGAAACATGTACAGATACGGTGCGCACTGGATCGGCACTGACATCGCCGAAAACCAGATCGAACAGGCAAAGAACCTGGCATCGGCAGCAGGTATGGACATAGAGTACTTCACGGTAAAGGCGGAGGATATCTCTTTCCCGGAGAACAGTTTCGACGTGATAACGGCGTGCCAGTGCATATGGTATTTCGACCACGATGTGACCGCGCCGCAGTTTGCATCGATGCTTCGTCCCGGCGGAAGGTTCCTTATCATGTACATGGGATGGCTTCCCTTTGAGGACAAGATCGCGGGCAAGAGCGAGGAGATAATCTTAAAGCACAATCCCGACTGGAGCAGTTCGTGCGATACGGTGCATCCCGTGTGGGTGCCTGATCAGTATCTGAAGCATTTCGAGCTGGTGTCGCAGGAGCAGTTCAGGCTTGATGTGCCATTCACAAGGGCGAGCTGGCACGGAAGGATGCGCGCATGCAGGGGAGTGGAAGCTTCGATGTCACCCGAGGTCCTGGACGCGTGGGACAAGGAGCATAAGGCTATGCTCGAAGAACTTGCTCCGGAGAGTTTTATCGTGAAGCACTATGCTTCGATCGCACAGTTAAAGGTCAAAAAGGATCACTGAACGTAGACGATCGCAGTCTTCTTGCAAGATCTGATTATCTTGAGAATCGCAGAGTAGATTACGCCGGCACAGTAGATGAACACCGGTATCTCGACAAAACCTGCAAAGAGCATGCACAGGACGACCTGGGCAATATTGCCGATGCCCTGCGCCAGGTCGATCTTCCAGCCTGAGTTGCCGTCACCTTTGTTGCTTACGGCACGCGCGAAATTCAGCACCGCCGCCACGAGGTGTATCGCGACAACATAGAAGATCATTATTATCTGGGCCTGGTCCAGGAGAGCGGTGGAGAACACGCCCGCATCGAACATCAGAAGTCCGACCAGGAGTATCTTCTTGCCGCCGATCATGTGCTTTGCATGTGTGCCGTAGTAGAAAAGGAACTTGATCCCCCTGAACGTGAGCATCATGCCGACGAATACCGCGATGAGCAGGAATGCTTCCTCGGGTATGAGCATGAGGAGCAGGGCGCTCTGTATCATGAATATGGCAACCAAGATGTTCCATACGCGTTTTTTCTTGCTCATTATCCGGCCCTCCGGCTCGCAGATACGAGCTTAAGATAATCCTTGATGCCGGCCGCGCCGTGCTTGTCGTAATCGACGGAGAACCCGGCCAGGAGATTTCCCGACTTAAAGATCTTATTGGTGATCATGCTCTTCTGTGCAAGGGAAGCCAGTATGAATCTTCCCAGGAAGGTATCGTCCTTTTCCTCCGCAGGAGCAGATCTGTATTCTTCGGCGTATTCTTCGACATCAAAATCAGGTACGAGCTGACCGGAGAGTTCATAAGCGAGATCCTTCCAGTCCGATGAAGCGTCAGGCTGCCTTTTGGTGATTATCGTTCTTATGCTGTACAGGTGGGGCTTAACTGTCTCTTCATCATAGGTATCAAGCTCGAATCCCTGAGATGATCTGAGCGCCTTCATGGCATAGACCATCTGGCAGAAAGCCTTGTAGTAATCAGCAGGATTATCTTTGACACACTCGCGGTAATTATCCCAGGCGGGCATGTATTTATAC
The DNA here is from genome assembly GCA_024692105.1 of Saccharofermentans sp. The sequence continues at coordinate 57,085 of JAILMZ010000147.1, forward strand.
CTGATGAAACTGTAATCGGGAAGGTGTCCCGCGTGACCGTGTCCCAGGTTAAGGATGTTGTTCTCGCTTGTGTTGAAAACCGTGCTGTTGTACTTTGCTTTTTCTATGTCGTCTTTTGCGCCCGGCGCGTGTTTGAAAGATATGGGGCGTGTCGTACCGTTAGGCATTATCTCGCTGAAGCGGCAGTCCGTACTGTTGATGACGAGTGAAGGAGTACCTGCAAAGTTCTGATGTGCCCAGGTATCTGCAAGGATATGCATGGCGATGCCTATGTGCTGAAGGCTCTTTCCTGCGGCGAGTTCGACAGTGTCCTTCAAAAGAGCACCGTTCGGTCTGCAGATGAGGCGGTATTTATTCTTGTAACCCTTGCTCGCGCGGGGCGCGGCAGCATAAAGATCTCCGGGAAGGAAATGGAACGATGCCCAGATCCTCGTGATGTCCTGAAGACCTGAGATGTCGGTGTTCATGTCAAGAAGTTCAGCCTGAGTCTGGCTTGTCGCTGCATGGACGGATGCTTTTACCGACTTCAGGAAAGTCTTGGTGCAGCAATCGACGAACTGGTCACTATAGCAGATGGCCAGTGCTTCCTCATGGGAGTACCCGGCTAGGAAGGCTGCGCAATATGTAGCATAGTAGTGAAAATCAGCCTGCACGGAGTTGGTATCTCCTTCTGAGTTCTTTTAACTTGTAACGCCTTACGCTTAAAGCGGCAATATAGACTTCTGTCGTGATGGCAAGGGACGAGCATTCCATGAAAAGCGTCAGCAGATAGTCGAAGAAGGATTCTGTCATGATGGATTCAAAACACTCCCAGATGACTGAACCCACCGAGAAGAGACCGAACAGGATCAGCCACACATTGAAGATGAGATAAAACGAAGACCTCTTCCTGCCCCGGCCTTCCGCCCGCGCATTGAGTCCCACTATGAGCCTTACGACAACGTCGATCGCGAGCATGACATACAGCATCCCCATGACGATGGGAAGATCACTCTGATCCATATCCTCTATCTCGGAAAGATCGTAGATGGGAATGTTCAGGATCAAATAAGTCGCAAGCTTGATGATACTCCAGAAACCGAACACGATAATGCCGGTCCCGAGATCCGCTAACGTGCGTGAATTCCTCCGGAACTTTATCGTGGCATCATCATTTTGCAGAAAGGTCTCTGAATAGCTCATTTCTTCTCCACATACAGTAATCCGAAAGTACCCGGACCGCAGTTTACGGAGACGGCAGGAGATGCCTGCTTGAAGTAGATCTCGTCGAACTCCATGTATTTCTCAACCTGTTCTCTGATCCAGTCCGTCTCGCGTTTGGTAAGACCGACGTAGGTGATGAAGAGGATGCTTTTATCGATCTTCGCCGCGTTGGAGAGAACGGAGTTGATATATGCCTTCCATGCACTTTCTCTCGTGCCGAAGTAAGTCATTCCGACACCCATGACGCCGTTCTTGAGTCTCAATACCGGACGGCCCATCAGTGACTTGACGAGGTTCGCGATTCCGTTTCCGACCTGACCTGCTCTGGCGAGGAAGTCGAGGTTATCAACGATGAAACTCGTGTGTATCTTCTTCTTGTAGGTCTCGAGTTCCTTTACGATCTCCTCTGCAGAGAGACCTTCTTCGGCCATCTTGGCCGCGATGACCGCCATAAGACCCTGGCCGCTCGATACGTGTCCCGAATCGATGATGAACACATTGTCGAATGACTTGGAAGCCTCGAGCGAAGGCAGATATCCGCTGTGCTCGATCTTGCTCGAGATCGAGATGTGGATGATGTTGTTTGCATATGTAAGCTGCTTGGCGAAGAACTCTTCGACCTCTCTTACGTCAGGACTCTGAGGGAGCACGTTGTGCTTGGGGTTCTCCATGTACTTGAGTACGCCCAATGTCTCGATCTCCTTGCCGTCCTTGAACAGACCTTCGTCGGTGCGGACCTTATGCGGTATGACCGCGATGCCGTATCTCTCGATGATCTCAGGCGAGAGGTCTGCAACGGACTCTGTCGTGATGACGATACTCTTACGTTTCTTGGAGCCGCTCATCCAGGAGATGGATTCCTGTGCGATCTCGCTCCTGTTGCCGGTGATCTTGACGATCTCCTTCGGCAGGTGGTTGAAAACCTCATTCTCAAGGGCATCGCCGCTTACGGGCTTTGCCAGATAGCCGTCGAAATTCTCTCTCTCGTAAAGCGCCCTATTCTCCTCGTCCGCATTCGCGGTAAGGATGATGATCGCAGTCTCGCGGCATCTTCCGCCGGTCTGATCCTTGATCTTTCTTCTGCACTCGATACCGTCCATCTCGGGCATCAGGTGATCCATGAAGATGAGGTTGTACTTGATGTTCAACGTCTTGCGCAGGGCATCGGCACCGCTTGTCGCGGTATCGATGCGGATCTTGGTATCGCGCAGGAGTTTCTGGACGACCATGAGGTTGGCTTCGTTGTCATCGACGACAAGGATCCTTGCCTCCGGTGCTTCGAACCTGGGGAGGTAATCCTTCTTATGTGCAGCCGTACCGGATTTCGCGAAATCATAATTGCCGACGGTGCCGTCTCTCTCGATACGCTGCGGTATCTCGATGATGAATGTCGAACCCTTTTTGTAGACACTGTTGACGGTGATCTTACCGCCCATGAGATCTACGAGCTGCTTTACGATGGACAGACCGAGGCCCGTGCCCTCGATGTGTTTCGTGGTCGTCTCGTCAACACGCTTGAATGCCGAGAACAGGTAGGGGATATCTTCTGACTTGATGCCGATTCCCGTATCAGAGACCGTGTAGATCATGCTGCATGTCTTGTCCTCGTGTTTCTCACATGAGACGTTGAGCGAGACGGAGCCTTCCTTCGTATACTTGATCGCGTTGTTGATGACGTTGATGAGGACCTGCTTGATGCGGACTTCATCGCCTACGAGTTCCGCGGGAATGTCAGGGGATACGTCGACGTTGAAGTCGAGTTTCTTATCCTTTGCCCTGATCCATAGCATGCCGACGATATCAGAGAGCATGTCTCCGGTGCGGTAAGGTTCGATGAGAAGCTGCATGCTTCCCGACTGGAACTTACTCATGTCTAAGATGTCGTTGATGAGGTTGAGCAGGAGGTTGCCGGCAGCCTTGATGTTGACGGCATCTTCTACGACCTCGTCGCTGACGTCTTCTCTTAAGATCATCTCGTTAAGACCGATGATCGTGTTGATCGGCGTCCTGATCTCGTGGCTCATGTTGGAGAAGAAACTGTTCTGCGACTTATTCAGCATGTAGATCTCTTTACGCTGTTTCTCTGCCGTTACGAGCTGAACGTTAAGCCTGAACTTCGTATAGCTCATGATGATTCCCATTACGAGTTGGAACACGGAGAAGATCATGAAGTTGGCCATTAAGTTTATTTCTATCGATCCTACGGATACTGCATAATACAGAAATACGATTACCGATACGTTGGACAGACAGGCTGTCATAAAGTACACCAGAGGATTGAAGTAAACGCACAGAGGAACGACAAGTGCGACCGTCATGAAGAGTGTGGTATCGACTGTGCCTCTGACCATATAGTTTACGATCATGAGCGCAATGACCCAGATGTACAGTGACACGCCCATTATGTGATTGAGCACAAAGATGATCATATATCTTTCCGCATAATCCTTCATTGCACGGTGAGCACCAATGATCCATGCGGAAGCAATTGCTATGACCCAGATGTAGCATATCTGATGGTACAGCACCGTCTCTCCGCCGAAGTAGGGAGGATAAGCAAAGGTCAGTACAAGGAACGTGATTGCCGCGATGAGCGTGATGATCATCGTAACATATGTCGGGCCGACAGATTCGTAGTATGCGGACTTTACCGCTTCCGGGTCCTTGGATGAAGGCCTGAAGATATAACTGAACATCTCTTTCATGCCTGATCACCTCCTTCGCTCTCCGGTGCAAATTCAAGGACATCGTCATCGCCCTCGCTATCCTCCGTCAAGAGCAGTTCTCTAATGTTTGCCGTGATACGGCCGTAATCCCTGATCATCTGTTCGTGATTATCAAGGATGTAGTTTTCTTCGTTGTTCTTGGCTGCCATCTCGAGCGACTTTGCCTTCTCCGACAGATCGTAAATGCCGATCATCTTTGACGTGCTCTTGAGGGCGTGAACGAGTATCTCGTAGTTGTGCCAGTCGCGTGAAGTGTAATGCTTCTTCATCGCGGCAATCTTGTCTGCAGATTCCGTCGCAAACTGTATCAAGAGCGACTTGTAGAAATCCTTGTCGCCTACGCAGTACTTGAGACCGCCTTCCGTATCTATGCCGCTCTTCTTCAGTTCGGCAATAAAGTCTTTCCCGGGAGTGAGTTCGGGAGCAGGAACAGGCTCTTCTGCGACGGGTTCTTCCTGAACGGATGCTTCGTTGCCGTTCGCGTCGACAAAGGATATCGCCGACTTGGGCAGTACCTGCTTCAAGACGCGCTCAAGTTCTTCTATCTCGACAGGCTTGCTTACGAACCCGTCGAAACCTTCAGACAGGAACATCTGCTTGGCGGAACTCATGGCATTTGCGGTAAGTGCGACTATCGGGATGGAACCGTTCAATCCGGCTACGTCTGTTCTTATGCGCTTCATTGCTTCGACACCGTCCATGCCGCTCATCATGTGGTCCATGAAGATGATGTCGAATACTTTCTCGCGGCAGATGTCTATTGATTCCTGGCCGGACATCGCGGTATAGACCTTCATGCCGTATCTGCCGAAGATGCTCCTTCCGACAACGAGGTTCATCGATTCATCGTCAACGATGAGAGCCCTTACGCCGTCGCAGCGAAGCTTCTTGACGCTCTCTTCCTTGCTTCCTACGGAAGAGTTCAGGATTGATACGACAGGGAAGCAGTAGAACGGCTTCTCGAGCACCTTGACGTGTGTGTTCTTGGGAAGGATCATGCCTTCGTTTGCGACGACGGCAACGACCATCTCCTTGGCAAGTTCTTCAATGAGGTCAACGTTATCGTTGTATTCTTCCTCTGCGATGAACAGATGCGTCAGATGTACGCTGCTGCGCAGGAGTTTCAGGTTCTCTGCATTGTTAACGCGGTGCATCTGGATGCCTAGGCCCTTAACGATATTAAGTACCATGGAGTTGTAGTAGTCTCGTACAGCAGGATGGTCGTACTTCTCGAAATGCAGGAACGCACCGAGACAGAGTTTTTCGGGCGCTGCAACAGACATGCAGCTCAAAGGATCCACGACCTTCTGAGGGATACTTACATTTACTGTCGTGCCGACGTCGGGTTTGCTCTCGATCGTCATGAAGCCGCCAAGAAGCGCGACGAATCCTGATGCGATCGCAAGACCGAGACCTAAGCCGCTGCCCTGGCGTGTACGGCTGGAATCTGCCTGGTAGAAACTGTCATAGACCTTCTCGAGTTCATAGTCGGTCATACCCTTGCCGGTGTCGGTGACCTCGATGCAGAGATTGACTCCGTAGTCGTGCGGTTCTGTCGTGATCCTCACATAGACACCGCCTGCCTGAGTGTATTTAAGTCCGTTGGTGATAAGTGCTCTTAAGATCTTCTTTATCTTGGCAACGTCGGAATTCATGACTGCCGGGATCGAAGGATCGACATCTATGATCAGCTCGACGTTCTTGGACTTATAGTGCTTAAGATCGGTAACGAGATCGTGGAGCACGGAAGAGAGCATGTAGTCTTCGTTGTTGCAGACTGCTTTCTTACGGTCGATCTCGGAGTAGTCTAAGATATCGCTGATCTGTTCTGCCACCTTGCGTCCGGAATCCCTTACCGCGATGAGATCGCCTTCGACCTCACGGTTCCTGGACTTGTCGATGCAAAGACTCGTAAGTCCGATGATGGCATTGACAGGCGTTCTGAGCTCATGGGATACATTGGCGAGGAAGTCGTTGAGATGCTCTGTTGCTTCAGTAAGCTGCTCGACTTCTTCCTTGGACTTTCCGAGGACCTGCAGCCACTTGTCGATGATGACCTTGGCAAACCTTCCGATGAAGAAGATCATGACGACATGAAGAACGCAGCGTGAGATAACGAGAACATCGAATGTCTCGCCGTTTATGATCATGGTCACGATCTCATATGCCATGGTTATGTAGTATGTGAACTGGCAGAGCGTGATAAGGTGTTTCCTGCCGGTCAGAGTGTGGATCATTATGATCGCAGCCATTACGAGGGCAAGATCGAATGTGCTGGTGTTATGGATACCGTAGAAGAAGAAACATCCCATCATGAGGATCGCATACAGCCACAGACGGACCTGCGGGGGAGTGTTATGACTTATGTGGAGTACCCATGCCGCGATGATGCCGAGCACGATTATAAGCAGCGGCCAGATCTCCCAGCCGAGCAGGAGTGATTCTACTATCAGTATCGTCGCGAAGATGGTATAGCTTACAAGGATCGTCAGGTGTGAAGTCTGGAACAGGTCTTTATCGTTGGTACTCATAAAGTCACCCTCTCATCTGTAATTCTCTTTTCTTCTCTTCGATCTCGTCGTACAGGCTCTTCTGCAGAGTAACGAGTTCGATCAGGTTGTTTACGCGCATAAGCAGCACTTCGGGTACGAACGGCTTTCTTATGAAATCCATCGCGCCGAGAGACAAGCCTTCTTTCTCCGCGCCTTCGCTCTCGTCTGCGGTGAGGAAAACAACGGGGATGTTCGCAGCTGCCGTCTCAAGGGAGTGCAGCTTCTTTATCGTCTCATAGCCGTTCATCTCAGGCATCTTCACGTCGAGCAGGATCAGGTTGGGCAGGTTCTTCTCGGTCTCGAGATACTCGATCAATGCAGAACCCGACTTAAGTGCGGTAACGTGAAGTCCGCCCGAACTCAAGATCTTGCCTGCGACTTGCAGATTGATGACATCGTCATCCACGACGACGACTCTTCTCGGTTCTCCGACATGTGCGATCTCCTGCTTGCTTCCGATAAACTCGGTCTCGTGTGTGATGATGAGTTCTTCCGAATTCTTGTTGTGCCAGTTGTTGATGAGGTTGGATACGACCTTCTCGATGGAGTCTGCCCTGATATCCGTCAGGAATACGAAATACTGGTTCTTGTGATTCCTCATGAAGATGTCCGACTTGCGCAGGGAACTCCTTATGTGGTTGCCGAAGTCGTCGACATTGTCGTAGAACGCCGTATCGGCTTTGCCGTTTGCCGGCGCAAGAGTGAAGAGCACCTTGCATGCATTGATGTGGTGCCTGAGGATATATCTCATTACATAGCGGTAGACAGGGGAGAACGATTCCTTGTCGAGCTGCAGCGCGACGTCCTGGATGGAACGCTCGCCTAAGATCTCTGAGAGGGCGTGGATATCGGGTACCCCGGAGCCTTCCTCTTCGTCCACTTCATCGTCATAGAGTCCGTAGCCGTGCTTACCGTTCTTCTTAACGGTATAGAGAGTCTTATCTGCAAGCTTGAGCAGGGAGGTATAGTCGTTGCCGTATCTGGGCACGAAGATGCCGCCTATTGAAGCTCCGAGCGGAATGCTCATGTCTTCGCCCATCAGCTGCTTTGCGCTTGCGGTAATATCTTCGTTGATCCTTGCAGCGATGTCTGCGACCTGTTCTTCGGTGGACACTCCCACTGCAAAAGACGTAAACTCATCGCCGCCGATCCTTCCGCACTTGCTTCCGGAAGGTATGTTCTTCTGTATTATCTCAGCGCAGGAGATGAGGACCTTGTCGCCCATCTCGTGGCCGTATATATCGTTTACGAGCTTGAATGAATCGAGGTCGATCATCATGAGGCAGCCTGATGTCTGAGAACACATCTTTGACAGCTCGACACCCGTTGCAGCTTTGTTCAGGAAGCCCGTGAGCTTGTCTATCGTCGCCTCGCTCTTGAGGTCGTGCATCTCCTGGGAGTTCGACATTATGTTGCCGATCCTTCGGAGGAGGACATCCGGGTTAAAAGGCTTTCTTATGAAGTCTGATACGCCCACCTCGAAACCTCTCGTCTCCGTATCGACGTCTTCGTCTGCGGTAAGGAAGATTACGGGGGTCTTCATCAGCCCCTTTTGCTGCTCTATCTGTCTTAACTTGCCGAGAGTCTCAAATCCGTCCATGCCAGGCATCTTGATGTCGAGCAGGACTAAGTCGGGAACCCCGTTGTCATTAACATAATCGAGAAAAGCGCTGCCTGACTTAAGGGCGGTAACGCGCATGTTGTTCTTGCTAAGGATATGACCTGCCATCTTCAGATTGGCAGTGTCGTCATCTACGACGATTATCCACTTTGCCATATAGTTCACCCCTCAAACTGTGAAAGCACACGTGTTATCTGATGATAACATACGCGCGTGTATAAATATAAGAGCGAGTTGCTCTTGTCACGATAATGTATTCTTTTTCCTGTCATTCAACGCATTCTTTCAAATAACGGATGTAATAAAAGCGGGCTTTTTGTGATTTATGCACAATCACTCATATGTTTACAGTTAGGCAACGCTAACTTAAAATGACATATGAACAGATATTCATATATAGAGGTGGGAAAATGTCAGAAGAAACGTTTTTGGTAGTAAAGGACCTTCACAAGTCATACGGCGAGGGAGGCTCATATGCACAGGTCCTTAAAGGTGTGAACATCAAGGTCTTTAAGGGCGAGATGTGCGTTATCCAGGGAACATCCGGATCAGGCAAGTCTACGTTGCTCAACTGCATCGGAGGACTTGACGAAATAGACTCCGGAAGCGTCGGTGTTGCCGGAACTCTTGTAGAGGGACTTAAAGGCGAGAAACTCTCCGATTACAGAAGAGACAATCTCGGCTTCATCTTCCAGTTCTATAACCTGGTTCCGAACCTCACGGTAAGGGAGAACATCCAGGTGTGCGAGTACCTGAGCAAAGATCCGCTGAAGATCGATGAACTCATCGGTGTACTCGGTCTTACAGAACATCAGCACAAGTTCCCGTCGCAATTGTCGGGCGGACAGCAGCAGCGCTGCGCAATCGCAAGGGCTCTCGTAAAGAATCCGAAGGTGTTGCTCTGCGACGAGCCCACAGGTGCGCTCGACTCAAAGACATCAAGAGACATCCTTGTGCTGCTCGAGAAGATCAATGAACAGTACGGCACGACGATGCTCATAGTAACGCACAACAACTCTATCAAGTACATGGTAGACCATGTCATCTATCTTAAGGACGGCGAGGTATACAAAGACTACTACAACGAAGAGAAGACACCTGCCGCTGAGCTGGAGGATCTCTGATATGGGACTGATACTGTTAAAAAGAGCCCTCCGCGACCTAAAGGCCGGGTGGACGAGATATGTTGCCCTGTCCCTGCTTATCATTTTTTCCATATTCATCGTGGCAAGCCTTATGGGCGCTGCGGTCACGGTAATGGATTATACGGAGCTCCGGGACCGCGAACTGCACTGTGAAGATGGCGAGTTCTCCGTTTTCGTGCCGCTCGGAGATGATGAGTTGTCATACATCACGGACAAGGGTGTCACGGTAGAAGAGATGTTCTTTGCCGACTATGCCGTAAGCGAAGATCAGGTGCTCAGAGTCTTCAAGGTAAGAGAGAAGATCAACCAGATCTCGATCGTTGAAGGAAACCTTCCGTCGGCAGATAACGAAGCCGTGCTGGAGAGACGTTATTCCGAAGTCAACGGTATAGGCATAGGCGATAAGGTGAAGATAGGAGACACGGAGTTTACGGTGTGCGGCATCGGTGCGACGCCGGATTACAACACCGTCGTCAAGAAGGTAACGGATTCTGTTGTAGACAGCAGATATTTCGGCCTGCTTTTCGTAACGTCTGATGCGTACGATGCCCTGTATGAGTCCGGGTGTTCGCTCTCATCCGAAGAGTATTACTACGCATTCCTGCTGAACGGTAAGATGACCGAGGATGAACTCAAGAGTTACCTCGAAGACATCGAATTCGATGTGGATGATATTGACGATGTGTACTTCCAGGAGTACTGGGACAGGATGGTCGGTCAGAAGGACGAACTGCTCGAGGGAATAGATGAACTTAAAGACGGAGCACAGGAACTTGCAGACGGCGCGGATGAATTAAGCGACGGAATTGGCGAGTTCAACGATGGTATGGGAGAGCTCTACGATGCAGTTCCCGACCTGATAGACGGAATCGATGCGCTTGACGAAGGCGCCGGCCAGCTCGAAGATGGCATAAATGCATACACCAGCGGTGTGTCACAGGTCAAAGACGGTGCACAGGCCTTGTCTGACGGTGCATCCGAGCTCTCTGACGGCACCTCGCAACTGAACACCGGCGCCACGCAGTTTGCTTCAGGCGTAAACGAATTTGCATCCGGCGCAGGTGCGCTGGCACAGAGCGATGACCCGTATACGGCAGCAGTCGCATCAGGCTTTGCCGCCCCTGCTCAGGAATTGTATTCAGCATTTACACAGATACAGACGGGAATCGCAGGGGTCAACACGGGTGCAGGTGCTTTAAGCGACGGTGCTTCGCAGCTCTATGACGGAATCAAGCAGTTAGATGAAAACAGTGCGGCTCTGAATAGCGGAGCGGATGCTCTGCATGACGGAACTTCTGAACTCAAGGATGGTGCGGAAGAATTCGCAGACGGCATAGAAGAACTCTATGACGGATCGAACGAGATCAATGACGGTGCGCAGGAACTTGCCGACGGAGCAAATGAGCTTGCAGACGGCGTCGGTGAATTCGCAGATGAAGCAGATGATCTCATCGATGAGGTGTTCAATATCAAGACATCAAATCTTATGTTGTTCCTGATGAAGGACGAGAACCCGAGGATCGATTCTGCTGCTGACGATGTGCAGATCAACTATTCAGCAAGCATCATCTTCGGCATACTCCTTGTAATGCTCTTTGCATATGTCATATCGGTGTTCATCGTTCACATGATCGATCAGGAGAGCTCGGTTATCGGCGCTCTGTATTCGATGGGAGTTAAGAGAAGGACACTCGTCCTCAGTTACGTTGCAGTACCTGTCATTGTTACATTTGTAGCAGGTGTGATCGGAACACTCATTGCGGTGCTCACACCGGCAGGTATTCCTGCTCAGCTTGAAGATTCTCTCGGGTATTTCTCGATGCCTGCACTCGAAATCGAAGTAACTCCGGATATCCTTATCTACGGATTGGTTATCCCTCCGGTAACCGCCTTAATAGTAAATGTACTTGTCATTCGCGGCAGACTCAAGAAGACGCCTTTGGCACTGCTCCGTAACGAGAAGAAAGCGGTCCGTGGCAAGGAACTGAAGATCAAGGGATTAAAGTTCATACCCATGTTCAGACTAAGGCAGATGCTCCGCGAGATGAGAGCAGGACTTACGGTCATCTTCGGAATGTTCATGAGCCTTCTTGTTGCATTGATGGCACTCAACACGTACGTCTATTGCAACAAGGTGAATGACTATTACGTAAACCAGACTCACTATGAGTACATGTACAACTACAAGTATCCGACTGAGGAGGTTCCCGAAGGCGGATATGAGGCAGTCGCAGAAGGCCTCAAGAAAGAGATATACGGTTACACTTTCGACGTTACGATGTTCGGAATTACAGATGACAATCCGTTCTTCGATACCGGAGATCTTCCCGATAACGACTCTGATATCGTCATCAGCTCTGCGGTGGCAAATAAGTATAACCTGGCTGTCGGAGATGTGTTCACTCTGCAGGGGGAAAACGGCGACAGATGGTATGCATTCAGGGTAGCAAGGATCTTCGACTATTCGGCATCACTTGCCGTATTCATGGATATCGACAGATGCCGTGATATGTTCGGTGAAGATGATGATTACTTCAATGTCGTATTCTCCGATCACGAACTCGAAATCGAGAGCGGAAGGCTGTATTCCACAGTTACAAAAAATGAGATCGAGCGCTCTGCCGGCATCTATGTCGACATGATGGCTCCGATGGTAACAACGATGTCTGTCGCATCTTCAGTCGTGTTCATTGTCGTTATGTATCTGATGATAAAGATGATGATCGACAGATCGTCTTTCAACATCTCGCTCGTCAAGATATTCGGATTCAGGCGGCGTGAAGTCAGGAAGATGTACCTGGACGGAAACTTCTATACCGTCGCGATAGGTGCGCTTGTCACGATACCTCTTTGTAAGGCGATCATGGACTACATATATCCGAGGTATCTCGTAAGTAACGTCGGTGTAGGCATAAGTCCGGACTATACCCCGGAGATGTATGTGATCATCTTTGCGGTCGTTATCGGTCTGTACTTCATTATCAACCTTGCACTTACGAGCAGGCTGAAGAAGATATCGCCGGCTGTAGTACTTAAGAACAGGGAGTAAGCAAATGATCATAAGCAGGATAATACTTGACGGACTTGCGATGAGCCTTGTGTTTAATTTCGGGGCGGGACTGTTCTCGTTTGTCATGCCGCAGGCATACAGTACGATGTTCCCAAAGGAGATCAAGCTTGCAGCTGCTCCTTATGTGGACAAAAAGGAAGTGGGCAGGATGTACGTGATACTTCTGGCGATATATGCAGCGGTGTTCGTGTATTTCGGAGTGAGCACGTATTACTCCGGTGTGACGGAGTTTGGGGATCTGTTCTGGACGGGATATATTGAGATGCTCTTCGTTAACTTCGGAGATCTCCTGTTCCAGGATGTGATCCTCCGTGCGATGACGAAGAATAAGCGCGGATTCGTTAAAGGTGCAGATGGCTGCAAGGCCTGGGAACTCGGGGAATGGATGAAGGCTGCTCTGCCTGAACATCTGCTGATCTGGCCTCTCACATGCTGCCCGCTTTCAGGCATAATCACGGTAGGCATAGTTCGCCTGATGGAGTTGATACTGAAATGAAGAATTACAACAAAGAAGGACAGAAACTTCCGCTATTCGGGATAGGTCCGTATCTTATCTACGGCATGGCACTTCTCGATCTCATCGGGATCTTATTGTCCGGCAATATCCTTAGTTCGGGAATCGCCCAAGGTTTATGGATATGGTGCTTCAGGATTCCCAGGATAGTACTGATCCCCTTGGGCATCTTCATTTGGTATATGGGTGCGCTCGGCTCGAAGATGGATGATTATATCGAGAATAACAAGCTCCAAACCGGTGGGATATATTCCTGGGTTAGGAATCCGATGTATGTCGGAGTGTGGTTTCTCATTTCCGGTATAACGCTGATGTGGCACAATGCATGGCTGCTTATACTTATTCCGGTTGACTGGATCATAATGACCATTGTCCTTAAGAATACGGAAGAGAAGTGGCTTCTCAATCTGTATGGAGCGGAATACGCCGAGTACAAAGCAAGCGTTAACCGTTGTATCCCTATCAAGCGCAAAGTGAAGATTCGGGGCAGGGAGGCTGAGAGACAATGATAATTACGATAATTGCGACACTTATGCTGATGCTGGCATATTTTCTGATACTGTACGCAGGCGTGGCGTTTATCCAAGATAAAAGGTTCTTCGGATCGGCGCACAAGGATATCCTTGCAGTGGTTCCCGACCGCAAAGAACGCTTTAAGGGTGCTCATACGATAGGCTGGATCATAATTACCATTGCTTTTCTGATGTACCCTACGGCATTTATACTGGGCGGATGGGACGGAGTTAAGAACGGTTTTGTTTTCTGGCAATTCTTCGTCAGGTTCATAATCATGCTCTACGGAATGGAGACCTTCGATATCGTTTTCTTCGACTGGGTCCTTCTCTGCCATTCAAACTTCTTCCCGAGATACTATCCGGAAGTAAAAGGAATTGTTGGTCCTTACATGTTCGGCTACAACAAGTGGACGCATGTTATCCATTATCTTATCTATATTCCAATGTGTGCATTGATCGCGTGGATCTGCACATTGTTTTGAATGACTGGTGAACCGCTATGATATTGACTTTGATCCTTTCTTTGATTGGCTGCATCTCGTTGTTCCTTTCCATATGGGGACTTACGGTCACAATGCCTACAGCACTTTTGGCAAAGAATTTTCCTGAAGATGTTCAAGCTTGTCTTAAACCCAGACTCGATAATCTTCCGATGTCTTTTAAGAGGGTAGTCGGATGGATAATACTTTTAGCGTTTTGTCTTCTTTTTCTTGGATTGTATATTTATGGAGGAATAGACGGACTTAATAACGGTTATACATTTTGGCAGTTCTTTCTACGTTTCTTCATCATTGGTGCTTTGGTAAAAGTCTTTGATATCGTATGTCTCGATTACATACTTCTGACCAAAACACAATTCTTTCAGAATTATCTGCCTGAGACAAAAGGGTGTGCCGGATGGAAACAGTTCGGATATAACCGCAAACAGCAGATAAGACAATGCATCATTATTCCGGTCTGTTGTCTTATCGGAGCACTGATATTCTCACTGATATAAAGGTAAAAGACTATGAACGATAAGTATGAGATGACATTAACTGATGCGCAGTGGTGGTGTTATGACATCCCGGGCAATATCGGCTGGATAATATGGATAACGTGTAATGCTATTTGTATGGTGAATGAAATCGGTTTATTCCCGATTTTGTCTGTTATTCCTACATTGCTCATGATCATCGGAGTTGTCGAACTGATAAGCGAGAGGATCGCAAAGCTCGATAGGATACTGCCAAAGGTACGGTTGTACAGAGGCTTTGGTGCATTGACGTTGGGTGGGATCCTCGGCGTCCCGGTCTCTGCTTTTGGTTTGATCTCAGGCGGTTACGAAAGCTTTCCCTGGTGGATGCTTTCAGGCGCGATACTTTGCGGAGTGTTCGCAGGACTTTGCTTTAAGGGATATAAGAAGATTGGACCGGAAAAGTAATCCGGGTGCGAATATAAAAATCCTTTTATTGACTATTGTCGGGAACCCATATATACTTGTTAGCCGAGGCTAATTAGCGACGGCTAACTTATATAAAGGAAGACAATAGTATGGCTAAGAAGGAAGTAGTTAATCCTACAACTAAAGATACAAAGAAACTGCAGGCAAAAGACCTGATCTTTGCAGGCGCATTCGGAGCAATCTACATAGTAGTTATGCTCATTATCGTTATGGTGTGCGGAAGCATACCAATCCTTTATCTGATCTCGCCTTTGTTCGTCGGAATTGTGTGCGCTACCATCTATGAACTCTGTGTGCTCAAAGTTCACAAATTCGGTGCAGCACTGATCCTGGGAATATTATTTGCCGTTACTGCATCATCGGGTTATCTCCCCGGAATGTTCATGGCAATCGGTATTGCAGTTATATCTGAAGTGGTACTTCTTATCGGTAAATACAAATCAAAGAAGTTATTCCTGATCTCATATCTCGTTTTCAACATCAACATGGTATGTCCGTTCTCCAATCTGTATCTTAACAGGGATTCGTTCATGGCAATGGCAACGGAATACTACGGCGAGGCTTATGCAAACGGAGTAGCTGCGCTTGCAACAAGCTGGATGCCTGTTGCCCAGATAGGACTTGCAGTAATAGGTGCCGGCATCGGTGTTCTTATAGCATCCAAGCTCATAAAGAAGCATTTTGAGAAGGCTGGAATCGTTTAAGATCTGATATAAATATGGACCTGACTTTTTATGGCGAAGACGTAAACAGTCTGATCAAAGTTGATCCGAGAACCAAAGTACTGATATTTATTACAAGCAGTCTTGTATGCGTAAGCAGTTACAGTGATATTGGGATAGCAATATATTCAGTATTGTTGTGCGTTATGTTTGCGCTGTGCGGAAAACCGCTGACGGCACTTAAGGCGGGAATCGCATTGGGTATCGTCCTGTATGTGCGGGCAGTTCTTGGAAGCTCGAAGGGAGCACCTGAAGTAATAGTGATGGTAATATCGCTTGTTACCACATGTTTTATGTTTGCGTTCCCGACACTAATGAGCGTTTTTCTGATAATCAAGACAACAAGGATCAGTCATTTCTTATCTGCGTTTCAGGCTATGCATGTTCCGGTCAAGATAGTAGTTCCTTTTGCGGTATTCTTCAGATTCCTGCCGACAGTTACGGAAGAATGGAATGGCATACGTAAAGCAATGGCTTTCAGAGGCATATCCTTAAGTCCTGTACAGATAATTACGCATCCATGGAGAACCATCGAATTCATGCTGATACCGATGCTGTTCTCCTCAATGAGTGTCATGGAAGAACTTGCTGCAGCAACCATGGCAAGGGGAATGGATCTTGAGGTGAAAAGGAGTTCGTATGAAGAAGTTAAACTGCATGCGACCGACTATCTGCTGATAATACTGTTTGTTGCTCTGTTTGCTTTCTCAGCGGTGCTTGCACAAAAACTTAAAGAGGGTACCGCCATATGATCAGGTTTGAAAATGCAAGTTTCCACTATGGCGGAGAGAACGGTACCGGTGAAGGTGTGGATAACATAAACCTCACTATCGGTACCGGTGAGGTCGTTGTCCTTTGCGGTTCTTCCGGATGTGGAAAAACAACTCTTACGAGGATGATAAACGGTCTTGCACCGCACTTCTTTCCGGGTGAGCTTGAAGGTGAAGTATGGGTGGATGACCTGTGCGTATCTCAGGCAGAACTCTCGGAGACCAGTTTGTCAGTAGGAAGCGTGTTCCAGAATCCGAAGAGTCAGTTCTTCAATATAGATACGACCGGCGAGTTGGTCTTCGGTTGCGAGAATCAGGGCATGTCCAGGGAAGAGATTGCGGAAAGGCTGGCTCAGACCGAAAAGGATATGAAGCTTAACGCGCTTATGGGCAGGAATATATTTGAGCTTTCTGGCGGAGAGAAACAGCAGATTGCATGCGGAAGTGTATATACCGCTCAGCCTGATGTTTATGTGCTCGATGAGCCGTCATCCAACCTTGACCGCAAAGCTATTCACCGTCTGCATGAGATACTGAAGAAGATAAAAGAGTCCGGCAAGACGATCGTTATATCAGAACACCGGCTTTACTATCTGATGGATCTTGCGGACCGGTTCATCTATATGGATGATGGTTATATAACTGCTACATATACACCTCAAGATCTGGCGAATCTTTCTGACAGTGAACTTGCCGCATTAGGCCTGAGATGTACCGATCTTAATAAACTGACAAAGAATCCGGATAACAAAGCTTTTGGCAATGCCGGGCAACCAGTAATCGATGCAATAGATCTTAACTGCACAAGAGGCGGTAACCAGATATTGGATATCGACAGGCTGAGGCTTCCCGAACATAGCATCGTGGCAGTCATCGGAGATAACGGAAGCGGAAAATCCACAATGACGGAAGCCTTGTGCGGAGTAGGAACTTCAGACGGAAGCATAGCATTCAAGGGAAGATATCTGAGTGACAAGGATCGTTCCGATAAGAGCTTTATGGTCATGCAGGATGTTAACCGCCAATTGTTCTCGGACAGCGTAATAGAAGAAGTCATGCTTAATGCTTCGGCAGAAAGAAGCAAAGCAGAGGATATTCTTGACAGACTTGGCCTGAAAGATACCATCGACCGTCATCCCGCATCGCTCTCGGGCGGTCAGAAGCAGCGTGTCGCTATAGCATCGGCTCTGTGTGCCGGCAAAGAGATCATATTCTACGACGAACCTACATCCGGACTTGACCGGAGAGGAATGGAAAGGTTCGGTGAGATCCTGAGTGAGATGAGGAGTGAGATAACTTCCGTGATAATCACGCATGATCCCGAACTTATCCTCAGATGCTGCACTCATATCCTGCACATCGAGAATGGTCGTGTTATGGGGTTCTATCCTCTTAACGATGACGGCGTTCAGCGCGTCAGAGGATACTTCATGTCAGAAAGTGACGAGAACACTTCCAAGAAACGCAAGAACTACGGTATGTTCGGCAGAGTTCTTAAGTATGCGGGAAAGTGGAAGAAGTATGTGGTTTTTGCCGTCATCTTTATGGTGTTGGGTGCCTTTTTCGGAGCAGTTCCGTACGCGGGTATATATGACTTGCTTACGCGGTTCTTGGAAGAAGGTTCATTGACACTGAATGAAACCCTGCCTGATATCGGATTGATCTTGGGATCGGGCATACTATATGCTGCTGCCTACACATTCGGCTTGCAGTTAAGTCATCGCGCAGCATACCACACGCTCGAAAATATCCGCATCAGCCTCCAGGAAAAACTTGACGGTCAGCCTATAGGAAACATTCACGATATGGGTATCGGCACAGTCAAGAAACTCTTTAATGATGATATCGAATCAGTTGAGCTTATGTTGGCTCATGTCATACCGGAAGGTTTCTCGAATATTTTCGTGGGAATAGTCATCCTTCTTATACTGGTCGCAGCAGACTGGCAGATGGCGCTTTGCTCTGTTGTAGTACTGCTGCTGGGTTACGCTGCGTCAAGACAGATGTACGATGTCGGTATGGATAAGATGGGATATTACTTTGCTTCTTCCAAGAGACTTAACAATTCGATTATCGAATATGTATCAGGAATGGAAGTAGTAAGGATCTTCAACCGCGGTAACGAATCCGGAGAAAGGTTCGAGGAGTCTGTGTATAAATACCGCGATTTCGGTCTGGCCTGGTATGAGGTGTGCTGGCCGTGGATGGCTTTGTACGGAAGCCTGTTTGCGAACATCACTCTGTATTCCCTCCCGCTCGGAGGCCTTTTGGTAATACTCGGACATCTTACATTAAGCAGATACATTCTTGCTTTGTGCCTGAGTTATGCTTTAGGTCCGTTGCTCCTTCATACGCTGGCGCTGATAGGTTCAATGCCGAGAGTCAACTATAAGATCCAGTCGATCGAGAAAGCCCTGGACCGACCTGCGTTAAAGAGCGGAGACGAGCCTTTCAAAGGAACTGATCATTCGATCACTTTCGATAAAGTAAGATTTGCATATAAAGGTGACGAAGTAATTAAGGGTATCTCCTTTACCGCAAAAGAAGGTCAGATGACCGCACTAATCGGTGAGTCGGGAAGCGGTAAAAGCACAGTGGCAAGACTTATCGCGCATTACTATGATGTCAATTCGGGAAGCATAAAGATCGGAGGTCAGGACATCAGGGAGCTTTCTCTCGCGACACTTGGAAATCAGGTCTCATATGTATCACAGGAACTGTTCCTCTTCAATAAATCAATAATGGAGAATATCCGTATCGGCAAACCTGATGCAACGGACGAAGAAGTCGTTGAAGCGGCAAAAAGAGCAGGATGTGATGACTTTATTTCTGAGTTTGAGAATGGCTACGATACTTTGGCGGGTTCGTGCGGAAATAAATTATCTGGCGGCCAGAAGCAGAGGATCGCTTTTGCGAGAGTTTTATTGAAGGATGCCCCGATAGTTGTCCTTGATGAAGCAACGGCATTTATCGATCCCGAGAACGAGAAGAAGATGAACGATGCAATTGCCGAGATAATGCGCGACAAAACCGTTCTGATAATCGCCCATAAGCTCAGTTCGATCATCAAGGCGGATAAGATAATCGTTCTCGGAAAAGGACGCATCGTTGCTGAGGGTAAGCATGGCGATCTTATCAAGGATTGCGAAGAATACCGCAAGCTTTGGAATGCAACGGAAGAAAGCAACCGCTGGATACTGAAGGGAGGTGTGTGTAAATGATCCGAATATTACACAAACTTCTGGTGTTCTGCGATAAGAAGAATGCCCGCAGGATCCGTCTGGCATATGTTTTCTCGTTCCTGAATGCCTTTGCGCAGAATGCTCCCATTATGGCCGGCATCTTTATGATCCGAGCGCTCATGGACGGGACGGCAGATGTTATGTCATGTTGTCTGATGGCCGGAATGCTGCTTGCATGCTTTGCCCTCGGTGCGGTATTCAGGCATATGTCTGACAGATTGCAGTCTTCAGCCGGTTATAAGGTGTTTGCCGAAAAGCGTATTGAATTCGCAAAGCATTTAAGAAAACTGCCGATGGGATATTTCACCGATGAGAACATCGGACGCATAAGTTCAATTCTTACTGAAGATATGGTCTTCGTCGAAGAGAACAGTATGAGCGTGCTGGCTGAGATAGCAAGCGGATGCTTCGCTCAGGTAGTGCTTACTGCATTTATGTTCTTTTTGGATCCGCTGCTTGGTGCCGTAACTTTGGCAACTGACATTGTAATACTTATCCTCTCGGTCCCGATGAATAAGGCTGCAGCACGCAATTCTGTCGGCAGACAGGCTGCCGTGGAAGATCTGACCGGTTCAGTCATTGAATATGCGGAAGGTATGGCGGTATCGAAGAGCTTTGGGCTAACGGGAGAGAGTTCCTCTCGTCTTCGTGACAGCTTTACACGAAGCCGCGAATCAAACCTTCAGTTCGAAAGAGAATACGCACCTTACGAGAGACGGCTTGAAATCATTTGTGCTGCCGGTATTGCCGGCATACTGGCCGCAGCGATCTGGCTGCTTCAGAACGGAAGAATGGAACCGGTTAACTTTATCGGTGTGCTGCTGTTCCTGATGAATCTGTTCACGCCGTTTAAGACCGTGTTCCAAATGGGTGCACGTCTGTCCATCATGGAAGTCGCATTGGATAAGATAAGTGCTGTATTTGCCGAGAAACCTCTATATCTTGAAGGCACTGCTATGCCACTCGAGGCAAGTGAACATGAGATAGAGTTCAGGGATGTATCATTCTCATATGGTGAAGAAGAGGTGCTCAAGGGGATCTCGTTTGCGGCAGATAAAAAGCAGATGATCGCACTAGTTGGTGAATCCGGAAGCGGTAAGACTACTATAGCGAATCTTCTGGCAAGATTTTGGGATGTTAACGGCGGTGAGATCCTTTTCCGTGGCACCAATGTCAGAGAGATGCCGATGGAACTGCTTATGAGCCATATAAGCATGGTCTTCCAGAAGGTGTATCTGTTCGAGGATACCGTATATAACAACATTGCCATGGGAAAGGATGACTGCACCATGGAAGAAGTAATTGATGCGGCAAAAAAGGCGCGCTGCTATGACTTCATCATGCAGCTTCCTTACGGCTTTGACACGATAATCGGCGAGGGAGGCACGAGCCTTTCCGGAGGTGAAGCACAGAGAATCTCGATAGCGCGCTGTATCCTGAAAGATGCACCGGTGATCATCCTGGATGAAGCTACAGCCAGCATCGATGCCGATAACGAGAAATACATCAAGGAAGCAATGACAGAACTATGCCTGGATAAGACTGTATTGGTCATAGCACACCGTCTGAATACTATCAGAAGTGCAGACAGGATACTCGTGATCGACCATGGCATTATAGCCGAAGACGGAACACATGAGCAGTTGATGGAGAAGGGCGGACTGTATTCGCGCATGGCCCTGCTCCAGAAAGACATGAATGAATTGGCGGGGGCATAGAGATATGAGTAAGAATACATGCAGACTTATCGGGATACTGCTCATAATCCTAAGCGTATTCATGCTGATCGGAGGGCTTTATCTTCCTCAGGCCGGAATTGAATCGGCCATCACTGTTACATGCCTCGTTGCAGGCATCGTGCTCCTCATAGCAGGAATAGTGTTCTATAAAATACTCAAAACTGACGATAATTAACGCCAACCTATTGAAAAGGTAGGGAAAGGGTGTATAATCGACATATGTCGTAAACCAATGGGGCACAACGATAGAGCCATGTGTTGTTGAAAACGAACCGGGCCCTTACACGTGCGTAGAGTAAACGACACTTCTACCTGCCCCAGGATGATGTTCTATATATATCTAAACATCATAACGAAGTCCCCGGAGATGTGAGCTCCGGGGTCTTTTTTGTGTTTGATTTCTCCCGGTGGTGGAAGCAAAAAAAACTGTTGACAAACTGGTTAGGCGTGGCTAACATATGTAAGTTATCAATGATAGCTAACGGGTAAAAACAATGCCGAGAGATAAATCACTAAGTCACATACGGGTAAATAAAGCAATTAAAGAGGAATTCCTTGAGAAGGGTTATGAAGGCGCTTCCGTCAGAAGCATCGGCATGCGTGCCGGTATGACGTCCGCAGGCCTTTACCGCCACTATCCTGATAAGGAGGCAATGTTTGCTTCAGTCGTTGAACCTCTTATTGAAGAGATAAAGAACTGGAATCAAAAGCATATCGCCAAGAAATATAAAATAACCGGAAAGAAAACGGATAGAGATACTTTATTCGGAGAGACATTTATAGATCTTATCAAGACAGTTCTCATTCCGCATAAAGAAGAATTCGTAATCCTCATGAACTGTTCGGGTGGAACAAAGTATGAGAATTTCATCCACAATTATGTTGAAGAAAACCAGAACGAATTCATGAAGGCCATAGATTATATGGAAGAAAAAGGGTATCCGGTGAAAAAGATAAGCGAAGCCGAACTGCACATACTGTTGTCTGCCTATTTTACGGCTTGCCTTGAACCGCTGATACACGATTATGACGAAGAACACATTGAGAAATATCTGAGTACCGTCCAGGAGTTTTTCATGCCGGGGTGGTTAAAGATAATGGGATTGCAGTAAAGAGCCTCAGGGCTCTTTTTTATTGCTTAGGCTATCGTTTATCGGTTGATGATAGCTAACAAATAACAAGATTTATATACAAGGAGGAACATAACTTGGGAAAAGCACCGAAATACGATCACATGAAGCTGATAAGGCAGTTTGCCGGAGGGCATAAACACCTTATCACTATTGGAAGGATATTGGCAGGCTTAAGCGCTGTCGTAACCCTTATTCCTTTCTATCTTCTCTGGAAGATAATTGCAGTTGCAATAGAGGGTACGGATCTTGGCAGGATCAACGGATATGCATGGGGAGCTGTTATCCTTACTGTATCTGCACTTCTTATTTACATTTTTGCGCTTCTCTGCACGCATATCGCAGCCTTCAGAGTACAGGCCAATATGAGAAGCGAACTAATGAGAAAGATAATCAAGCTTCCGCTCGGAATCTTTGATGAGGATGGAACCGGTAAGATCAGGAGGATCGTAAGTGATTCGACTGCAGCTACAGAAACCTATATTGCCCATAATCTTGCAGACAAGACAGTGGCAGCCGTAACACCCGTCGGACTGATCATACTTATTCTTGCATTCGACTGGAAGATGGGTCTTATTTGTATGATCCCGGCGGTCATCGGATTCATTTGCATGATGTCCATGATGGGTAAAAGCATGCAGGAGAAGATGAAGGAATACCAGAATGCTCTTGATACCATGAGCAGCGAGGCGACCGAATATGTCAGAGGTATTCCGGTAGTAAAAACATTCGGTCAGACGGTTCATTCGTTTAAGCGGTTTAAAGATTCAATCGATGGATACGGAAAATGGACCACTGCATATACGCTGCAGCTCAGAATGCCCATGATCGGATTCATGACATGCATTAATGCCATCTTCCTTGCTATTGTGCTGGGAACGTTTTTCCTTACAAGAAACGGCATTGCGGATGCTGATATCCTGAATGTCATGTACTACATAATAGTAACCCCTCTGGTTACAGTTACACTGACTAAGATTGCATATTCCGGCGAAGCTGAAATGACACTTATAGACGCTCTTAAGAGAGTGGAATATGTTCTGAATTTTAATGCCCTTCCGGAGTCCGGTAAGAACAGTGTTCCCGAAGACAACAGTATTGTTCTCAACAAGGTTTCTTACAGATATGCAGATGCAGCAAGAGATGCGGTATCAGATGTAGATATTTCGATTGCTCCCGGAGAGCATGTTGCTTTTGTCGGCCCTTCAGGATCAGGTAAGACCACTCTTGCAGAGCTTCTCGTAAGATTCTTTGACGTTACATCCGGAGAGATCCTTCTTGGCGGCGTCAATATAAAGGACATTCCGTCAAAACAGCTTATGGAGCGTGTCTCATTCGTGTTCCAGGACAGTAAGCTTCTTAAGACGTCGATTCTCGAGAATGTCAGGATGGCCAGACCTGATGCTACCCGTGAAGAAGTCATCGATGCTCTGAACAAAGCGCAGTGTGCGGATATCATCGATAAGCTTCCTGAAGGAATAGATACTGTTATCGGGGAGAAGGGTACATATCTCTCAGGCGGTGAGCAGCAGAGAATCACCATCGCCAGAGCGGTACTTAAAAATGCGCCCATTCTCATTCTGGACGAGGCAACGGCATTTGCCGATCCTGATAACGAGACAAAGGTTCAGGCGGCATTTGAAGAACTCGCTAAAGGCAAGACGCTTATCATGATTGCACACAGATTAAGCACGGTTAGAAGTGCTGACAGGATCTTTGTACTTGATGACGGTAAGCTCAAGGAGAGCGGTACTCATGATGAACTTATCTCCTGTGGGGGTCTTTATAAAAAGATGTTCGAAGAATACGGAAGATCGATCGAATGGAAGGTAGGTGCCTGATATGGTAGAAAAGTTAAAGCATAAATATGCGCTCTCTACTCAGGGCGCCAAGGATATGATCAAGGCATGCATCAGCGTTACGATAAGCAACATTATGCTCATGATGTCTGCGGGCGTTCTTTATACGCTTATAAAAGATCTGTTGAGCGACAATCTTTCGATAGACAGATTGCCTTTTTACATCATCTGGAGTGTTGTGGTACTGATACTGATAGCTGTTACGAATTTCATTCAGTATAACCTGACTTTCCTTACGACATATAAGGAGAGCGGTGTCAGGAGAACTTCAATTGCAGAAAGACTCCGCCGCCTGCCACTGTCATACTTCGGCAAGAAAAACCTTGCGGATCTTACGCAGAATATCCTGGGCGACTGCGCTCAGATCGAGACTGCATCCAGCCACTGGATCCCTGAGATAATCGGAGCTCTTATCTCTACAACTCTTGTGGGATTGAGCATGTTTATCTTCTTCGATTGGAGAATGGTTCTTGCAAGTTTCTGGGTAATACCGGTATCACTCGGAATAATCATCTCGTGTTCCGGTCTTGAGAAGAAAGCCGTAAAGAAGAATGCAGCCGTAAAACTTGACATGAATGACAGTGTCCAGGAGTGTCTGGAATCCATCAGAGATTTGAGAGCAAACAATGCGGAAGACAAGTACATGGAAGTGCTTGAAGGTAAGATCAGAAAGGTCGAAAAGATGGCACTCTTTACCGAGCTCAAGATGGCCGTTTATGTCAATTCCGCGTCCATCTTACTTAAGCTTGGCATTGGTACTACGGCTGTTGTCGGAGGATTGCTTTTTGCAAACGGCGAGATCGATCTGATAACATTCTTTATGTTCCTTATGGTAGTTGCAAGACTCTATGATCCGATGCAGATCACACTCCAGAATTTTGCTGCCGTCATCTCCGTTGAACTTCAGTCCGAACGACTTGATGAAGTACTCTCACATGAGATCCAGACAGGTTCTGAACAGAAGAACAATAACGGATATGATATTGTTTTCGATCATGTGGGATTCAAGTATTCTGATGAGACTGACGTGTTAAAAGATGTAAGCTTTACGGCAAAACAGGGTGAGGTTACAGCTCTTATCGGTCCTTCTGGCGGTGGTAAGACAACCATCTCAAGACTTGCCGCAAGATTCTGGGATGTAAATGAAGGTAAGATCACTTTGGGCGGAGAAGACATCTCAAAGATCGATCCTGAGACACTGCTTTCTGATTATTCGATAGTCTTTCAGGATGTAACCCTGTTTAATAACACAATTAAAGAGAATATCCGCATTGGCCGCGAGGGCGCAAGTGATGAGGATATCAGGAAAGCAGCCAAGCTTGCAAATTGTGAGGAGTTCATTAATAAACTTCCCAATGGTTACGATACGTTTATTGGTGAGAACGGCAGTGAACTCTCTGGTGGTGAGAGGCAGAGAATCTCAATTGCAAGAGCTTTTCTCAAAGATGCTCCGATCATCCTTCTTGACGAAGCTACGGCATCGCTTGATGCTGAGAACGAGACCGTTATCCAGGAAGCTCTCTCAAGGCTGATAAAGGATAAGACAGTTCTGATAATTGCGCACAGAATGAGAACGATTGCCAATGCAGACCATATAGTCGTTCTTAAGGACGGCGTTGTGGCAGAACAGGGAACACCTGAAGAATTATCTGAATATGACAGTATTTACAGCAGGATGACCAGCCAGCAGCGCTTGTCGCAGAGCTGGACGATGTCCTGATCCTGTTTTCTTACCCATCTATCCCGGATAACAGGTGGCGTCAATGTTCCGCCTGTTATCCGGATAGGGTATTAGTTATTGGAGATGCTATGAAAAATACCGTAAACAAGAGTCAATACGGGAAAGAATTCCTTGTTATGATAAGGAAACGGTTCAGCAGGGAGATTGCAGAAGAGATTTGTCGGAAGGCCAATATGTATTCAGACGAATATATTAAAGCGAATCCTGATGCGTATGGTTCTGCCATAAAGGTTTCTTATCCTTTTGCGGGTGTATATAAAGCTCTTCGGGAATATGTTACCGCGGAAGAAGCTCTGCGTATGATGATGGATTATGCCCCGGTGATCGGAGAAAAGGCAAGGAAGAAGTATTGGCGTTTTACTTCAATTCCTGGTGTAACATCTTTGTTATGGTCTAACTTCGTGAAGATCATGACAGTTGCTGCCAGCGAGAAAAAAGGGTATAAGAGCAGGATGCTCGGCGTAAACGGAAACCATGCCGGGCTTGATATACTTTCATGTCCGGTTGTTAATGCTTTGGTTGAAATCGGCATGCCGGAAGTTGCGCCTGTGATGTGCGCGATAGATCAGGTGTACGGCAACGGATACCGTGGCATTCAGTTCAAGCGTACTAAATCAGTCGCCGAAGGTGACGACTGTTGTGATTACAGATATACAAGAGTTAAATGAAAACATCGGGATGTGATTCTCAATGTTGTCTTTTGATGAAAATCTTTCCTGCACATGAAAGGGCTGCTCTTATGAGCAGCCCTTTGGTAATGTCGGATTAGTTATAAATGCGGATCAGCCTTCAGCGATAGCACCTGCAGGGCAGGAAGCTTCACAGGCACCACAAGAAACGCAAACATCAGCATTGATGTTGTACTGAGTATCACCCTGCGAGATTGCTCCGACAGGACAACCGTCAGCGCATGTGCCACAAGAAACGCAAGCATCAGAAATTACATATGCCATAAACAGATCCTCCTTTTGGATTGATAATTAGATTATTACATTGGAAAAGAGGATCAGCAATAAAAATTCGGAAGTATTAACTCATCGTTTACTAAACGTTACCCGATACTAACTTATATTACCTTAAGCTAACCTGCATCGGACAGAGCTTCTGATTGCTCATGATTCTTTACATATGCCTTGACAGCTTCGAAAGTGACAGCACCTATGTAGTGTTCCACGCGGCAAGCATCATCGCCTGCAGTCTTCTCATCAACACCCATCATCATAAAGAGTTTTGTAAGATATGTGTGACGATCAAAAACATCTTCGGCAATCCGTCTTCCTGCTTCTGTCAAATGAAGGAATCCATGTTCGTCTTTGCTGACATAGCCTTCTTTCTTAAGAATAACAAGAGCACGACTAACAGAAGGCTTGGAGTACCCGAGATAATCACCTATATCTTTTGCGCGTACCATTTCTGATTCCAACGAGAGGACATACAATGCCTCAAGATACATTTGCCCAGATTCCATTAACTGCATAAAAACACCTTTCAGCAAGTCAGTTAGCCACTGCTTACTGAAAGATAGTTTAACATATAAACCACACGGGCGTAAACAACAAAAATGAGTATTGACAGCAACAAAATTACGCTGTAATATTACGCGGTAATAAATGCTCGGAGATGCATATGTCTTACGATTACGATAAAACTCATGAAATGATTCTGAAGAGCGCGTTGAAGAGTTTCAGCGAAGTCGGATTCAGAGGCGCTTCAATAAGGAATATATGCAAAGATGCAGGTGTGACCAATGGAGCATTCTATTCACACTTTAACAGCAAAGATGAACTGTTCTCGGCCTTGGTATCGGAAAAACTTCAAGTGTTTAATGATACCTATCAGGAATTGAGCGAGATGAATATCGAATCTGCAGAAGATGTGGTTCACATTTTCGAGATGTCTTATGGATCAATTGAGACATTGATCCATTATGTGTACGCAGAGCATGAAGTGTTTAAGCTTATCCTTGAGTGTAGCGGCGGTTCAAGTTATGAAAGCTTTGTATCGGAACTTATCGAAGAGGAGAGCAAGAACACGATGGCCTTCCTGGAAGCAAGCAGGAAGTTTATGAAGAATCCGGATAATATCTCCTGCCGTTTTACCAAGATAGGATCGGCCATGGTAATCAACTATGCGTTTGATGCATTTATAAACGGTGTGTCAGAAGAGGATAATATCCGAGAGACCAAGATGGCTTGCGATTTCTGCATCGCAGGTTACAGGCAATTATTAGGTTTATAAATTAACCGCAGTTAATGCTGCGGTATTTTTGTGCCATGTCGGTTAGACACGGCTAACTAACGGAGGTGAAGTTGAATTGAAAAAACAAAAGTCGAATCCGATGATGAGAATATGGCAGATAGCTAAGCCTGAACACGGAAGATTAATGCTGTCAGTTTTGCTGGCCGTACTTGGAGTAGTATCGGGAATCATTCCTTATGTTAGTGCTGCCAAGATAATCTCCGGAATGATATCCGGGAATAAAGACTGGAATTATTATCTGGTATTCGTAGCTGCGGCCTTTGCGGGATTTGCTCTGAAGAGTCTTCTTTATGCTAAGGGACTCAGCGAAAGCCACAAGGCAACATTCGCGCTTTTGGGCGAAATCCGCAAGCAGATATTTGCCAAACTGCCGAGGATGCCTCTGGGAACTATAATCGATACTTCCAGCGGTAAGCTCAAGCAGATCATTGTCGATGAAGTTGAACATATGGAGCGCCCGATAGCTCATATGATCCCGGAATTGACATCGAACATCATTGGTGCGCTTGCCGTATGGGTATACATGATGATAGTCGACTGGAGAATGGGACTGATCTGTCTAATATCGGTACCTGTGGGACTGTTGTTTTTCGGGTTTATCGCATCGAGTTACGCTGAAGATTACAAGACTTCAGTTGAGATTACGCAGGACATGAACGCAAGCATAGTCGAATATGTGCACGGCATTGAAGTCATAAAAGCATATAACCAGAGGAAGACTTCATATCAGAAGTTCAAAGACAAGGTAATGGCCAATGCATCCTTCTATTGTTACTGGATGAAGAAGACCGAAGTATGCCAGTCACTTTGTTATACTATCGCTCCGTGCACTCTTATCACAGTGCTTCCGATAGGATGGTGGATGTATATATCAGGAAGCATAACTGCAGATGTATTTATGACTTCGATCATGCTTTCAATGTGCATCGTCGGACCGATACTCGCTGCTATCCAGTTTACGGATTCTTCGGCAAAAGTATCCACTACGGTAACTACAGTTGATGAGCTGCTTTCCGGAGAAGAACAGGATCATTCAGATATACCTGTTGAATTTGATACGCATAACATTGAGCTTTGCGATGTAACTTATTCTTACCACGAGGGTGAGGAAGTGCTTCATAATGTAAACCTCACTATTCCCGAGAAGAGTTTTACTGCACTTGTGGGCCCTTCCGGAAGCGGAAAATCTACAATTGCAAAACTTATAGGCGGATTCTGGGACGTAGTTGAGGGTTCCGTCAGGATGGACGGGAAGGATCTGAAGTCTATTCCTCTTGAACAACTCTATGATCAGGTAGCTTATGTCTCACAGGATAACTGGTTGTTTGACGACACGATAATGAATAATATCCGCATGGGCAATACCTCGGCATCTGATGAGATGGTACGTAAAGTATCCAAGGCATCGGGTTGTGATGAGTTCATAACAGCACTCCCGCAGGGCTATGAGACAAAAGTCGGAAGCGGCGGAACACACCTTTCGGGCGGCGAACGGCAGAGGATCGCAATTGCGAGAGCAATGCTCAAAGACGCTCCCATTGTAATCCTTGACGAAGCAACAGCATATATTGATCCGGAGAATGAGGCGGTTATACAGCGTGCCCTGAGCGGACTTATAAAGGATAAGACGGTAATAATTATTGCACACAGGCTTTCCACAGTAACAAATGCCGATCAGATAGTATTGGTGAACAACGGTACGGTCGAATGTACGGGAACTCACAGCGAACTCCTGGCAAAGAGCAGTCTTTATAAAACAATGTGGCAGGCACACGTAAGCGAGGGAGGTGCAGCGTAATGATCGAAGCGATAAAAAAGATAATCGACTTTTCCGGTCAGGAAAAGAATCGGATATACAGGGCAATAATCATTTCATTCTTTAAGTCAATGTTCTCGATGTTCAGGATGGCAGCGATATATTTTGTTCTTTTGGCTTTCGAAGAAGGCAACAGCACAATGCAGCCTGCATGGACCGCACTGGTATTCTTAGGGGTAAGCATCGCAGGTCAGTTTATTCTGAAAATGGTTGCAGATCTTCAGGCTGTTCATGCGGGTTATTATATGAGCGCTTATAAGAGACTCGAGATTGCAGAGAGACTTAAGAAGGTCCCAATGGGTTATTTCAATGATAATAATCTTGAGAAGATAACCGGTACAGCCACCACAGTGTTGGACGTTGTAGAGAATCAGGGAGCTAATGTCCTCGTGCTCATCCTAAGCGGTCTCATGAATGCTGTTGTCTTTCTCATCTGTGTCTTGTTCTTTGATTGGCGCATTGGACTAATTGAACTTGTAGGCATGACGATCTATATGCTCATCACATCCTCAATGGAAAAGAAGAGCAGATCATTATCACCGGTAAGGCAGAGAAATGAGGCCGCTTTGGTTTCTAAAGTACTCGAGAGCTTGCAGGGAATGAGCGTTATCAAATCATTTAACCTGACAGGCAAGGGTGATGAAGCTTTGAAAAAGGCTATCGATGATAACAGAGACAGCAATATGGCAATGGAAAGGCTATTCATACCTTATGGTGAGGTGCAGGGCGTTGTGCTCGGTGCATTCAAAGCATTGATACTGCTGACGGCAGTTGCACTCTTTGTTACGGGAAACATGACGATAACGTATGCATTGATGGCCGTGATCATCTCTTTCCAGGTCTTTGCGGACATTGAGCAGACAGGCGCAGGGCTTACGGTGCTTCGAGTGGTATCAAGTTCTATCGAGGAGGCAGAGAAGATAAATCTTCTTCCTGTCATGGACGAAAACGGAAAAGAATATATTCCAAATGATCACGGGATTTCTATCGACCATGTATCGTTTGCCTATGGTGACAACGAGATATTGAATGATGTAAGTCTCGAGATACCGGAAAATACCATGACGGCATTTGTCGGCTCGTCCGGTGCAGGCAAGACTACTCTGGCCATGTTGATCGCGAGGTTCTGGGATGTTAACGAGGGCAGCATAAAGATAGGCGGAACAGATGTAAGAGATTACACGCTTGAAAGCCTGATGTCCCAGATAAGCGTAGTTTTCCAGAGCGTATATCTGTTTGCTGACACGATCGAGAATAATATAAAGTTCGGTATGAGTGATGCAAGTCACGAAGATGTGGTAGCTGCTGCTAAGAGAGCCTGCTGTCATGATTTTATAATGTCACTTCCCGACGGTTATTCGACAGTTATCGGTGAAAGCGGAGCAACGCTGTCAGGCGGAGAAAAGCAGAGAATATCGATTGCCAGAGCAATACTTAAGGATGCTCCGATCATAATCCTTGATGAAGCTACAGCTAATGTGGATCCTGAAAACGAAGATAAACTGACGGCAGCATTTGATGCTTTGACAGACAATAAGACGGTTATCATGATCGCCCACAGGCTTAAGACGATCAGAAATGCGGATAAGATAGTCGTGCTTGATGGAGGCGCAATCGTCAGCGGTACTCATGATGAACTGCTGAAGGCCAGTGAAAGATACAGCAATTTCATCAGGCTGAGAGAAGAAGCTGCAAACTGGAAAGTGTAATTGATCTTTGGAGGAAAAGGGTACACACATATGATGCCATATAAGAGTTTATACATAAAAATATTCCCTCTTTTCATGAAGAAGTTCATGAAGGAACAGTATGGTCGCGATGTGACAAAAAAGGCCTTTAAAGAAGCTCCGTCAATATATCGGGATATGCTTCGGAAAGTCGACGACATCGGTGCTGACAATCCTATGGCGGGGAATATTTACATGGCCTTTGTTTTCATGGCAATCTGGAAAGCGGCCGATGGTGCGATCGATATAGAAAGTTATCGTACAGTCGTAAGGAATACAGCGACAAAGTCGTTTTTGAGAAAGTTTATCGGAAAGAACGATCTTAACTCTCCGGATGGTATCAGGAACGGAAACAAAAAGATGCATCGTATGAAGGAGTGGGCCGACAGTCACCCGCAGTATCAGGGCAAGACATGGGACTTCAATTTTGATGAAACTTTACACCGTGACGGTTTTTTCTATTGTTTTACACAATGCCCCATTAATACTTTTGCAAGGAAGTATGGCTATCTTGAAGTTCTTCCTGTCTGCTGCGAACTGGATCACATCTTAACTGAGGCATCTCACGGGAAACTAATAAGAAAATACACTCTGGCAACAGGCGGAGCTATGTGTGACTATTGGATTGTGCCGGACAAACTCAAGGATCCGCAATAATAATCACTGACTGTCTAGCGTATCGTAAGATTAAAGAAAACCCGAAGTCAAAGGCTTCGGGTTTTTTGTGTATTTATAGTTAGCATGACCTAATTAAAACGTGATAGAATGGTGCGGGCAGTTAGCCTACGACAACTAGGAGCGTGATAAACAATGAGTTTGAATAGTAAACAAAAGAGACTTGAAGCATCTTTTGTTTTTGGTTTCATTGCACTTTTGCTGTGCGGTGTGGGCGATTGGCTGATCGGTTACGAGCCTGAAGGTGGTATGCCCCTGGCATTCGGGATCACATCAACGGCAATAGCAGATGTGCCGGTATGGTTTTATGTTTTGTCATTCTTCTTTGGCATACTGTCCGGTTTTGGATGTATGTATTTCGCGCCTGCGGTAATGGAACTTCTTGATGTCAAGGGCGTATCCAAAGATTCGAGGATGTATAAGGTTATGGGATTCGGCCTGAAGTCCGCCCCGATGATGTTTGTGTCGTTCCATACGGCATGCTGCATCGTGCTTATGCTGATACAGGCTTCTCTCCGGGCAGGTCTTGATATTGCCCAAGCGGATTCTGTTTTCCTGATACCAGTTGCAACTGCGATGCTGCCGTTTGTCGTCTGGTGTTATCTGTGTGACATTCCGGTAAGTGTTGCATTTGTGTATTACACACTTAAAGGAAGACTCGGTATCAGCAAAGCGGCTTTCGTCCTCTGCCCGATAGGATTGAGCATCCTTGCAAAGATAATAGGTGCGATCATGGTGTCTTTGGGCAGCAAATTGGCTTTTCTCACAGCATGCGGGGAATCATGGGGTTATGCATTTATGTGCCTGGCGCTATATTTTGCTATTAAGAAAGACGCATCATCGGGGAGGGATTAATGAGTTTGGTAAAGGTTTTGTTTTTAATTGCCGTGATCGGTCACCTCATCTGTGGGTGCTGCGACTGTCTCTTGACTTATGTTCCCGGGGGGAAGAAGTTTGACTTCACGAAAATGTCGGATAACAGCGCCATGTCTGACACTTTTGCCAAGATGCCTCTTCGAAACATAAACATCTCTATGATTGCAGGCTGTCTGGCAATTTTTATGATTGGCTGTGGATACTATGGCCTATATATATGGATGTCGGAATTCTCTCAAACGTTTTCGGTGATTATACTTGCAGCGGTTGGAGTTTTCCTGTCTTTCGGAGTTGCGCATCATGTGTTCTGCGGAGTCGCAGAATGGTTTTATGTTCGTATGGGAATGACCGAAGATGCAAGGCAGGCAGTAGTAAAGTTCTTCAAGGATACATCGGTCACGATGATCGGATGCTATATTGGGCTGATCGCTCTCGGAGCAGTGCTTTTCATTGCAGTAGTAACAGGTACGACGTCTCTTCCTCAGTGGGCATGCATCATTAACTATATTCCATTTGCATTGGCTCTTATGCCATTGAGAATTGGCGGTGCAGGCAATTGGAGCGGTGCGCTGATGTTCATCGGACTTCTTATCCTGATCTGAAAACAGTGTATGAGCTTGATATATAAGATAGCGGAAAAGGGGTGTTTTCTTCTGAACAGACTTCCCGGTGGAGGACCGAAGGGAAGCATGTCCGGAGATCTGTCTGCTGATGATTCGGCTGTAAAGATACCGCGGAACATGTATTCCGGATTGAATGTAAAAGAGATCAATCTGGATGGATTTCTCTGTCACCGTTTCCGTTCGAAGAAGGTGAACACTCCATGCCAAAAGGCCATATTCTTTCTGCCGGGAGGCGGGGGGATGATGAGGGCAACAAAACTACATTACGATACAGCCAAGAGGCTTGCAACCGAGATTAGCGCCGAGGTCATATTTGCTCATTATCCACTTGCGCCTGAATATAATGTCAGATTTGCACTTGATTGGCTGGAAAAACTATATTTTTCAGAAATTCTAAGGGACTATAATCCGGAAGATATCGTATTTACAGGTGATTCAGCCGGAGCAAACCTGATACTGAGTCTGACCTACAGATTGAATGTCAGACCCGGGAGCCTTATTGTCATATCACCGGCATGCGGATTGGAATACGGAAAGAACAGAGACATCAGACTTGAGATGGAACCGTATGATCCAATACTCACTGTTGCAATGAATGACATGATAGCCGAGAACTGGTGCAAGGGAGTTCCGTTGGATAGCCCGGATATCAGTCCGGAATCTATTGATTATACCGACTTCCCGTCAATGCTGTTCTTCTATGGAACACATGAGGTGTTCTATCCTCATGTAAAAAACTACCTCAGACGGTTAAAAGAGGCAAATGTCAGATTCGAAAGTGTAGAAAAGCCGATGTGTCATGATTGGGCTCTCGTGAAGTATTTCCCTGAAGGAAGACAGGCTATTAACAGAATGGTCGAATGGATTAGTTAAAATATAAATTGGCAAAACTATTTACCATTGATTATTGACTGCAAATCCAATTTGTGATAAAACGGTTACCGATAATCTGATTATCAGTAGTGCGGTGAAAGGCAGGGTGACAATGTCCGTACGTGATACCAGCATAGATCCAAGATTGATTCAAAGTGCCCGTGAAGAATTCATGACTAGCGGGTTCCTTAAAGCAGATCTGAAGACCATCTGTGAGAATGCGGGTGTTACTACCGGTGCTGTTTATAAGCGCTACAAAGGAAAGGAAGAACTGTTTTGCGCAGTCGTAAAGGATGCCACTGCCAAACTGGACAGCTTCATTGCATTGCGCACCAACGTTGATCTTTCAGGCATGACGGATGAACAGATAACGGAAACCTGGGTAATGAATGAGGATAAGATCCTTGAAATGTTCAAGATGATATGGGGTATCCGAAAGGCCTTTTTCCTTCTGCTTGAAAGATCTTCCGGAACCAAATATGAGAATTACGGACACGATTTCGCGCTCCGTATGACTGAAGCTTACATGCAGTATTATCTTGAAGCAAAAAAAAGAGGACTTGCAAAAGCGGAGATCTCCAAAGAACAGATGCATGTTCTCTGCACGTCATTCTGGACGTTGGTCTATGAACCGTTCATTCATAAGATGACATGGAAGCAGATCGAGGAACACTGTAAAGTCGTATGCCGTGTCTTTAACTGGGCGGAAGCAATCGGCCTGTCATAATCAAGTAAACCAAGCCGTCTTTGTACGGCTTTAAAAATACAAAACGGGTTAGCAATTGCTAACAAAGAAGGAGTGGAAAATGTTTAAGCGTGTAGCTCCGTATATCGGAGAATACAAGAAATACACCGTATGGGCGGTGATTATGATGACTTTAGGCATCATTGCATCGATACTGCCGTATTTCTTTTTGTATCAGATCATATCACCTCTGACCAGAGGCGAGAGTATCGACATGACTTTCCTGCTTATCAGAGTAGCAGCAGTGGCCGTATGTGAGATTATTTACTCCGTGTCATATGTACAAGGTCTGGCATTCTCACATGTGAGTGCGTATAACACTTTAAAAAACCTGCGTATCTCATTGCAGAGCAAACTCGAAAAACAACCCTTGGGAAGCATAAAAGAATTAGGAACAGGAAGAATCAAGAAAGTCTTTACCGATGATATAGATCAGATAGAACTTCTTCTTGCACATGCAATCCCTGAAGGCATTGCAAATGTCGCTATTCCGGTGATAATCATAATCCTCATGTTTATATATGACTGGAGGCTTGGTCTTCTTTCACTTGTCCCTTTGATCGTCGGAATGATCGCCATGGGGATGATGATGCATCAGGGCATGTCGAAAATGAATGCTTACTATGAATCAGCCGCCAAAATGAACAACACGATCATCGAATATGTAAATGGTATGGAAGTAGTTAAAGTCTTTAATAAGGACGGCGATTCATACAAAAGATTCGGAGATGTTGTAAGAAGCTACCGTGATTTTACGATTGCATGGTATAAAGTGTGCTGGCCGTGGATGGCTACATATACAAGCGTATTGCCGTGCCTCGTACTGTTAATGATCCCGTTCGGTTCGGGAATGGTTCTGGGCGGTATTATAAGTTTGGATAAGCTTATCCTTGTAATGTGCATGTCTTTTGCAGTAGGACCGTCATTCCTTAAAGCATTGAATTTTGCAGGAAAATTCCCTCAGCTCGATTATAAGATCGCCGAACTCGAGAAGATGATGGATAAGCCTGCTCTTAAGGAAGGAACATCTGATTTTACCGGCAGCAACTATGACATTGAGTTCAAAGATGTCCACTTCGGTTATGACGAGACAGAAGTGATTAAAGGTGTTGACCTGTCTCTTAAGCAGGGGACGACAACGGCCCTCGTCGGCGAATCGGGAAGCGGCAAATCCACCCTGGCAAAACTTCTTGTTCATTACTATGACCTTAATTCCGGAGCGATAACCGTAGGCGGTCAGGATATTACGGACATGAAGCTTGAGGCTTTGAATAACCAGGTTGCATTCGTTTCACAGGAACAGTTCCTGTTTAACACTACACTTTATGAAAACATCCTCGTAGGCAGACCTGATGCCACAAAAGATGAAGTAATGGAAGCTGCAAGACGAGCACAGTGCGAGGAATTTCTTAACCGATTCCCGGACGGAATCATGACACAGGCAGGAGACGGAGGAAAGCAATTATCCGGAGGAGAGCGCCAGAGGATCTCGCTTGCAAGAGCTATCCTTAAAGATGCACCTGTTATTGTTCTCGATGAGGCAACAGCTTTTATGGATCCAGAGAACGAGGAGAAAATGAATGCAGCTCTGGATGAGATCGTAAAAGATAAGACAGTACTTGTAATCGCGCACCGTCTGTCCACTATTAAAAACGCTGACAATATTTGTGTAATGAAGGATGGCATATGTATTGCCGCTGATACACACGACGGACTTCTTCAAACCTGTCAGGAATACAAAAAGCTTTGGGACGCATCAGTCAGTGCCAGTACATGGAAGATAAAGGGAGCGTGATCTATATGTTGAAGATATTACACAGAATAATCAATATGACAGGGAAGTATAAAACAAGGATCAGAGCATCTTATATAACTGCTTTCCTGAAAGGATTAATGATGAAAGCTCCGCTGGTCATATGCTTTCTTTGCATCAGTGCTTTTATGCGCGGAGAGATGGATAATACAAAGTGTGTTTATTTCGGAATAGCAGTATTGGCAAGTGTAATACTTGAGGCGGTATTCGAACACATATCCAATGTTTTGCAGTCTGCGACAGGATATATGGTCTTTGCTGATATGAGACTTAAGCTCGGCGATCATCTTCGCAAACTTCCGATGGGTTACTTCACTGAAGGAAATATCGGAAAGATCAGTTCTGTTCTTGCAACAGACATGGTATTCATCGAAGAGAACTGCATGGGTGTTTTATCTGAACTGGTAACATTCATGATCTCACAGGGTATTATGGTCGTAATGATGTTCGTGATGGACTTCAGAATGGGCCTTTTATCGCTTCTGGTTGTCGGTGCCTTTATCATTGTCGGCAACCTGATGCTCAAGACTTCCATGAAGCATTCTGTAATTAAGCAGGAAGCAAGTGAATCCCTTACTGAGGAAGTATTGGATTTTGCTGAAGGAATCGGAATAATCAAATCCTATAACATGCTCGGAGATAAATCCAAGAGACTTACCGATGAGTTTGCAAAAAGCTGC
Source organism: Saccharofermentans sp. (assembly GCA_024692105.1). The sequence continues at coordinate 95,165 of JAILMZ010000147.1, forward strand.
AAGGAAAGTATTGATTTCGAGATAGCATACACACCTTGGTCAAGGGCTCTGTATCTCACCTTTGGAATCGGAACGGCTTTAGTACTTGCATTGAGCGGATATCTGTATATGTTAGGTTCAATATCTGCTGAATATATGGTAGGAATGGCACTCTTTCTTTTCGATGCGTTCGTTGCCATAAAGAGCTACTATGGTCAAATGGCCAGACTTACAGTTACAGATGCAAGCCTTGACCGTATAGAAGAAGTATTTGCCGCAGAAGAACTCAAGGATGAAGGAAAGAAAGCACTTGGTTCAGCAGCTGCCTCTGCCAATGAGATTGAATACGATAATGTCGGCTTTGCGTATGCGGAGAAAGATGTTCTTTCAAATGTGTCTTTCGAGATAAAGCAGGGAGAGATGACAGCTTTGGTAGGTCCTTCCGGCGGTGGTAAATCGACCATAGCTTCACTTCTTGCAAGATTCTGGGACGTTAAGAGCGGAAGGATCCTGGTCAGAGGCGAGGATATCAGAGATGTCTCGCTCGGTTCTTTGATGGATCAGATCAGTATGGTATTCCAGCGCGTATATCTGTTTCAGGACACGGTGTACAACAATATAGCCATAGGGCGCCCTGATGCAACACGTGAAGAAGTCGAGGAAGCAGCAAAGAAAGCAAGATGCTACGACTTTATTATGCAGCTTCCCGATGGATTCGATACTGTGATAGGTGAAGGCGGAGCATCTCTTTCCGGAGGTGAACAACAGAGAATATCCATTGCAAGATGCATCTTAAAAGATTCCCCCATAGTTATCCTTGACGAGGCTACCGCAAGTGTCGATGCCGATAATGAGCGCGCTATCCAGGAAGCTATTTCGGAGTTGTGCAAGAACAAGACACTTCTTGTTATCGCGCACAGGCTAAGGACCATAAGAGATGCTGATCAGATACTTGTCGTAAATGAAGGCAGGATAGCCGAAAGAGGTGATCACATATCACTTATGGCTCAGAACGGAACATACGCGCGCATGGTATCACTGCAGGATACCTGATGGATTAACTAACTGTCTAGATATGATGAATATTTATATTGCGTTCGGCATTTTTGGTATCGTAAGCGGGATTGCAGCTGCTCTTGCAGATGTTCCGCTTGCAAAACCGGGTAAAGTTGATACATCGGAACGACTGGCGGGAGTGGAAGTACACCCTTGGTGGGCAGAAGTCCCGTCTGAAAGATTCAAGCTCACTTTTTGGCTTTCATTTTTGGGACAGCCAGGCGCTTATATCACCATGTGGCTTCTTGCAAACCTCATCTCTCAGAATAATGAAGCCCTTGCAACAGCCTTAAAGATCAATACATTCATCGGTTGTTATACAGGTCTCTTATGCCATGTTGCGTTTTGCATAAAGCCGCTACTGTATCAAAAGCTCTGTAAAAAGATGACAGATGATGAGAGTGCCGAAGTTCTCAAATCCATAAACTCTGTTATAAAGGTTCCTATGTTAATCGGCTGTTTAACTCTTTGGCTTGGCGGAACGGTAATAGTTGCAATTGCCATATTTACAGGTGCCCTTGCGGTTCCAAAGTTATGCGTGCTCTTGAATCCAGTTACTTCCATAATCGTCCTGATGACACTCAAAAAGTGCGGAATCAAGATCATAGGACCGCTTGGAGTCGGATTTGTGCTGTTTTCGATCCTGCTCATCATAGCCGGGATTCAAGTAGTATAGAAGAAACTGCAACACGCTGACCTATGAATCATACTGATGTGCCGCTAACCCCCGTATTGTTTTGATACAGCAATGCATTAAAAATAAACTTTGACATATTATTCCGCCTGTGCTAATTTACTCAGTAGTCAGTTAGCCAAAACTAACCTCGGCGGCAGACGGGAAATGGTCTAAAGAGAGGATGCATCAATACTACAGTTCACATATTAAGAACTATCGTAAGGATATTTATGTTCTGTGTAATTATGTCAGAACAGAGATGGCCGACTTGTTTACCGAAGAGCCGGATTTGGTAATTAACGGAATACAGGATGCATTCGTCGAAGAAATCCTTCCTGATATGCCTTATGTCGGCGGAAGCAGCAATTCAAACGATACATCTAATCTTATATCCTGTTGTGAGTTTGCTGCGTTTTTTGTCGTAGGAAGAAGGTATGGAGTATCTGATGAAGGTATCGGCGAATTACTGCATACTGCATGGAAGAGAAAACATAAGCGGGTATCTCCGGGTACATCGCGCATCCTGCGTGATCTTTTAAGCTGGAAAATAGTACAACGCACGATACTTCCGTCTTTTGCATCAAAAAGCGAACGAATGTCCAGGGAATACGAATATGCTTGGCGTTTTGAATATGCCGAACCGGATGATGAGTACAGCGTAAAGATCTACTGTACGCGTTGCGGTGCATGCCGGCACCTGACGGAAAAAGGCATGGGAGACATCATGCCGTATATATGCAATATCGATTTTGAGACGGCAAGCGCGTATGGAGTCCCATATTACCGCAATGAGGTCATAGCCTACGGCGACAAAAGATGTGCCAATCTGGTCAAAAGGAACGCACCTGCGATAACGGATAATTTTCCTCCTCACGGTTTGCGTTGTGACGGTCTGAAATAATTAAAAACACTTAAGAACAATTAAACGGAGAGTATATAAAAATGGAATTTGTTAAAACGGGCAATATGTCAGGAAAGACTCTGATGCTCCTTCCGGGAACATGCATGAACTATCAGGTCAACTTCAAGACCGTACTGGATACACTTGCTGAGAAATACCATATTATCTGTGTCAACTATGACGGCTTTGACGGAAGTGATGACGTGTTTCCTGACATGATCACCGTTACGGAAAAGATTGAACAATACATACAGGATAACTACGGTGGAAGGATAGACGGCGCACTTGGTTCATCCCTGGGCGGAAGTTTTGTAGGGCAGCTCATCCAGCGCGAAAACGTCCACCTGGACCACGGCATCTTCGGTAGTTCCGATCTGGATCAGAGCGGGCAGTTCTCCGCCAAGCTTCAGGCAAAACTCGTCACACCACTTCTTACCAGTTTTACGAAGGGCGAGAAGAAAAAGCGCAAGACCATAGAAAAGATGATGAAGATATTCGACATGGATGAGAAGTCGGCAACTGAGTTCGTTGACTGCTTCTCAAACTTTAAAGTCGAGTCGATCAAGAATGAGTATTACACGGATCTGATCACATACCTCAATAATGATATCCATGTGGAAGGCACGACTGCGCATTTTATATATGCGAAGAAGATGGGGGAGAAGTATAAGAAGCGATATCTCAAACACTTCCGGGATCCCGATATCAGAGAATTCGACATGCAGCATGAGCAGTGGATATTCGGAGGACCGAAGTATTCAGAGCCAGTGCTCAAAGCAATAGATGAGTTTATGGGAGTTAAGTAAATGAACGATAAAGAATACAAGGACATGTCAGTCAAAGAATTTACAAAGGCTGCCGGAGTATATGAGACCGATCAGGCCGGGGTATATAAGATGTGTAAGAAGGACTATCCGGATGTTCTCGCAGAACTCGAGAAAGAGCCCTTCGACAGTTTGCTGGATTGCGGTTGCGGCACAGCACCGATGATATCTCTTCTGTATGAGAAGTACCCGGAGAAGAAGTATACGGGTATAGACCTTACCCCGAAGATGATAGAGATGGCAAAGGCCAAGAACTTACCCGGGGTGGAGTTTGTCGTGGGAGACTGTGAGAATCTGCCTTTTGAAGAGAACTCTTTCGATGCGATAATCTGCTGTCAAAGCTTCCATCATTATCCGAATGTGCAGGATTTCTTTAACAGTGTGTATCGCGTACTTAAGCCGGGCGGAAGGCTCGTCCTCCGCGACATGACGATGAATACGGCGGCTGTAAGATGGTTCTGCAATAATATCGAGATCCCGCTGATCAACCTCACGGGACACGGCGATGTCCGTATATACGGAAAGGAAGATGTCAATGAATTATGCAGGAAAGCAGGTCTCAAGATGGAACTGTTTGAGAAGAGAGGATTCTGCCGACTTCATTCCGTGGCAAGAAAACCTGAATAAATATAGAGGAGACTGAATATATGGAAATGAGTAAGAATGCGGATTACGGCAACTGGGTGCCGGCTGCGATGATGAAGATGCTTTGGATATCAACGGCAGCAATAATTGCAGTTGCTGTGGCACTGTTGATCTTCCTGCCGACAAAGATACCGGGCATCATATTGCTAGTGGTATCTATTGCTGCTCTTGCGATGACAATATACATGCAGCGTTGCAGGATACTATTTGACTTTAACGGCGGTGGTGTGATGGGTGCGATCCATCAGTTCCTGGTAGATCATTTTCCGGGTGACAAGGAACAGGAAGGTGTGGTCATCGATATCGGTTGCGGTGCCGGTGCTCTTACGAACAGGATGCTCAAGACTTACCCGAACATAAGCGTAAAGGGTATCGATTATTGGGGCGCAGAGTGGAGTTATGCCAAGGAGCAGTGTGAGAAGAACGCGAAGGCCGAAGGTGTATTTGACAGAGTGAGTTTCCAGAAAGGCGATGCTGCCAAACTGGATTTCTCGGATGAGACATTCGAAGGTGCGGTGAGCAATTTCGTGTTCCACGAAGTTCGTACTGCTCCTGATAAAAGAGATGTTGTAAGAGAAGCGCTCCGCGTTGTTAAGAAAGGCGGCTCATTTGCGTTCCAGGATATGTTTGGACAGAAGGCACTGTATGGCGACATGAATGAGTTTGTAGAAGAGCTTAAGAAGAGCGGAGCAGTCAGTGAGATCCACTATATCCCGAATATCGAGAAGCAGGATTTCGTTCCGGGATTTGTTACTGCACCCTGGATGATCAAGGATGCAGGATTGATCTACGGTATAAAGTGACAGGCATGAGCTACTTCAATAAAATCGGGATAGAAAGTAAGTTTGACCGGGAAAGAGTAGCCCATCTTCTAAAGCTGGGAATCATATCTGCTCTTATTGCGTTGGCCGGAGATATGGTGCTGGGCTGGGGCGTTGCTGATGAATCTCTGACAGGTCTTGATCAATACTTCTCAAGATATCTTACCGTCTCAGATGCGCGTATAGTCTGGTCGTCGATATTAGGCATGATCGGAATAACACTCGAGACACTAAGTTTCTTTGGTGTGTACAGGATAATCGCAAGCAGCTCGGAGAAGATGGCGCATGCCTATAGGGCAGGGCTTCTCGGGATGCTTGCTTTCGGACCTTTTACACATGTTGTTTGTTGTGCGGTTGTTTACCATCTGAATGCCGTTAACAGACTTGATCCGTCAAGAGCATCAGAAAGTGCCATCAGCTTTTTCTTGAGTTTCCTGCTTCCCGTAATGATAGTATTTTTTCCGTTTTTTATGACGGCTGCGATCGTCCAGTTTTTGGCTTTTGCCAAGGGTATGACTCCGTACCCGAAGTGGTGTTGTGTTTTCTCTGTGCTCTCGGGTCTTCCGGTAGTAGCGTTGATAAAAATAATCGGCAATTATCCTGCGGTATATGCCATATCAACAGGCTGGATCAGTATTGGAGGACTGATTACTTTTATAGGACTTTTGGTCACCATGAAGAAAGTAAAGATTTAAGCATGCTTATCGTAATACAGCTCATTCTGTTCTGCCTGCTGTTTACCCTTATGGTGCGTTTCTCTGTAAGGGGCGGCGCCATTGACGGACTGTTTTTTTATCCGAAGATCGTGCAGGAACGTGCCTATGAGATAGGACTTACTACCAGAGAAACGGTGAAGAAGAAACGAACTGTCTTCATGACGGAGTTTTATGCTGTCATGGGCGTGGCGCTTGTGTTGATAATCGGCTTGTGGAACGGAGTATCAGACTTTCTTCCTGCGTATCTTCAGGCACTTCTCTTTCTGGAAGTCATGAACTGGTATGACGGTATCGTTATAGACAAGATATGGGTAGGATACAGTAAGTTCTGGATACTTCCCGGATGCGAAGATATCCCGTATGTTCAGACCTGGCCGCAGATGCTGAAGAAGAGGCTCATACTGACTTTGATTTGGATCGTTGGAGCGGCTGTTGTCGCAGGGTTAGTTGTTCTGATATTCTGAATACAGGTATCATGAGCAGGATCGTTTTTGAAGAAGAATATGTAATCGTTGTGCCCACTTTCAAAGAAGTGGTGCCGCATACACATGACTTCTATCATATCTTTTTTCTTGGTAATGAAAGCGCTTGTGAGGAGATTGTAGTTGTCGGTGGCGGGGTCAGGCACACCATGGCAGCCCCCGATGAGTGCAGGCTCTTTCTCATGATCGATCCGACAAGCGATCTTGCCGATTGTCTGAACGAGAAGGGATTTACTGCAACTTATCCCCAAAGGATACGGCTTACTGCTCCTCTTAAGATAACTGACGGAGATGATGAGGATATCAGCTGGTCCGTTTCCGGGTGTTTGAAGGACAATGGATTGTATTCCCGCACGGCTGAAGATGAAGAGATAGAAGACTACAGAGTGGTAAGGCTGATCCGCGAGATCAGGGATTATAAGCACCTGGATGACAAGATCGAGCAGATAGCATCTGAATACAAAATCTCAGAGAGCAGACTGTCGCATGCGTTCAAAGAATCGGTAGGCATATCTCTTAAGGGTTATCTTACGATAGCCAGATTAAAGTACGCGTATAAACTTGTTGTTGATGGCAAGAGCAAGACATATGCTGCTCTGGAAGCAGGGTTTGCAAGCCCGGCTCATCTTGCGTATATCTGCAAGAAACAGATGGGCATATCCATAACAGAAGTATTCAAGTAAAAGTTGTCATAGCGTTTTTTTGAAAGCGTGTTCCGCATCAGTCCTTTAAGATCAGGTAAAAGATCAAAAGGAGTCTGATATGGAAGACAGATATCTCAAGAACACGGTTATGCTTGATTATAATGATCCGGTTATTTGCAGTCTGATCGCGGAGAGAGGATGGAAGTCTCTGCCGGAATTTGAACGTGTTCAGAGTATTTATGATTATGTCAGGGATGAGATCCTTTTCGGGTATAACACCAGCGACAACATTCCTGCTTCGAAGGTGCTGCGTGACGGATACGGCCAGTGCAATACAAAAGGCACTTTGTTCATGGCTCTGCTCAGGGCTTGCGGCATTCCATGCAGAGTCCACGGCTTTACTATAGACAAGGAACTGCAGAAAGGTGCTATGACCGGATTCGTGTACCGCAATGCACCTCGAAACGTATTTCACAGCTGGGTAGAGGTGTATCTGGAAGGTATCTGGTATGAGCTTGAAGGTTTTATCCTGGATTCAGAGTACATAAGGCATCTGCAGATGATCAACAGCAGCTGCAGCGGAAGCTTTTGCGGATATGGGGTTGCGGTAAAAGACTTCAAACATCCCGTTATAGATTTCAACAGGAACAACACATATATCCAAAGCGAAGGAATAAATCAGGACTTCGGCATCTATGATTCTCCCGATGAGATGCTGAAAGAACACGGACAGGAACTGTCTCCTGCAAAGGAATTTGCGTACCGGCATCTGGGGAGACACCTGATGAACAGAAATGTCAGGGCGATAAGAGAACATAGGGGGTAACAACATGAAATTCATGTACTTTTTTGATAACAACCTGAAGAGATATACGATGTACGGCAAGCGTATGCTGCACCCGGCTGAGACCGGACATTATCAGTGCGGTGTAAGTGCGATCCGAGAAGATGATGTAAATGTCTGGTTTTATACGAAGGGCGATGTGACAATAGCCGTTGATTCGGGGCATCTGGATTATAAGGATGCTGAGACTCTGGCTGCCGGTATCGGCATTGATACGGGAAGCGTGAAGCATGTACTGCTGACTCATTCTGATGTGGATCACTGCGGAGGTGTCGACAGGAATGCAAAGAGAAAACTGTTCCCTAATGCAAAACTGTATTTGGGCAAGGGTGAGGAAATGTATTTTGATGGTAAATGCTGTCGCATGATAAAAGCCGGGATCCCGCTTATGAATCCTGTCCGTCTTGATGACTATAAGACAGTTAAAGACGGCGATGTCTTCTATTGCGAAGATATCAAGGTTCAGGTTATAGAAGTGCCGGGACACACCGCGGGACATGTATGCTATATAGTCGACGAAAAAGTATTGTTCAGTGGTGACTGTCTTGCTATCAATGCGCTGGGCGGATACAGCCTGTTTGATTTCTTCACACAGAATCCGACACTTAATAAAAGATCGCTTGTGAGGTTAAAGTCGATCATAGAGAACTCTTTTGTTGAAGTGGTATGCACAGGTCATAGCGGAATATGGGATTATTCTCCGAAGGTGTTTGCCCATATTGATGAGTCGGCCAAAAGTTCAATGGGGAGACCTTTTGATCCGACTGCTCCAAAGAGCATTATAGGCAAAATATAGGTCCCGGCTCACAAGAGGGTTACAAAGGAGCCGGGACCTTTAATCTACACTGGAGAAGTAGATTACTTCTTTATGTGGAATGCCTTCATCTGAGGATAGATTGCAGCATCCCCGAGCTGTTCCTCGATACGGAGGAGCTGGTTGTACTTGGCAACTCTTTCTGAACGTGAAGGAGCACCTGTCTTGATCTGACATGTATTAAGTGCGACTGCAAGGTCAGCTATTGTTGTATCTGCTGTCTCGCCTGAACGGTGAGAGGAGATAGCGGTGTAGCCTGCAGCATGTGCCATTTTGATCGCTTCGAGAGTCTCAGATACGGAACCGATCTGGTTAAGCTTGATGAGGATCGAGTTGCCGGCACCGAGTTCGATACCCTTGGAAAGCCTCTCTGTGTTTGTAACGAAGAGATCGTCGCCTACGAGCTGAACCTTACCGCCGATCTTTGCCGTCATCTTCTGCCAGCCTTCCCAGTCTTCCTCATCGAGACCATCCTCGATCGAGATGATCGGGTACTTGTCAACGAGTGCTTCCCAGTGAGCGATGAGTTCGTCAGAAGTGAATTCCTTACCTGACTTGGGCTGCTTGTAGAAACCCTTGCCCTTCTCGCTCTTCCACTCGGAAGAAGCAGCATCCATAGCGATCATGAAGTCCTTGCCGGGCTCATAGCCTGCAGCTTTGATCGCTTCGAGGATCTTCTCGATAGCTTCTTCGTCGCTCTTTAAGCTGTTGGGCGCGAAACCGCCTTCGTCACCTACGGCTGTAACATCACCCATCTCCTTGAGGAGTTTCTTAAGAGCGTGGAATACTTCTGCACACCATCTGAGACCTTCCTTGAAAGAAGGAGCACCGACGGGCATAACCATGAACTCCTGTGTATCAACAGCGGAATCTGCGTGAGCGCCGCCGTTAAGGATATTCATCATGGGTACAGGGAGTCTGTTGGCATTGGCACCGCCCAGGAATCTGTAAAGCGGGATATCAAGAGCCTTTGCTGCAGCTCTTGCCGTTGCGATGGATACTGCGAGGATGGCGTTGGCACCAAGATTGGACTTATCCTTTGTACCGTCTGCATCGATCATTGCCTTATCAACTGCATAAGTATCGAAAGCATCTATACCGATGATTGCTTCTGCAATAACAGTGTTGATGTTCTCTACGGCCTTGGTAACGCCCTTGCCGAGATAACGTGATTTATCTCCGTCACGGAGTTCGAGAGCCTCGAATTCGCCTGTGGAAGCACCGCTGGGTGCACATCCTGTTGCAACGGTACCGTCAATGAGAGTTACCTCTGCTTCTACAGTAGGATTGCCTCGGGAATCCAGGATCTCTCTTCCGATTACATTTTCGATGATTAGTTCTGTCATACAAACCTTCCTTTCGTGAAAATCATTAACCGCCGGGAGCAGGTGAATTAGGAGAAAGCCCCCGGCGGGGCAAATGATTTATTCAGTTAGCAAACGCTAACCAGAGCAAATATATCACACCGCTTAGGCACGTGTCAATTGAAAAACCACAAACTGTTACATTGCACAGAAACTCCGATCACGTGATTGACTTTAGCGTTTTTGAATGATACAGTTAGCGGTGGCTAACCGAAAGGAGAAATTATGTCAGCAGATCAGATCGTCAGATTCTGTGCACCGACTTTGGCAGGGCTAAAGACCGGAAGTCTGTTCACTGTTCACGCTTCTTCTGACCACGAATTGAGAAGCGACATAGCCTCCTTCAACAGAAGATTCAACGCTAAAGGGATCAGGATAATTCCGGTGAAAGTCTGCGACGGATACTCGCTGATCTATCTTTACCGTCCGGACATGCTCGATAAGGATCTTCATGACCCGATGGCTGTCAGCATATTGGAAAGATTCGGTTATTCGATGACCAGTTCTGACAGATGTGTTGTTGATCTGGTGAGGAGGTTGAAAGTCTCTGCGGAATTTCCGCATGAGATAGGACTCTTCCTTGGTTACCCTCCTTTGGATGTAGACGGCTTCATCAGGAATCCCAACGAGGGATTCTATGAAGTCGGATACTGGAAAGTTTATTCCGATGTCCAAAGTGCGCGTCTTGCTTTCAGCAGGTACAGAAGATGCACCGAAGAATATGGACGCTTGTTAGAAGAGGGCAGTACACTCGAACAGCTTGTTGTTTGAGCGCTGTTAATAAATATAAAGTGAGGTTCACATAATGAGTAAAGTTGCAGTTGTATATTGGAGCGGCACGGGTAATACCGAAGCTATGGCGAAAGCAGTTGAAGCAGGCATCAAGGATGCAGGAAGCGAAGCTGTTGTTCTTACGAGTGCTCAGTTCGATGCATCAAAAGTTGAAGAATATGATGCTATTGCTTTCGGATGTCCTGCAATGGGTAACGAGGTTCTCGAAGAATCCGAATTCGATCCCATGTTCACAGCACTTGAAGGTTCTCTCAAAGATAAGAAGGTTGCACTCTTCGGTTCATACGGCTGGGGAGACGGTCAGTGGATGAGAGACTGGGAAGACAGATGCAAAGCCGCAGGCGCAGTTCTTGCCATTGAATCTGTAATGGCCAACGATGCTCCTGATGCTGAAGCAGAAGATAAGTGCAAAGCACTCGGTAAAGCATTGGTCTGAGGTAACAAAAATGATGAAGTTAGTACTTGTAAGACACGGTGAGAGCGAGTGGAACAAGTTGAACCTGTTTACAGGTTGGATGGATGTTGATCTCAGCGACAAGGGAAGAGAAGAAGCACGCAATGCCGGTAAGGTGTTGAAAGAAGAAGGCTACGACTTCGATGTCTGCTTTACATCCTATCTCAAGAGAGCTATCCACACTCTGAATATCGCACTTGACGAGATGGACAGGGCATGGCTGCCGGTCATCAAATCATGGAAACTCAACGAGCGTCATTACGGAGCTCTGCAGGGCCTCAATAAATCTGAGACGGCAGAGAAGTACGGAGAGGATCAGGTCAAGATCTGGAGAAGATCATTTGATGTCAAACCTCCGGAACTTGATGATTCAGACGAGAGAAGTGCGACAAAGCAGGCTATGTACAGAGATGTGGATAAGGCACTCCTTCCGAAGAACGAGAGTCTTGAGACGACTATCGAGCGTGTAGTGCCGTATTTCGAGAACACGATCAAGCCCGAGATGAAGGCAGGAAAGCGAGTGATCATAGCAGCGCACGGCAATTCATTGAGAGCACTCGTCAAATATTTTGACGACATGTCATCAGATGAGATCGTAGGAGTCAATATCCCGACTGCCGTACCGTTGGTATATGAGTTCGATGATGATTTCAATGTTATAAAGCACTACTATCTGGGTGATCAGGAGGCACTGAAAGCCAAGATGGAAGCAGTTGCCAATCAGGGCAAAGCAAAATAAGACAGTCTGTCACAACCAACCTACCTCAAGGATAAGGAGCTGCCCCGCTGATTCGGGGCAGTTCTTTTTAATTTCGGGTAAAATAACCTATTGACAAGTTAGCGGTAACTAACTAATATTAGTTAGCATTTGCTAATCAAACATATAATATGCGGTATAAAGAGGGTTATTCATGCCAAATTTGATCATCTACGCAGTCTTGATACTGGTAGTGGGTCTGGCTGTCTGGGGAACAGTCAAAAGGATCCGTCATGGTTCTTCGTGCTGCGGAGAACATGAGGCGGGACCGGCAAAGATCAAGGTCAAAGACAAAAATAAAAAGAACTATCCGTTTGTCTACGAACTCAGAGTTGACGGAATGTATTGTTCCAATTGTGCAAGACGAGTTGAGAACGGCTTTAACAAGTCTGAAGGCATGTGGGCCACGGCTGATGTCGGACAGAAGTCTGTAAGACTGAGGAGCAAAAGGCAGGTCGATAAGGATGAATGCCGCAAGATCGTGTCTGATGCCGGATATACGTTGTTATCTATTAAAGAGATAAATATATAAGTTCCAAGAGGAGATGCTATGAAGAAACTGTCTGAGATGAGTCAGGGAGAAGAAGGTGTAATCAGTTCCGTGAACGGTGATACGAGATACGTCGGCAGGATCACGTCGATCGGTATTACCCCTGGCTGCAAAGTGAAGGTGATCAAGAACGATAAGAACAGACCTCTTATCGTCTATTCAAGAGACACCATGATCGCTCTAAACGATAAGGAGAGCTCGAATATCGAAGTAGAGGAGGCAAGAGGATAATGACTGACAAGAATGAGATCGTTATTGCCCTTCTGGGTCAGCCTAACTCGGGCAAATCAACACTTTTCAACGGACTGACAGGATTAAGACAGCACGTCGGAAACTGGCCGGGAAAGACAGTCGAGAAGAAGGAAGGTTCATTTACAAGAGGCGATAAGAAGTATATTGTTGCTGATCTTCCCGGTACATATTCGCTGTCTGCAAACTCCGACGAGGAGATGATCACAAGAGACTATATCGCTTCAGGTAAGGCTGATGTTGTTTGTATACTTGCAGACAGCTCACAGCTCGAGAGAAGCCTTTATATGCTTTCTGATTTTGCAGGCATCGAAGTTCCCTGCTTCCTGCTTCTTAACATGAGCGACGTGGCAAAGGATCAGGGAAAGACGATCAACACGGAAAAGATGGAGGAAAAACTCGGAATCCCCGTAGTATTGTTCTCAGCAACAGATGTTAAGAATTATGATTCTTTCTTCAATGCACTAGGAGATGCTGTTCAGGACAAGAGGATACTTAATACAAAAGCACTTGAAGAGAAATACAACAAGATCCCCGAGTATCAGGCGATAAGAGAGATAATCGGTGATACAAGAGACGGTGGCAGATCCGCGATGTGGCTTGCAGCAAAAGCTCTGGAGAGTGATGTGCCGGTCATCGCGCAGATCAAAGCTTGCATAGACAACAGCAGCGCAGTTAATCTTGATGCGGAACTCGCAAAGATCGACAAAGGCATTGTTAAGTCAGGTGAGTGCAAGTTTGCATGGATAGATGAGATAACAGAAGGTTCCGTAACCAAAACAAACAAAACAACAGAACTCGGTAAGTTCGACAGGCTCATCACGCACCGTATCTGGGGCAAGCCGGTTGTAGTGCTCACTGTCCTTCTCGGACTTCTTGCTTCGTTCATACCTGCATTGCCCTTCATGGGTATTGGTCAGATTATCGGAAATATCCCTGATCCTCTGAATGCGGCTATGGTCACGGCAGGATGCCCGGCATTTATCGCAGCACTTCTTTGTGACGTGTTGATCAGATGTTTTGCATTTGTAATTCAGATGCTCGGATTTGTATTCGGTGTAACACTTGTATTCGGATTGCTCGAAGAGATCGGCGTCATGGCGAGGATATCTTATGTGTTCGATAACACCATGGGTAAGCTCGGCCTTCAGGGTAAGTCCGTAATGCCTTTCCTTATCAGCTTCGGCTGCACGATGGGCGGCGCAGCAGGTACCAGAGTCATTGACAACTGGGGACAGAAAGTCCTTACGATCGCTCTGTCATGGGCAATCCCTTGCGGCGCAGCATGGGCTGTTATCCCTATGCTCTCGACATTGTTCTTCGGTGCGTGGACGCCGGTAGTTATTACTGCTATTCTTCTTGTCATGTTGCTTCACATGTGGCTCACCGCAAAACTCTTCGGCAGATCACTTGTAAAGCCTTCAGACAGATATGGAATGATCATGGAGCTTCCTCCTTACCACAAGCCGAAGTGGGGTTCGCTCTTCAGATTTGTTTTCGGAAGAACGAAGGATACTTTCCTCAGAGCATTCAAGGTCGTACTTATAGTTGCAACAGTATTCTGGCTCCTGTCATTTACCTCTACCGGTAACGCATCAGATTCGATCCTGTTCAAGTTCGGTCAGGTAATAGAACCTGTTACATTGGTGTTCGGTATGAAGTGGCAGACATTTGTTGCCTTCCTTGCATCATCTCTTGGTAAAGAGGGTGCGCTCGGTGTTCTCAGCACCATCTACACAGGTTCAGGTTCTCTGACCGTAGGTTCAATGGCGGGTGGCGGCGCAGCTGCCAACCTGAACGAACTACTGCTTGCAAATATATCCAAGCCGGAGGCACTGGGATTCATCTTTGCGATTACGTTCAACATGCCCTGTATCGTTGCTCTTGCTGCGACATATCAGGAAACGCACTCCGTTAAGTGGACTTCGATCATCGGACTGTACTATACCGTCACAGCCCTGATCCTTGCAGGCATCGCTTACCACATCGGTCTGCTCATCTGGTGATAAGTTATGCAGGAACTGCTTGAACTGCTTAAAGACGGAAGGTCGCGGTCAGTAAAGATGATCGCGGCAGAGCTTGGTAAACCCGTTGAGATCGTGGAACGCGACATTGAGTTCCTTGAGAAGAGCGGGGTTATCAGGAGAATAGATTTCTCCGTGTGCGGAAGCTGTAACGGGTGTTCTTCCGGGGAAGAGAAAAAGACCTGCCCCGGATGCATGCCTGAAGGCGGCTTCAAGAACATGGGATCGATGTGGGAGATCGTATAAATGGGACTGTTCAACAAATTCATTAACCAGACAAGAAAACCTGAAGGATTCCTCGGGAAGATGATGGTAAACGGCATGAACGGCGGTCATGCGAAAATGGCCGACTGGGGAATGTCGTTCCTGCCCAGGATCAACCCCAGAGATATCGTTGACCTCGGCTGCGGCGGGGGAAGGAATGCAGGCGCACTGCTCAAGATGTATCCGAACGCTGTCGTTACGGCAGTCGACTATTCCGAAGTATCAGTCGAGAAGGCGAAGGCATACAACAAGAAAGCCGTTGCAGGCGGACGGATGTTCATAACACAGGGCGATGTATCTGATCTTAAACTTCACGAAGATATGTATGGCCTTGCGACTGCTTTCGAGACTATATATTTCTGGCCGGGGCTTGAGAAATGCTTTTCAGAAGTGGCAAAGGTATTGGAACCCGGCGGCCTGTTCCTGATAGTCAATGAATCTGACGGCAGGGATGAAGCAAGTCTCAAATACGAGCAGATGATCGACGGCATGAGGTGCCACACGATAGAAGACATCACGGATGCACTGACAAAGGCAGGTCTTACGGTGATGCGAGCTGAACATCATGACAGCAAGCCCTGGATCGCAGTTATCGCAAAAAAGAAATAACAATATAAATCTTATAAGGAATTAAAAATGAGTACAGAGACAAATTCAAACAAACTTAAGGCCAAGGACTTCATCACGGTCGGAATATTCACGGCGATAGTCTTCGTCGTAGAGTTCGCGTGCGGAATGCTTGGGTTCATCCATCCCTTCATTGTGGCATCTTATGTCGTGATGATCCCGCTTGTCGGAGCAATCCCGATGATGCTGTTCTATACGAAGGTCAATAAGTTCGGCATGATTACCATAATGTCGATCCTCATCGCTATCATCATGTTCGTAATGGGCATGGGTTTCCTTGGAGCACCGCTCATCATTATCGCGGGCGTTGTGGCAGATCTTATCGCGAAGTCAGGAGCTTACAAAAGCTTCAAGAAGACAATGCTCAGCTACGGAGTGTTCTGCTTCTGGATCTGTGCAAACTATTTCCCGGTTATCGTAACAGCCGATTCCTACAGACAGGATCTTATTGACGGCGGTTATTCAACTGAGTACTGCGATAATCTGTTCCTTGCGATCAACTACAAGACAATAGGCGTGCTGCTCATTCTCTGCTTTGTATTTGGATGCCTCGGAGCATTGCTTGGTAAGGCAGTCGTTAAGAAGCATTTCGAGAAGGCCGGCATCGTCTGATGAAGCTCGACCCGAGAACAAAACTGTATATGATCCTGATCGTCTCCGCGGTCGTCATGATGAGTGCGACCACGCCTTTCCTGTGGGCAGTCAGGATCATCATGACGATGATCCCGATCATCCTCATGATCGTCGAGAAAAAATACACCAGTGCGTTTGGTTTTGCGTTCCTTTACATAGTCGCTCTCGTGCTGACGTTCTGCTTCTTGTCGGAGGATTCCACGGGAATTCTGAAGTCATTCCTGACGGGTTATTCCGGCATTATCGTGCAGTTTACACCGGCATTCATTACAGCGTGGTATGTGGTAAGGACCACAAAGATAGACGAGTTCATGTCGGCCATGCAGAAGATGCATGTGCCTGACGGCATAACGATATCTCTTGCGGTCGTCATGAGGTTCTTTCCCACCATCAAGGAAGAATACTCAGCCATAAGCGACGCCATGAAGATGCGCGGTATCTCATGGGGAGGCGGCAACGCGGCGAAAATGATCGAGTACCGCATGATTCCCCTTATGTTCTCATGCGTAAACATAGGAGACGAACTGTCTGCAGCAGCTATCACAAGAGGCTTAGGCGGAACGGTCAAGAGGACCAGTGTTGAGAAACTGAGACTGCGCGTGACCGACTGGCTTCTGATAATCGCATTTACCGCTGTGGCTGTGATCTTTGTTGTGTTCAAGTACGTGTTATGAGTGAAATTATAATCAACATAGAGCATGTAAACTTCAAGTATAAGGGGTCTGAAGAAGGACTCTTAAACGATACTTCGCTGACAGTAACAAGAGGCGAGACTTTGCTTCTCACCGGTGCTTCAGGTTCAGGTAAGACTACGATAATAAGACTCATCAACGGTCTTATCCCTCACTACTACCAGGGCGATCTTGATGGCAGCGTTAACGTTGCCGGACACGATATCGGCAAGACAGAACTGTACGATCTAGCAGGTGTCGTTGGGACCGTGTTCCAAAATCCCAGAAGCCAGTTCTTCTCCGTGGATACTGACGGCGAGATTGTTTTCGGACCTGAGAACATCGGCCTTGACCCGAAGCAGATCGTGGAGCGTAAGAATAAAGTGGTAGAGGAGATGCATATAGAGAAGCTCCTGGGAAGAAGCCTTTTCGAGTTGTCAGGAGGCGAGAAGCAGAGCATTGCCTGTGCATCGGTGTCTGCTCTTCTGCCCGAGATAATCCTTCTCGACGAGCCTTCGTCAAACCTTGATCAGGGCGCGATCGCAAGGCTCAGCGACCAGATTAAACTTTGGAAGGCCCAGGGCAAGACCATTGTCATATCAGAGCACAGACTTTGGTATCTCAAAGACTTAGTGGACCGCGTTATCTATATGAAGGCAGGTAAGATCGCTCACGAGTGGAAAGGTGCTGACTTTGCTTCATTCGATAAAGAGAAGATAAGTGAGCTCCAACTCCGTCCTCTGTTCGTGCCTGATATCCTTTCACCGGGGTGCAGCGGTGACTGCGGTTGCACCGGTGAATGCGATATGGCACTTGATGCGCCTGATCCTGATGACGGAATAGTACTTAAGGATTTCTATTTCTCGTATCACAGGGATCCGTATCTGTTCTGGAAACCGAAGTTCTCTCCTGAAGATGAGAACCTTAGTCTCTGCATACCGCGCCTCGTGCTGCCAAAGGGTTCCGTCATCGGAGTCATCGGCAAGAACGGCACGGGCAAATCTACTTTCCTTAAGTGCGTATGCGGTCTCGAGAAGGACTGCAAGGGCACTGTCGAGGCTGGCGGAAAGGTATATAAGGGCAAGGACAGGCTTAAGCTCAGCTATATGGTCATGCAGGATGTTAATCATCAGCTGTTTACCGACAGTGTAGAGGCTGAAGTGCTGCTGTCTATGGAAAACGAAGACCGTGAAAGGTGCTCTCTGATCCTTGAGAGCCTGGGGATCAGCGAATTCGCAGACAAACATCCGATGGCTCTGTCGGGAGGACAGAAGCAGAGAGTTGCCATTGCTTCCGCCATAGCGTCAGGCTGCAAACTGATGCTCTTTGACGAGCCGACTTCAGGTCTTGATTACTCGCATATGGAGAAGGTCGGACAGCTCCTGAAGAGTCTGGCGGATTCCGGGAATACCGTGCTTGTTGCAACGCACGACCCCGAACTCATTGAACTGTCATGCGATTATGTCTTGTGCATTGAGAATGGCAAACTCGGATACATGAAGAAGGTATAACAGCTCTCTTCTGTCGTGTTAGAATTAGAAAAGATCATTCTAACAAAGACAAGAGGGTACCAACATGAACGAGAACATTACAAAGCGCAACGAACTTCTGGCACAGAAGACCATAGCAGGTCTTAAGTCACGTAACATGGAAGGCTTTTATGCCGCAAGCAAAGAAGAGGCTCTTAAGATCGCATTGGATCTTATCCCGGAGGGAAGTTCCATCTCGATGGGCGGCGCCATGAGCGTTCATGAGATCGGTCTGTCTGAGGCTCTTAAGAACGGCAACTATAACTTCATCGACCGTGATGCATACGAAGATAAGAGACAGGCTATGCTCATGGCTTACGATGCGGACTTCTTCCTCGCAAGCTGCAATGCAATGACTGATGACGGCATCCTCGTTAACATCGACGGAAACTCCAACAGAGTGTCTGCTATCGCGCAGGGCCCTAAGAATGTCATTTTCGTGGTCGGCATGAACAAGGTTTGCAGTGATGTCGATGCTGCAATGAAGCGTGCGAGAAGTGTTGCAGCTCCCACTAATGCGCAGAGGTTCGGACTTAATACTCCTTGTTCGCAGAAGGGCACATGCTTCAACTGCAAATCTCCCGATACGATCTGCTGCCAGATCCTCATCACGCGTTTCTCAAGACATGCGGGCAGGATCAAGGTCATCCTCGTAAACGACGATCTGGGATTCTGATATTACTTGGTCAGTGACTTAAGGATTTCTATGTATTCTGATGTCAGGTGAGAGGGCCTGATCGACAGCGGCAGGATATAACCTATCTCCATGTAATCATATATGAGATGATTCAGTCCGTACTAAGGCGGTCCACCATCGCTGCAATGGACCCCCTGTTGAACTCGCAGAACCTTCGGAACTGATACTGTAAGTCGCTCGTCATGCCGCTTCTCATCCAGTCGATCGCCTGACCGAATACCAGACACTTGTAGAAGTGTATGACGATCTCCTTGTCCTCTTCCGCGATATGCCTGTCTCTGCACAGCTCTTCGAAGTAACGACGTATCACTTCATCACTGATCTGCATGAAGTAGTGCACGAATACATCCTGGCTGCTC
>JAILMZ010000003.1 GCA_024692105.1 Saccharofermentans sp.
TGGCATTAATATAGCCTAAGACCTTGAGGAATATATCCGGCGAGCTCTTGTCTGTATTTTTGCCGGTATCCTCGAGCGTTATTACCGCATCAAAAAGCTCCAGTATCCCGTTCTTCCTGAGGGCGTTGAAGCAGTTCGTCCGGTTCAGCGCAGTGGCAACTCCCATCCTGAAGCCCATTTTCCTCGCTTCTCTGAGATAGTCCAGCGAGCCTTCTTTGAGATGCACTTCATTCCTGTAGAATTCACCGACCATCTGATTCCAGGTATCCTGCACCTGCTGAGGCGTAAGCGGAAGCTTATAGCGTTCCGCAGTATACCTTGCCGCATCTTCTATCGATACGCGCTTGACCATGTCGGTGTATTCCGGAGTGACTTCGTATCCGTATCTTCCGAGGAATTCGATATCGACCTGATTCCAGATGTTCATGGAATCAAGTATAGTTCCGTCCAGATCGAATATGAGAAGTGATATTCCTTCGCTCTTAAGCGAGGTAAGAAGAGGGTAGCTGCCGTTGTCCATCAGCTCATGTAATCGAGCTTGCCCCTGAGAGATTCAAGCGCAGCCTGCTTCTTCTTCTCGAATTCCACCTTGTTGTTCTCGATGAGGTTATCACCGTATGAATCTATGGAGACGACGAGAGGACCGAATTCCTCTACCCTGAGCTTCCACATTGCCTCGGGCATTCCGAGGTCGAGCCATTCAACGCCTTCCGTCTCGACGCATTCTTCTGCGGCAACTACCGCACAGCCGCCGGGGAAGATCGTGTGGATGGCGCAGTTGTCTACGCAGCCTTTAGTGGTCTTGGGACCCATGCCGCCCTTGCCGATGATTATTTTCGTGCCGGTCGCTGCAAGGAACTCCGCCTCTGCCTTCTCCATCCTCATGGATGTCGTGGGGCCGACGCTAATGACCTTGTACTTGTCTTCTTCGCCTTCCGCGGAGATCTTCTTCATGATCGGACCTGCGTGGAAGATAGCCTTGCCCTTAAGATCGACGGGCGGCTCCTTGCCTGACACCACTACTCTGTGGTGCACGTCGTCTCTGCCGGTCACTATCTCGCCTGTGAGGTAGATGACGTCTCCGATGTGGACCTTCCTGATATCTTCGTCCGTTACCGGCGTGGTGAAATGGAATATGCTCATAATGTGACTCCCTTGTGCGTGAAGAAATCATAGGTGAAGTCGGGCGATATGATGATACCCGCTCTTCTGTGTGCCCAGCATGCCGTGCTCATTCCGACTGCGAGTGTTGCCGGGTGGCGCGCCGCCTGCTCGATGTTTACGCCCATGACCGAGAGCTTGCCGCCGAATCCGCCGGGGCCCAGGCCTACGGAGTTCAGACCGTCTTCGATGTCTTTCTCCATCTGCGCTGCCTTGGGGTTATCGTTGTGCGAACCTACGGGTCTGAGCAGGGCCTTCTTGGAGAGCTTTGCCGCTACTTCCGCAGAACCTGCGATACCGATGCCTACGAGGCAGGGAGGACATGCGTTCACGCCGTATGTCGTCATCTGATCGAAAACAGCCTTCGCGATGCCGTCATATCCTTCGAGGGGCATGAGCACCTTGGCAAATCCGGGCAGCGAACATCCGCCGCCTGCCATATAGAAGTAGAGCTCGAGTTTGTCTGATCCGGGCACGAGTTCCCAGTCGATCCACGGAATCCTGCGGGCTACGTTGTTGCCCGTATTCACCTCGTCGAAAACCTCTACCGCATTGTGCCTCAGAGGTGCTTCGACCGTTGCCTTCTTCACTGCTTCAATGAGCGCGGGCTCGATCTCTTCGAGGTAAGGGAATCCGGTTCCGACCTTCGCAAAGAACTGCGGCAGACCGGTGTCCTGACACGACGGACGGCCGAGCTTGTCAGCCATCTCCATATTCTTCTGCATTACATCGTAGATGCTCGGAGCAAAGCCTTCCGTCTCCACTTCTTTCATCTGCGCGAGCCTTGTCTTAACATCATCCGGAAGATGACCTGCCGAATGGCAGATAAAAGATGAGACGAGACCTGAGAGGCGCTCTACTACCTGACTGTCGCAAGACATATCCTGATCCTCCGTTTTGGAAACTATAGATGTAAGTATATCATTCTTGCGACATGCCCAAATAGCAATTATAATTTACATAATAAATCAAGCGGCAAGGCAGGAGAGAGTATGTTATCCATCGCCAGAAAACTTGCAAACAAACAGGCTCAGGTGTTCATCCGCAACTGCACCGAGTCCGATGCGCCAAGGCTTGCCGCAGAGGTGTTCCCGGGTGATGTAGCGGTTGAATCCGACATCGTCTATACCGACAAGCCGGGCAGGCTCACGTACGATCTTTATAAGCCTTTTGACGTGTCCGGTGCGAAGGACTGTTTCGTCCTGATACACGGCGGAGCTTTTGTCTACGGCACCAAGAGGAACGACAAGAACTTCGGAATGCATCTCGCGCGCACCGCGCAGATCCCCGTAATTAATCTTGATTACACACTGATGCCCGATGCGGATCTGTCGCAGATCATCAATGAGATCTTCCGCGCCATGAACCACGCGGCAAAGGAATACGGATTCAGCAGGTTCCATACCGTCGGCGATTCCGCCGGTGCTTACCTTGCATATCTTACGGCGCTGGCAGCACGTAACAGGCACGTCGCGCATGAGGTCTGGGTATTCGAGAAGCTCAAGGGCTCGGTAGAGTCTGCGGCTCTGATCTGCGGTGCTTTCAGGAACGACAGAAAGAAGTGGCCCGGGATATATTTCGAGAAGGAGATGCCTTCCAAGACGGATGCGAAGCGCCTTCCGGGTTTTGTTTTCGACCTCGTCTCCATAGGCGTGAGAGATCCCGGTCTCAAGGTCTGTCTGATAACATGCGACCACGACCTTCCTTACTGCAGGAAGGACACCCTGGAACTCAAGCAGGCGCTTGAAGAGGCAGGGGCGGAAGTTCCTTTCTTCGATGCGCAGAGCACCACCGTTGACGGTGTGGAGATGGACTGCGGACACGTGTTCTGCATCGCCCGTCCGGAGTGGCCGGTGGGCGTAAAGTCACTGCAGCTTATCGCCGATAACTATTGCAGAAGGTGATCAGTCCCTGGTCTTCTCGTAAGTGCTGTTGATGAGCTTAGAGATGGGCTTGTAGACACAGAATGTTATCGCGGATACGACGATACCCTTGAACAGATTGAACGGAACGAATCCCAGTAAGAGGAGCTTGAGCTCCGAGTCGATGGCGGGATTGACCGTCTGTGTCCAGCCGAGGATGGATTCCATGCT
>JAILMZ010000079.1 GCA_024692105.1 Saccharofermentans sp.
AGGCAAGCTCGTACACTACTGCATCGAAAACGGAATCTCTCTGGCAGATGTGCCTCTCGATAAGTTAAAGGAGTTCTCCGAGGCTTTCGAAGAAGACGTATACGATGCAATCTCGCTTAAGACCTGCGTCGAAGGCAGAAAGCTCGTCGGAGGTCCTAACCCTGAGACGGTCAAGAAATACCTGGACGGTTTGAAGTAATCGAATCGGAATCTAAAATCCCCGGAGATTTGAAGTGAACCCCTAAAGTTGAACAAACTTCGGGGGTTCACTTCAATTATCCGGGGATTATTTTTCATTTATATGGTGTGGTTAGTGAGGCCTCATTCCCAACGCAAAAAAGTAGAGCAATATAGCTGTCACTATTACCTCAACTATGTTCAAGATACTCAAAACTATACCTGCAATTCCGAACCCTTTGCCGCGTTTGTTGTTCTTCTTACAATCGAAAACCCCGATTATCGATAAGGGTAATCCTATCGCACCAAAAAACAGGAACGGCATAATAAAGCCTGCTATGCAAAAGCCGCTGTAACGCTGCTTCTCCTGACCTGCTTCAAGCTGAACCTCAGACTGGGAAGCAGAATCCACCGGAGCAGATGTCTGTTCTCCGACAGGAGTACCACACAGATCACAAAATCTGCTCTGATCATCTATCTGCGCACCGCAATTCGAACAATACATAATTACACCTCACGAACGATACCAGGATAACACTTCAGATAAACTTACATTGTCTCTATTCCGACGCCTATGCAATAAGCTCCTATAATGAATAATACGATGGTGACAATAGTCAGTATGATGTATGCAATAAATGATTTGGTCTTATCTTGAGAAACACCATTCTTAGGCTTGGATCGATTTATTATTCCCATTACGATAGCAATGAAAGCCGTGCCGACTGCAAATCCGGATATTAACGTACCCGCAAAAGAAGAGATGGCATAATCGATATAATCTGCAGCTATCTGTATAGCATAACTGAAGATGCCGAGCACAAACGTACCGATACCAAAAACCAGATTAAAGATATTGATTATAAGACCGGCCACATACATCGGAGTCGGAATAACTCCTGTATTCTTAACCTGTCCGGAAGTACTGACCTGAGCTTGAGTCTGGGCAGGAGCAGCAGTTGCCGGTTGTTCGACAGTATTTCCATTTACCTGAGTTCCGCAGATCTTGCAGAACTTACTTCTATCATCTACTTTTGAACCACAATTTGCACAATACATAAGCTCACCTCAACATTTTTATCTTATATCACAACCGTATCCGGGTGGTCACATATTTGCGTATAAAACCAATGGAATAACGTTCAAGATCAGTGAACCAACTGTAAAAGCAAACGGGAGCAACTTAAAGTATGGTTTGACATTTTTCACTTCCTTTTTGGACATGGATACATTTTTGGACATGGATACATTAACGATACTTGAAGCAATTCCCATTAAAGCTGCAGTACACGCCAGTGCAGAAATGCCTAATGTTATGAATGCCAAAAGATAAGTCTCTTCATAATATGCACCGATCATCATACCAAAAGGAGCAATAACTGACATTAGCCCAGAGAGGCACAGAACCACCAAACCAAACAAGAGACTGATCACATCAATTAATATGCAGACTATAGCTGTAATAACGCTGCCTACACTCGCCTTCTTTTTCTTGTTTACAACAGGAGCATCTGTTCCGGCAGGAACTTCATTAACAACTGCGTTCTGCTGAACCTGTGTCTGAGCAGCCTGCGGGTTAACGGGTGCTCCGCAGTTACCGCAAAAATTCTTGTTCTCACTTACTATTGAACCACATTTAGCACAGTACATAACATGCATCTCCTAACACAAGACTATAAGCCAACTGCTTATGGCTTAATGTTAGTATACATTTGCTACTATGTCAACAACTATTTTGAGATTTATCATAAATTAATCATAACACTACTTAAAAATATAGGCTTCCGGGAACCCGAAAGCCTTTAAAACATTAGTTTTTAAGTATTATCACTGGAACGGAGATACAACGTCCATTGTGCTGCAGATGCTGTTTACGAAGTCGAGCTCTGTGCTCCAGCCCGTAATATACATAACCTGATTGTCAGCAAGATAGAAGCAGTTCATCTGATACATGTCACCGGAAACATTATTGACGGTATAAGAATAGGAATAATCCTTCTCCTCTCCCGTTACTGTTCCTGCAAATGCAGAGGTATTGTAGTTATAGAATTCGGAAGCCGAATTGGCATTCTCAAAAGAGAAAAGGAAGACAAGATAGAAGCCGTTGATCTGTTCCTGTGATAAAACACAAGCCGTAGTCTCTGTTACTTTTGCACCGGTTTCCTGCTTGTAGCTGGTAACCAGTTCATCAAAGATCGCCTGTGACTCGGCATCCTTGCATGAGATATAGCCTTCGCACTCTGCCGTACCGTCGCTGCATGCAGCAAGGAAACCGTTGGAATCCGAATACTTTGTTAATCCGCGTCCGTTAAAGAACTCTGCAAGCTTCTCATGTGAAAATCTGATGTTGCTCTTGCATCCTGCAAGTCCGATAACAAAAGTGAATGCAAGAACAAGACACATTAATCTCTCAAGTTTTCTCATATTAACCCTCCTGGAATAATTCCTATGCAATTATACTCGATATCAAAAAATTGTGTGTGAACATTATCGTTCCATTAGCCAGACTTCCGAAGAGTAAGGCTGAAGCGTCGATCCGCCGCCAAAATCATGGATGGTGTCAGACAGGAGTTCTCTTGCCTGGCCGCATCCCGCATCAAAGTGTGCGGTAAACGGATTGGAATCCATGTTGATCGCCACCATGATACGCTGATTTCCCGAGTTTCTCTCAAATATGCACTGCTTATTGTTCAGCACAACGATCCTGATTCCGCCGTAATTAAGAGCATTGGATGTCTTTTTGATCTCGGACAGCTTTGCTATGTGCGAAGTAAGATCATTCCATTCCGGTGCCTCGAAACATGCCCTGAGGGCAGGGTCTCCCTCCTCCTTGCGTGCTTTCGCGCCCCACTCGGAACCGTAGTAGACACAAGGAATGCCCGGCATTGTGTAGATGAGAGTGTATACCAAAGGCAGATACCTTTCGTCATTAAGAATGGATGCGATCCTGGTAACATCGTGGTTATCGGCAAAAGAAAGAAGGTGCGCTCCCCTGCAGACAGTCCAGTCTTCTGGTCCGAACAGACGCATGAGAGAATGCATGATCTCGAACATGTTAGCGGTATTGAATGAAGAATAGATACCCTTATAACACTGGTAATTCGTAAGAGAATGAAGGTGCATCTCACCCAGCATCCTTCCATATTCTCCGTGGAGAACCTCTCCCAGGAGGAAGAACTCATTCTTCTTAGAGTCGGTGAACTCTCTTAACCTTCTTAAGAACTCATGGTCAAGGCAGTAAGCCACGTCGAGCCTTAAGCCGTCGATATCGAAGAAATCTATCCAGTATCCTACTTTATCCAGGATATGGTCTATAACCGCAGGATTCCTGAGGTTGAGCTTAACGAGGTCGAAGTTGCCTTCCCAGCCTTCATACCAGAAGCCGTCATTATAGTTGGAATTGCCGTCAAATGAGAGATGGAACCAATCCTTGTACGGTGAGTCCCACTTCTTTTCCTGCACGTCCCTGAAAGCCCAGAAGCCGCGTCCGACATGATTGAACACACCGTCAAGGACTACTTTTATGCCGGCTTCATGAAGTGCATCGACGACCTTTTTGAAGTCACCGTTTGTACCGAGCCTTGTATCTATAAGGCCGTAATCCCTCGTGTTGTAGCCATGCGTGTCTGACTCGAACACGGGCGAGAAATATATCGCGTTGCAGCCAAGCTTCTTGATATGGGGGATCCAATCAAGGACTTTAAGTATCCTGTCAGCAGGAACCCCGTCATTCTCAAACGGGGCGCCACAAAAACCTAATGGATATATCTGATAGAAGACCGCTTCTTCAAACCACATTACTTCTTACCTTCCTTCTTCTCCTTAATTCTCAGCTTGATGCAGGTTATGATGCCGCCAATGCCCATAAGGAGTATTATCGCAACTACCACGATGCCTATGTACTTCTCTATCTGCTGTGCGAAAAGAGACAGGTCACCCTCGTTCCTGTGGGAGAAAGCCCACTCGAGTGCGAGCATGGAAACCATCGCATCGACGATACCTATCTTTCTCAGGGAAAGTGCCGTAAGCGACTGTGATTTCCTTGCACGGAAGATGTTGATGACCGCAAGCAGGACTTTGTATGCGACATAAACGCCGAAAGCATACACGAGTATGCCGGGGTAGTCATGGATAACGTTATTCTTTGCTATGAGATAGACGGCATAAGCAAAGACTACATCGAGCAGGATAAGATTCCTGGAAAACTTCCAGTAGTTGCGCCTCTCACTGAAACGCTTACCCTTGAAGACCGCTCCCCTGCCTGCTCTGTAGAGCACGTTGACTCTGAGCAAGCAAAGGAGGAAATAGTAGATGGACATTATGAACAGCCAAAGAGAGTGCGAGATGACCGAACACACAAGGCAGAAACCGGAATAGATGATATCAAAAGGCACAGACGGCAAAGTAAGCATTACCGTCTTGCGCTTGTAATCGGTCACATATTCCCAGAAACGCTTTGCCTTGGACTTTTTCTTGGTCTTCGGCGCACTGGCATCAATAAGCTCACCCTGTTCTACGGGCTGTGCTTCCAGTTCATTGATGTTCTCGTTCTCATCAGCCATAACAGTTAATTACGCATCGAATGGATGGGCGCAGGGATCCTGCCGCCTCTGTGAATGAAATCTGCGCAGGAAGCCGTGTTTACGGGCATGATCGGAGCTGTGCCGAGCAGTCCGCCGAACTCGACGGAATCGCCCACTCCCTTGCCGGGCACGGGGATGATCCTTACTGCAGTTGTCTTGTTGTTGAACGTACCTAATGCCATCTCATCAGCGATGATGCCGGAGATTACTTCAGCTGTCGTATCACCCGGGATCGCTATCATGTCGAGACCGACGGAGCAGACACAGGTCATTGCTTCGAGCTTCTCGAGTCTAAGGCATCCTGATTCGGCTGCGGCGATCATGCCCTCATCTTCTGATACGGGGATGAAAGCGCCTGATAGTCCGCCGACGAATGAAGAAGCCATTGTTCCGCCCTTCTTGACGGCATCATTGAGCATTGCAAGTGCAGCAGTCGTACCCCAGGCGCCGCATGTCTCAAGACCGAACTCTTCAAGGAGCCTTGCAACAGAGTCGCCGACAGCGGGAGTCGGAGCAAGAGACAGATCGATGATGCCGAACGGCACGCCGAGTCTCTCGGAGGCTTCGCGCGCAACGAGTTCACCTACTCTGGTGATCTTGAATGCAGCTTTCTTGATCGTCTCGGCAACTACGCCGAGATCCTGGCCTTTGACGCCTTCAAGGGCATGCTTGACTACGCCCGGACCTGATATGCCTACGTTGATAACGCACTCGGGTTCACCGGGACCTAAGAAGGCTCCTGCCATGAACGGGTTGTCCTCAGGAGCGTTCGCGAAAACGACCAGTTTCGCGCAGCCCAGAGCATCCGTAGCCTTTGTGGCTTCTGCAGTCTCCTTGATGATGACGCCAAGGTCTCTTACGGCATCCATGTTGATACCGGACCTGGTGGAAGCGACGTTGATGCTTGAGCATACGAAATCAGTCTCGGCAAGAGCCTGAGGGATGGAATGCATCAATATTTCGTCTGACTTGGTGCAGCCCTTCTGAACGAGCGCAGAGAAACCACCGATGAAGTTAACTCCGCAGTCCTTTGCCGCCCTGTCCAGTGTCTTGGCGAATATCGTATAATCCTTCGCACCGGAAGCTGCTGCGATCATCGAGATGGGAGTTACGGAAATCCTCTTGTGGATGATCGGCACATTGTACTTCTTGGAGATCTCCTCTCCTACTTCTACGAGCCTTCCTGCGCAGCGGCAGATCTTGTCGTAGATCTTCCGGCAGGATTCCTCGGGAGTAGCGGCGCAGCAGTCATAAAGAGAGATACCCATGGTGATGGTCCTGATGTCCAGATGCTGCTGGCTGAACATCTTCATGGTTTCTATAATCTCATAATCGTTGATCATAAGCTTAAATCCTGTGCATTGCGTTGAACAGACCTGTATGCTGGATGGTGATCTGAACGCCGAGTTCATCACCTAATGCCTTGAGCCTGTCTGATATGTCGGACTTCTCGATTACAACATCTTTAAGATCCACGATCATAACCATCGTGAAGATGTCATCAAGGATTGTCTGTGAAATGTCGTTGATATTGATATCGTATTCAGCGAGCAGATTGGAAATGCCTGCGATAATGCCGACCCTGTCACGTCCCAAAACGGTAACAACGGCTGTATTCTTCTCTTGATCCATAGAATAACCTCCGGCTATATTAACCTCTAAGAAATTATACTCTAAATAAGTGAAGAAATAAGCGCATTTGCGCAATTAATACCGTCGATTGCTGACGACATTATGCCTCCCGCATAGCCCGCGCCTTCACCGCAGGGATAGATGCCGGGGGCATTTACGCTTTCGTATGTCTCGCGGTTGCGCAGGATCCTTACCGGAGACGAACTCCTCGCCTCTACCGCGGTAAGCACTGCATCCGGGCAGTCAAAGCCCTTTATCTTTGTACCCATGACGGAGATGCCGTCTTTGATAGTTTCGATGACTGCAGGTTCGAAGATGTTCGTAAAGTCAGCAGGTCTTACTCCCGGCTTATATGTGGGCTTTATCTTGCCGAAATCTGCAGTAACTGTACCTTTGCAGAGGTCCTCATACCTTGTAACGGGAGCAAACCCATTGGATCCGCCTTCGGTAAATGCGCGTTTTTCCATCATCTCCTGATACTCGATACCCGCAAGTACGCCTTCACCGTAATCACTGCTGTCAACGGGTACGAGAAGAGCGGAGTTTGAGTTAACGCCGTCTCTTGCGCGGTAGCTCATGCCGTTTGTGCACACGCTCCCTTTGTCAGTCTGTGCTGCGATGACCTCTCCTCCTGGGCACATGCAGAAAGTATAGAGCTTACGGCCTGTTTTCGTGTCGCAGGCAAGTTTGTAGTAAGCGGCTGACAGATCGTTCGTCTCTTCTGTATCAATGCCGTACTGTGAGATGTCTATATCCCTTCTCAAGTGCTCTATCCTGACGCCGACGGAGAACTGCTTGGATTCCATCATTATCCCGAGCCTCTCGAGAGCGCGGAATGTATCGCGGCTGCTGTGACCAATAGCAAGGATCAGTCTGTCGCAGCGTATCTCCTTCTGCTCCGTGGGAGTCTCAACGACAACGGAATACAGTTTGCCCTTCTCGAGCCTGTAGCCCTGAAACAGGGTGTTGAACCATACTTCGCCGCCAAGCGAAATTATGTCGTTTCTGATGCCTACGACAGCCTTGCGCAGATAGTCAGTACCGATATGCGGATGAGAGTCATATAGGATATCAGAAGGCGCGCCGTGGATAACGAACATCCTGCCGATAAACGCCTTGAGTCCCGAAGAGACTCCGGTATACAGTTTTCCGTCAGAGAATGTTCCTGCTCCGCCTTCGCCAAATTGGATGTTTGACCTGGGATTAATGGGAGTTGCTCCGTCTTTATAGCTTTGCGTAGTCTTTACTCTCTGCTCCATCGCCTCGCCGCGTTCGATGAGGATCGGCTTAAGGCCGTACTTGGCAAGGATCAAGGCGGCAAACAATCCTGCAGGACCTGAGCCAACCACAACAGGGCGCAAAGTATTCCCTGCAATTCTCTCCGCCTCATCTTTATGAGGAAAAGCAAGAGACATGATCTCCTGCTCACGGGCATCGAAAGCATCGTAATCCTCAAAATCGAAACGGAAATTCACCTTGGTCTTTCCGTGCCTGGCATCGATGAATCTCTTATCAATGGTAAGTCTTACTTCACCGTCACTGCATTCCTGAGCAAGGCGTTTAAGATTCTTATCTTTGGAAGATCTGCAGTACTGGATGATCTTTACCGGATCCGGTGTCTTGGTTCCGCCTTTGGAAGGCTTGAAAGATGCTTCATACATAGGCTATGTCTCTCGCTGCACAAGCTGCCGAAGACCACGCCCACTGAAGGTTGTAACCGCCGCAGATACCGTTGACATTGCAAGCTTCGCCTATTACATAAAGTCCCGGATGATCATTTACACAAAGGTTTTCCGTTAATGCAGAAAGCTTTACTCCTCCTGCAGACACCTGAGCATTTTCAGGGTTTTCAGCGCCGTTAACGGGTATTTCCCAGCCGCAGAGAGCATTGGCAAGCATCATGAGCCTTGTATCTTTGATTTCTTTGACAGGAAGATTGATATCCATTTTAAGATCGTGCATAACCGCTTCAAGAATTCTCTTATCTATCATGCCCGCGAAAGCATCAGGTGCAGTCCTTGCAGGGAACATGCTCTTCCTGGCGGTAAGCATCGTATATACTTCCACATCCGAACTCGTCATGAGATTCAATTTTACAGATACCTGATGTCCGCTGCCAAGCAGTCTGAGCGCAGTTGCAGATACATCCATAATGCAGATACCGGACACGCCGCCTTCTTTGGTGAAGAGCACTTCGCCATCTGAAAAATCTTTTTGTCTGCCTTCGGACACTACTATCACATCGCAGGAACAGCGGATACCCGCCAAAGGTTTAATCCCCTTCTTATCAGATGTAAGAGGAACAAGCGCAGGCGTAAAAGGAACTATGCTATCTTCTCCGACGAAACTCTTTACCAGAGCAACGCCGGTGCCGTCAGAACCTGTCCCGGGATAGGAAGCACCGCCTGTCGCAAGTATCACGTTTCGGGCAGTAAGAGTTGATCCTGAATTCAAAGTAATGTTGTACCTTCCGTCTGAAGCGGTAAGTCCGGTTACTTTGCTTCCCGTGATAACATTGGCGCCCTCTTCGACGTAGAGCCTGAGGCTGTCTGCAATGGTTGAACTCTTAAATGTTGAAGGATAGTACAGGTCACCTTTGCTGATGACGAGTACTCCGAGATCGTTTTTGAAGAAATTGATCGTATCTTTAGGATCGAAAGCAATGAGTATATCGGAAAGTTTATCCTCATCATCAGTTTTGTAACGGGAATCGTCGCAATCAAGGTTTGTAAAGTTGCATCTTCCACTGCCTGTAAGAAGAAGTTTACGTGCAGGTTTGGGACCGGACTCGACAACAGTGATATCAAGCTTGCCGCCGCTTTCCTTTATAAGCCTTGCTGCAGCAAACAGTCCCGAAGCACCGCCGCCTATTATCAGACAATCACTAATTTTACTATCCATAGTCTTAACTCTTCTTTATGTATCTGATCGTCCTGTGGTACTTGGTATCATCGAAAGGCTCACAAGAAGCGTGTTCCCTGACGATATTTGCCATAGTCTCAAGTGTCTCGGTGGTGCCGCTTAATAACTCAAGTTCGAGTTCGCAGATATATTCCCTTACTATTCCTTCGCTGTCTTCGATCGCACCGTAATCAAAGCATGCTTCGATAATGCTGTTATCAAGTTTAAGCTGCGAAGTTGTCCTGGTAAAAGAATTACTGCAGAGCAGGATCAGATCGCTGTCCGTAATGCCTTCAAGCACTTCGTCAAGAAGCTTGGAAGGCTCTGCGCTGCCGCTGCATCCTGACTTGAACTTATCTATGGCAAAGACACCGTCATCAGACTTAAGGTTCCACTCATGTCTTTTGTGAAGGCCACCTTCGACTCCGCCGCCGTATTTGACGGTGAACTCATGGAAATCTTCTGAGTTACCGGAATAATGACGCGACCTTATCATGCCGCCGCGCATAGACACTTTCATGTCAGCGGTATCGATGTATCTGTTCTCAAGAAGATAAGTACGCCTGTTGCCGGGATTAGTGCAGTAGCTCGCAAACCAATCGGAATCCAAAACCTCGTATAAAGACTTCTCGTCAGCGAATCTAAGCTTGATCTCAGTTTCCATATCCAATCCTTAGTTAACTGTATGAACACCGCCGGATGATACAACGCAGAGCTTATCGCCTGAGATGAAGTTCATCCTGAGAACGTCTTCGTCGACGGAGATGTCTTCAATCAATGTGGATCCTTTATAGATGAAAATTCTCTTGTCGATACTGATGGCATACAGATCACCGTTGGTGCAGACCGCGTTGACATCAGATCCGATATCGGAGTTATAGAGAACCGCATTGCCGCCGTCTATTATCGCAAGCTTATTAAGCTGGCTTACGCCATCGGAATATACGATATAAAGCTTATCGCCAACCTTTGTGACGAAGTTGATAGCACTGAAATCGAAGTTGAGCTTTGATATCTCAGTGCCCTGGATCTGATATATAGAGTTGCTCGTAAAGCAGTATATCTTCTCACCCAGGAAGAAGATCGAAGAGAACATGACATTGTCTTCAGTCGTATAGATGGCATTATCAGCGACCTCTGTTCCCTTGTCACCGCTCGTAAGG
This sequence comes from Saccharofermentans sp., assembly GCA_024692105.1. Next base: position 10,457 of record JAILMZ010000079.1, read on the forward strand.
GTAAACACTCTGACATAAGGTACAACTACGGCACCGTTGGTATTGAGCGTCGATACTGCAAGCAAAGTCGAATCATCGTTAAAAGCGCAGGCAATCGGATATCCGGAGTTATACGAAGACCACTGCGAGAGAGCGGTACCGTTAACATCGTACAAGAGCAGGATGCCGTATGACGTAGGGCTTTCGGTGATTATCGCAACAGTTCCGTTGGAAGAAACGCTAACGGACTTGATCTTGTTTTCGGTGGGCTTTCCGTACAAAACCTTCTCCTTGTCGACTAAAGTAAAAGCATAGCCGTCAAGATCAAATACGACAGCATAGTCACCGAAAGCGACGCACTGAGGATTCTGATAAGAGATGGAAGACGTGTAGATATCGTTGCCTGAGATAGTCAGATAGGATATCCTCTCACCCGTTACCTTAAGAACGCCCTCAGAGAACGGATAGAGCTTCTGGGCTTCAGAATACTCGCACGAGAATCCGCTCTGGCCTGAAAGCTTGATCTGCTTGTCTGCACCTGTCAGAGAATTAAGCCTTTGAGATACAACAAAAATCAGCACAAGGCTTACGACAAGTATTCCTGCAAGTACGCAGATAACAATCGTAAGGCTCTTGGGCGCTTTGGGCTGAGCTTTCTTATTGTTCTTTATCTTGTAATCCGTGTTATCCATTCTTCTTCCTTATGCTGCTTCAGTTGTGGCATCCGGTATATCGTAGACACCGCTGATATTATCGTCTATAGAAGTCTTCAACAGTTCATACGCTGCCCAGACTCCGTAATTATATGTGTCCGTACCGCCGTCATTGAAAAGTTCCTTCGCATAAACGAATATCTTCATGTATTCTCCGTCTTTGACAACGTAGTACGAATTATCGCTCCTGGTATAGAACTCTATCTTATGACTCTCATACTGGGTTGTCGTGTATTCAATGACGACGACAGGATCTGTGGAAGTATCGGGAACACCATCAACATCAATACCGCCAATTTCCATGCAGGCAAAGCTCTCGAAAAGAACAGCGCAGTAAGACCTTCCTTCAGAATTGAATATCTTGGCATTTCTTCCGTCCAAAGTACAATCTGCATCATCGCCGGATATAGAGCCTTCGGCATCAGCATTTATCTTGAGTTCGAATGTCTTTCCTTCATAAGAACCTTTAAGCGTGGTTATCTCAGAAGCCTGATAGTATGAGACATAAGAGTCAAGGTATTGGAAAGACGGCAGTTCAAGTCCATGGATAAGGGCATCATTAATCGAAAAGTACTTATCGCTTCCTTTAATAAACCCATAATAGTATCCGGCAATATTCTCTGAAAGATACACTACTGTTATATTTCCATTAATCTCAGTAAGAATAAATGTATATTCCGGATCATCCAATTTGTAGTTTGAAATCTCATCATCAGAAATATCAACATATTCGGTTATGTTAAGATTGCAGATATCTGTGATAAGTGTAACAAAATACGAACTGGATTTGAAAGTAACCGGGGCAGTAAAACTATAGGAAACATTACCTGAATCATCAGCAGAACATAAAACTGTAAAGTCCAGATCATCTGTTTTACGTAAGTATTCAATCTGTGAAAGATTTTCCTGTTCAATATTCAAAACAATAGTATCTATAAAATCCAAAGACTTATAAGAAACATAATCCAGTTTCCCAACAGGAACAGAATAAACAGTGCTGCCTCCTGCAACCCTTATATAACAGTACTCCCCGCTATAGGAAATATTGCCGAAAGAGATCTTACTTGTTGATCCGCTTAATGTTTCAATTATTACGGTATACTCCGGATTATCAAGTCCGAATTCACTCATATTTGCATTTTCAGAAACAATAGTAGCAGAAGAATAATTTGTAAGAACGTTAACAAAGTTAGACATCTTGACTTCAGAATACATTTCTTCCGGATCCGCATCACTTCCACTATAAACAAATTTCTGCGAACCGTCATCATTCGTAATAACATCGACGCGAATCTCAGGCATTGTTGGATCAGAAGAAGTTACAGTGACGCTCTTAACTTCACTAATACCAATGTATAATGCATCAACAGTAGATGTTTCAGTTACAACAGCAGAATTGTTAGAGCCTGATACAGCATAGTAGACCACGACCCCGATTATCAGGATCAGCAGTATAACTAAAGGAACTATAAGACTTTTGCCGCTCTTCATGTTTTACAAATTCTTTCTTAATTCATAGACAACAGCTGCAGCCATAAGGAAGATCAGCGGAATGGTTACCATAAACACAACCAGAACAACTGTAGCCGATGTTGCAGTAACATTCTCACCCTTAAGCTTATAGTCACTGATACCCCTTGTGGGTACTTCTACTGTATTATTAGCATCGGAGCCGAGGAGCAATCTGACACAACCTTTGAAAAAAACAATGTTATCATCATTCATTCCGTAAGAAGAAATATAATCATCAGAAGTAAAATCATTGGTTCCGAAGACAATAACCTGAGCAGGACTGTTAGTACCATTAGCAGCAGAATAAACAGCTGTGTAGAATCTGCCCTCATCACCATACTGCGTGACACCGGAATCAGCTACTTTTACGCATATCGCAGCTTCGCTGGTGGCACTCATCGCGACAGAATAATAGTCATCTGACATATCATTAAGGATCCTGACAGGTCGTATATAACTGGATCTAAATTGATAATAATCTTCAAAATCAGAAGACAAATCAAGAAATGTAGCATTAACAAATGTGAGAGAATTATATCCGGAATCATCAAGTTTAAAATCAACGTCGTTTTCTTTGATGATATAAGGATCGATATTGATATTCATTCTATTTAGAACTGCATTAAGATTACTGTAAGTCTCGCTGGAATTTTCATCCGTAAAATCAACAGAGCAAATGAATTCTCCGCCATCTGTCAGATAATCTTCTAAGGCCATCTGCACCACTTCAGGAATATCCATTTTAGGTCCGTTAAGGATAAGCAGATCGCAATCATCAGGAATGCTAAAAGTCGTAGATACCTGAAGGTACTCAACTTCACATCCGAGCGCATTAAGTATCAAAGTAATAGATGTCGAATATTCTTCCTTTAAGCCTGAAATAATATAGGCTTTTTTATTGAAGCCAGAAACCAATCTGGAAATGGTATTAGTAAAAACATATTCAACATTGTTGCTGGTAGGCAGATAAGCGTTATAGAACATCAGATAATCCTGGTCAATAGTAAAACAGTCCAAAGGATTTATTGCCTGGATCTGACCATTATACTGAACAACATACGAGCCCTCCTGCAAATTATAGATGTTATTGGGATCGAGCTCACTGACGATAGAAGGATACAGATCCGGATCCTTGTATTCAACAGTAATCCTGCCACCTGAATAAGATACATAGTCATCAAGCAATGGAACCATGTACTCATAAGGAGAATTCTGAAGATCTTCAGGACGTTCAAACAAACCTACAATCCTGATACTGGCATTCTCAGGAAGTGAGTTGATATAATCCTTAGTCTGCTGAGAGATTGAGTTCTGACTGTGAGCAGAAAAATCAAATGTAAGAGCATCACCAAAAATGCTTGTGATCAATATATTCAGCAATACGACTATCGCAACGAGAATAACAACGGAACCGATGGCATAGAACTTTAAAGTCTTGATCCTGGAGTCATTCTTCACATTGGAAGTCTTATAGCCCTTTTTATTAACTGTTTTTTTGTTATTGTTCTGATTCATGCTATTGTCCCCCCTTAACCCTGACTCCAGCGCTTTTTCTCAAGCACACGATAAGTGATGTAAAGAAAGACAATTGCAAAGGAAATGCAGAAGACCAAAGCCGATACCGAGAAGACACCGCTCCTGAAATCGCTTGTTCTGGCAAAAGGATCAAGCCAATTGATAACACTGGCTGCTTTTTCACCGGAAGCAACGGAGAATTCATTATCCTGTGTAATATTGTAAACCACTGCATTTACAGCAGTTTTTGTATAATCAGAAATCGTAGCCAGAATTTGAATAAACAAGATACTGATAAACGTTACTATAGCTGAAATGATCTGATTATCATTCAGAGATGATGCAAGAAGACCGATACTGACAAACATGGCTGCCATGAAGAAGAAAACTATAACAGAACCCCATGCTCCCATATCAACTATACCGCCATTGGAAACAGTAACGAGCATATGAACAAAAACGTTGATAAACATAACTGCCAAGAGCGACATGGCTGCCAGGAATTTCCCGGCAACAACGGAAAAGAGATCGACCGGAGTCGTATAGTAAAGAACTTCAGTACCTCTCTTCTTATCTTCTGCAAATGAAGCCATTGTTATAATCGGAACGATAACTACGAAGAAAGATCTTAATGAAATCACCTCACTAGAGATACTTACTGAACCGTTAGCATACTGCGAATAGAAGATAAAACCTGCAAGGAACGAGAAGATCGCGATGGCAACATAACCAACGGGCGATCTGAAATACTGAAGAAAATCTCTTTTATAAATCGCGTACATTCAATTCTCCCCCTTACTTTCCTGCAGTAATGCTCAGGAATACTTCCTCAAGCGTAGGATCAAGCGACCTGAACTCAAAGATCGGCCAGCCGCCCTTTGACATGACGAAGAATATCGAAGCTCTTATGTCTGCAGAAGTATTGGAGACAGTGATCTCTATCTCGTGCAATTTGTCAGAGCTGTTCCTTGTGGTAACGTTTGCAACACCGGGAATCGCACGAACGGCGGTTGATACATCTTTAAGCGGACCCTGGAAAGCCAGAAGGAGTTTGGATGAACCCGTAAGCCTTCTGGAAAGGTCCGATATGGTATCGACTGCTGCGATCTTACCGTGGTTGATGATAACAACGCGGTCTGCAACTGCCTGTATCTCAGAAAGGATATGTGAACTGATGATGATGGAATGCGTCTTGGACAGAGTCTTGATAAGCTTGCGGATCTCAAGGATCTGATTGGGGTCGAGACCTACCGTAGGCTCATCGAGTATGAGGATGGAAGGATCTCCGACAAGAGCCTGGGCGATGCCTACACGCTGCTTGTAACCTTTGGAGAGGTTGCCGATAAGTCTGTCTTTGACATCAGCGATCTTGACCATTGAGATGATCGAAGCAAGCTGCTTCTTGCGGTCTTCCTTCTTAACCTGCTTGAGATCGCAGATAAAATCAAGATATTCGCTGACTGTCATGTCCAGATAGAGCGGCGGCTGCTCAGGAAGATAACCGATATCCTTCTTTGCAAGTGCCGGTTCTTCAAGGATGTCATGTCCGTTAACCTTTACGGTACCGGAAGTTGATGAGAGATAACCCGCGATGATGTTCATCGTGGTGGTCTTACCTGCACCGTTAGGTCCTAGGAATCCCAGGACTTCATCGTCATTGACAGTAAATGAAATGCCGTTAACGGCGCGCTTATCGCCGTAATGCTTTACAAGATTGTTGATCTCTATCATGGCATCCTCCGTATTCTGATACAGAATATTTTATCTCAAACTTGCCTTATGCCCAAACGTCAGCCCTTCCCGAGTATAATCTCCACACAGAAAGCCTTGACGTCATCGTTCTTATATCCGCAGATCAGAAGAGAACCGTCATTTTCAACCAGGAAAAGGTCTACCTTCTCTCCTGCCTTGACCTCGGCTATATAGTTTATCGTTATCTCCTTTACCGTGTTGACGTCGATCCCGTACTTATACAGGACATCGAAAGCCCACGCAGTATACCTGGAGTTGTTAACGTGCTTGTTGCGGTCGAGTTCACTGAAATCGGCATACTTGGATATTACGGGCTTGACCGTGATCTCTTCGACTTCAGACCTCTCAGGGAACTTAAGCTTGGGGCAATCCTGCCCGAAAACTTTCGTTGCACCGTCATCGGGAGAATACGGAGGCAGTTCCGGACGCTTGCGAGCGATAACCGGGCGGTGCGTATTAAGATCGGCAAGTATCCACGTGGATGTGGCCTGAGCTATCACGTTGCCGTCAGCATCCTTCACCTCGAAATCCCTGCCGTAACTTATCTTCTGCAGATCCGTCGCCCAGGTGGTGATCGTAAACTTTTCCGGCCATACGGGAAGTCTGTTGATCTTAAGCTGCATCCTGAGGATTATCCAGCAGATACTATTCTCTTTGAGGAAATCCGTACCGTAACCGAGTTTGTTGGAACCGTGCTCTGCGGCTTCCTGAAGGTCCCCGATAAGAACAGACGCAAAGAGCCTGTCACCTATACCACATTCCGTAGCCTTGCAGTATGTCTCGAAATCCGTATATATATTAGGGTTTACCGCTGTCATTCGTTCACTTCCGATTCTTTTGCCTTAATAGGCTTTACATATCTGTATACATTCCTAGGATTGAATCTTCTGAACACCTGGAACATCTCAGGCTCAAACGGGAATACGACCATGTATTTGAATTCGGGTCTGTTGACCAGTACATACCAGATGTCTTCAGTCACGGGAAAGTCTTTCTTCTCAGTTACGACAAGCTTCAATTCGGCAACACCAGAATCAGTCTTAAACCTGTCCTCGGTAACCGGACCAATATACTCGCAATCCTTCAGGGAGAACTCGACAAGTTCGGTCCTCTTCTTCTTGCCTGAAATCTTAGAGACGTTGACGATATCGTTTACTATCTCGATCTCATACTCAACAAACTGTCTCTGGAAAAGTACCACAAAGCCCCAGATAACAAGTGCAGACACAGGGATCGATGCATAGAGCAGTTCATAAAAACCGAGAACTATCGGCACAGCAAAAAGAGCAGCGACGATCATGAGAGCCATGAAGATCAGGAGGCATCTCTTAAAAATGCCCTTCCCGCCGTCATTACGCTTGATATGTTTTTCAATAAAAGTGTCTGATGTATACATTCTTTGTATGATAGCACACTTCTATAATATTTTTAATAAAAAGAACCCGCGCGTTATGCGTGGGTTCTTAAAATTATCATTCTCAACTAATACCTTGAGAGTGATGCTTTCGCGAACTTTTCCGCTAATACCTTGAGAGTGATGCTTTCGCGAACTTTTCCGCTCAAACACTAATTCCCTGAGAGTAACTGCTTGCGAGCGATTTCCGCAGGGGCGTTAGCCCCGAGGACCTAAGCGAGCAAGTAGTTACGATCAGTACATCGGTTGCTGAGGCATCGCAGGAGCTTCCTTCTCAGGAATATCCGTAACAACAGCCTCAGTTGTAAGAACTGTTGAAGATACGGAAGCTGCATTCTGGAGTGCGGAACGTGTAACCTTTGCAGGGTCAACGATTCCTGCCTCGAACATATCTACATACTTGTCGTTGAGAGCATCATATCCGTAACCTGCTTCGGAGTTCTTGATCTTCTCGCAAATGACGCTGCCGTCGAGACCTGCATTTGCAGCAATCTGGCGGATAGGCTCCTCGAGAGCTCTGATAACGATCTTAACGCCTGTCTTAACGTCGCCTTCTGTCTCGTCGAGGAGTTTCGAGATAGCGGGAAGTGCGTTGATGTATGCTGTTCCGCCGCCGGGAACGATACCTTCCTCAACTGCAGCGCGTGTAGCGTTGAGAGCGTCTTCGATGCGGAGCTTTCTCTCCTTCATCTCTGTCTCTGTGGCAGCACCGACCTTGATGACTGCAACGCCGCCGGAAAGCTTTGCGAGACGCTCCTGGAGCTTCTCCTTGTCGTAGTCGGACTTTGTCTCTTCGATCTGAGCACGGATCTGGTTTACACGTGCCTTAACTGCACCTTCCTCACCTTCACCGTCGACGATGATCGTGTTGTCCTTTGTAACCTTAACCTGATGAGCGCGGCCGAGCTGCTCGATGGTTGTATCCTTGAGCTCGAGACCGAGATCGGAAGTGATGACCTGGCCGCCTGTAAGGATAGCGATATCCTCGAGCATAGCCTTTCTTCTGTCACCAAAACCGGGCGCCTTAACGCCAACGGATGTGAATACACCTCTGAGCTTGTTTACGATGAGTGTTGCAAGAGCGTCACCCTCGATGTCCTCAGCGATGATAACGAGCTGCTTGCCGGACTGAGCGATGGGCTCGATGACAGGAAGCAGTTCCTGGATATTTGTGATCTTCTTGTCTGTGATAAGGATGTAAGGCTCTTCGAAAACAGTCTCCATCTTATCCGTATCAGTTGCCATGTAAGGCGAGATATAACCTCTGTCGAACTGCATACCTTCAACAACAGAGAGCTCTGTGAGCATTGACTTGCTCTCTTCAACAGTGATAACGCCGTCGGAAGATACCTTCTCCATTGCTTCGGAGATCATCTGGCCGACTTCCTCGTCACCAGCGGAGATTGCAGCAACACGAGCTATATCCTTGGAACCGTCGACTGTCTTTGCGGAAGCGTGGATGGATTCAACTGCAGCATCTACTGCCTTTGCGATACCCTTACGAAGGATGATCGGGTTAGCGCCTGCAGCAACGTTCTTCATGCCCTCGCGGATGATAGCCTGTGCAAGGAGTGTAGCTGTTGTCGTACCGTCACCGGCAACGTCGTTTGTCTTGGAAGCAACTTCCTTGAGGAGCTGAGCGCCTGCGTTCTCGTAACGGTCCTCGAGCTCGATCTCTTTCGCGATGGTAACACCGTCGTTTGTGATGAGCGGTGCGCCGTACTTCTTGTCGAGAACAACGTTCCTGCCCTTAGGTCCCAAAGTGACCTTAACTGTATCTGCTACCTTGTTTACGCCTGCCTCAAGGGACTTTCTGGCGTCCTCGGCATACTTGATATCTTTTGCCATGATATATTCCTCCCTTTCCTACTGGTAAATTACTCTACAACGGCTACAATGTCGTCCTGACGTACAACGATGTACTCTTCGCCTTCAAGCTTAACGTTCGTGCCTGCATAATCGCGGATGATGACCTTCTGGCCAACTTCAACCTGCATCTTTATCTCGTTGCCGTCAACGATCCCACCGGGACCTACAGCGATGATCTCTGCAATCTGGGGCTTCTCCTGTGCTCCGGATGAAAGGATGATACCGCTTGAGGTTTTCTCCCCAGCCTGAAGCTTCTTTACAACTACCTTATCTGATAAAGGTTTAATAGTCATATGTAAGACCTCCAATACTAAAAAATTGTGGTTAGCACTCATAAAGGTCGAGTGCTAAACCACAACTAAATATAGTTCAGTCTTATATGTATGTCAATACGAATATCAAAAAAAGTCAAAAACTTACGGAATCTTCAGAAGATCCTCGAGAGGCGTGTCGTCCAGAGTCGGACACTTATCGTCGCTCGGTGCATGTTTAGGCAGCGTTACCTCATCAAATTCGGTCGTCTCGCCGTAGAGGAACATCTGTACATAAGGGATCTCTGCATTCCAGTTCTGTCTGATCGACCACTCGTCTCCATACATGCCGCAGTTAAAGAATCCGTCCATGGGAAGCTGCAGATACTGCATGTTGAGATTCTTGACCGTAGGCAGGAAATCGAATGCATAACTCTCGATATCTGACTGAGGGATGTTCGTTACGATGCATTCGAGGATATCGTCCATTGCGGCGAGCTTGCCTGTCGAATCAAGTGCCATGTACTGCTTGAGAAGGCTCTGGAGGACTTCCTCCTGTCTCGACATTCTCTCGTAGTCACCGTCACCGGAATATCTGTTACGTGCATAACCGACCGCCTGGATACCGTTGAGCCATACGCCGTTACCCGTATTCGTAATGGGTGTCGCATTGTCATAGAGCTCGGCAATGTATGTGTTGGCGATGGATGCCTCAGCCGATGTAACGTCGCAGTAAACACCGCCGACCGCATCAATTACCTTGGCCATGTTATAGAAGTTAACATAAGCATATCCGTCGATATCGATCCTGAGCTGGTTCTGAACTGCCTCAACAAGGAGGTCAGGACCGCCGTAGGACATTGCGGCATTGATCTTCTGGGCATAAGAATAACCCGGGAAGTATGCATAAGAGTCACGCGCGATGGATACGAGCTTGATCGTGCCGTTCTTGCTGTCCAAAGACATGATCATGATAACGTCAGAGCGAGAACCCTTCTCTGAAGAAGCATAGTTCTTGGATCTTGAGTCGATACCGATGAGCAGGATGTTGACTACCTTCTCATCCTGGATAACTTCGAACTCTGTCGTCTCCGTAACATCGGAAAGAGCGACTGTGTTACCTGATTCATCAACGATAGTAATGATTGCATCTTCAGTTACATAAGTAACCTTATTGAACAGATAATCCTTGTACCAGTATGCAAACGCGATTACGCCGACTACCACGCCCAGGATACCTGCAACGATACCAAAGATGATCCTCTTTCTGATCCTCTTCTTGCGCTTTTCCTCATACATAGCCTTCTTGGACTTGTACGGAAGCGCGCCTACCGAAGGATCGACCGGAGGTGCGGAAGGTGCCTGCTTCTTCTGGATATCGGAATAACGCAGTTCCGCGAAATTGATGGTGTCACCGGAAGGTTCCGCTACAGATGACTGTTTAACGGAAGGTTCAGCAAGAGAAGATCCGTTTATGCCCGGATCCAAAAGTTCATCCTTGGGGAAATTGCTGTCTGCAGGCTCGATATTACCGGGTCTTACGGCAGGCATATTCTCCCTATTTATGTCATTATTAAACTGAAGGTCGTTATTATCGTCCATGTTTATGCTCCCACAGAAAACTAATTATAACAAATATAACTTAATCGGCAAGACCGTTGGGATTCATCGTCTGCCACTTCCAGCAGGACGAGCACATCTCATCGATACCGTATTTCGCCTTGAACCCGAGTTCCTTCTCGGCCTTCTCGGTCGAAGCATAACAAACGGCGATATCTCCGGGCCTTCTGTCTCCGAAAACATGCTTTATCTCATGTCCGCACGCCTTCTCGAAAGCAGCAACTGCTTCCTTTACGGAAGTACCCTTGCCTGTACCAAGGTTGAAAAGGCAGACATTCTCGTCTGTCTTGGAGAGATACTCGATCGCCTTAACATGTCCGTCAGCAAGATCACAGACATGGATATAGTCTCTCAGGCATGTTCCGTCAGGTGTGTCATAGTCATCACCGAATACAGTGAGACACTCAAGAGTGCCGCCTGCAACTTTTGAGATATAAGGGAAAAGATTGTTGGGGATGCCTCTGGGATCTTCGCCGATGAGGCCGCTCTCGTGCGCACCTACGGGATTGAAATATCTCAAAAGGCATACTTTCACATCGGGATTCGCAGCAGCGAAATCTCTAAGTATCTGCTCGATCATCCACTTTGTCCATCCGTAAGGATTCGTGCAGACACCGAGAGGAGATTCCTCCGTGAAAGGAACAGCCTCGCTCATGCCGTAAACTGTCGCAGATGAACTGAATACGAGTTTGCCTACCTTGAATTCAGCCATCAGTTCGGCAACCGTAATGGCGCTCATAATATTATTCTTATAGTATTCAAGCGGAATGCGCACAGACTCTCCGACAGCTTTGAGTCCGGCAAAATGAATGACGCTGTCGATCTTGTTCTCTTCGAAGACTTTCCTTAAAGCCTGCTTGTCACAGCAGTCGACATTATAGAACTTGAAGGTCTTTCCGGTAATCTTCTCGAGCCTTCTTTGAACTTCCATCTTACTGTTAGAAAGGTTATCGGCGATAACTACATCATAGCCGCTTTCAGAAAGGGCGATAACCGTATGAGAACCGATATATCCGTTACCGCCTGTTACAAGTACTGTGGGCATAATTACTCCTTATATAATTTTTTCCGTTGTTATTTAACCACAAACAATATATTTAATAAACAATTCCCTCACATTTACACCAATTTAATCTACAAACATGAAACATATTGATTAAAATGGATTCTGTATGGACAAGATTATTTATATTGCAGACGACGACAACAACATCAGAAATCTCCTCAAGTCTTTCCTTGAGAGAGAACAATTCATCGTAATGGGATTTCCCACCGGCGACGAACTCCTTGACAGATTCAAGGATTCACCTTGCGACCTCGTTATACTGGACGTAATGATGCCGGGCCATGACGGGTTCTTTATCTTAAAGGAACTCCGTAAGATATCCAACGTTCCGATAATCATGCTTACCGCGAAGGATTCCGATGCGGACTATATCCAGGGCCTTGACCTGGGAAGCGACGACTATTTCACAAAGCCGTTCTCCCCCATCAAGCTTGTTACAAAGGCCAAGTCCATCCTCAAGCGTCAGGAAGATCTTACAGGTAAGTCTTCCGACAAGCCCGATAACGGCGAGGAACTTGTTTTCGCGGACATCATCATCAACAGGAAGACAAAAGAAGCTACCAAGAACGGCAAGCCCTTCCCTCTTACTCCGAATGAATATCAGCTTTTGACATATCTCATCATCAACTCTGACCGCGCTGTACCGAGAGCCGAGCTTCTCGATAAGATCTGGGGATACGAGACACAGGTTGAGACAAGAGTTGCGGACGATACGGTTAAGCGACTCCGTAAGAAGATCCAGGATTCCTCTGCTAAGATTGCTACAGTCTGGGGTTACGGTTTCCGTCTTGTAGACAGGAATTTCACTCCCGATGACGGTGATCAAGACGACGAGTAATGTCTTCTTCATCCGGCGCACCCAATAAAAAGAAATACACCCGCAACAAATCCGCCATTAGGATTCCGATATCACTGCACTTCTTCGTTGCATCGATACTTGTCATCGTTGTCGTTGTCGGCACGATGTACTTCTATATTCAATCGATCATTACCAGTTATATCGAGAACGAGTGCGAAGCCAGACTCGAGACAGCCGTCAGTTCCTGCCTCAACTTCAACGAAGCTTTCCGTACGCAGATCGACCTTGAAGACGACAGATCCGACGAGAACATCCAGGCTTACCTGCTCAACTCGATCGCTTCGGCAGCCGACCTTTCCAACCAGGCAACGATCGTTCTCTACACATATCAGGATGGTTTCCCTGACAGTCTTACACTGCTTTGGCCGAGTCCCGATTATTCAGTCTCCTACTACAATTCGGCTTATGGTGTAGTCAGTCAGGTAATCGGCGAAGGCGGTCACAAGAAGATCGGAGCAACAGAGAAGATCGAGATAGACGGAAGCTATATCTACTACCGCTCTCTTAAGATTGAAGGCGAAGGTGATCTTTCTTACGACCTGGACAACTACTACATGCTCGTCTATGTCAATTCAAGAACCTACTATTCCTTCACCGCTGCTATCATGCTCGCGATGATCCAGGCTGCGTTCATCTCCCTCCTGATCGCCGGTTTCTTAAGCCTTGTTGCCACTTACCCGCTTCTGCGTTCCACGCGCAAGCTGTCCAAATTCGCATCACGTATCGCAAAAGGAGACTTCAATCCGATCACCGGCCACATAGTATCGCGGGAACTTTCCGGACTCGGCGATGTCATGAACCAAATGGCATACAAACTCGAAGAGACAGACGTCGAGCAGAAGACCTTCTTCCAGAATGCTTCGCATGAGCTAAGAACGCCTCTCATGTCCATCCAGGGTTATGCCGAAGGTATCAAATGCGGAGTCTTCGAAGACGAACAGTCCAAAGAAGACGCCATCAACGTCATCATCGACGAGACCGAGAGACTTTCCAACCTCGTAGAGAACCTGCTATCCATCTCAAAGATGGATATGTCCAAGAGCGGCAGTTATGAGGTCCAGAAGAAACTAACGGATGTCGAGAAACTCTGCGAGACAGTCATCGACCGTGTCCGCGGCAACTTCATCCATACGGACAAAGACATCGTCAATGACATCGTCTGCAACGGTCTTTATATCTACGCCAACGAGAACGACATGCTGCGCTGCCTTGAGAACATCTTCTCCAACTGTCTCAGGTACTGCACAACTTCCGTAAAGTTCATATGCAAGCCTGATAAAGAAATGCGCTATATCATCTTCAAGATCTCAGACGACGGTCCGGGTATCGCGGAAGATGTATTGCCGCACCTTTTCGAGAGATTCTCCAAGGGTTCAGACGGTAAGCACGGTATCGGTCTCGCCCTCGCGAAAGCTATCGTCTCAGAACACGGCGGACGCATCATAGCCTACAACAAGACTGAAGGCGGTGCCTGCTTTGAGATCGCTATCCCTCTTACTGAGAAGATCGACCAGTTCACATTGATCAACAAGAACCGCAATTAAGCTGCGGTTGCTCCCTCACGCCAACCGGGCGGGTCTTTAAGTGCCATCTCTATCGACATCATAATCTGTAGTTCCAAGTTCTCAGAATCAAATTCATAAGGATTGGGAACGAAGATATAAATAATATCCTGATTCTGTCGAAGCCCGGTGTTTGAACAATCCACGATCTTCTGATAATTCCGCTGCATGTAATCAGATTTATCCGGCATTCCCATTATCTCAAGATATATCGAGAAATCTGCAAGTTCGCATCCGATCAAACCATCAAGGGAGTAAGTCGTATTATCATTCACCTTCAGCGGAACCTCGCTCTTATACTTCAGGCCAAGATTCTTGCTTACGATAACTGCCAGCACTTCGTTCTTTGAATAGTAAGTCTTACCTTTATAAACTATCGGGAATTTCGGTGGTCTCGGATTCGTATCCTCAGGCGAGTTCTCGAAAAATGCATAGTCCAGCTTCCGCCCTGACTTATAAGGCATCTCGTATAGCGGAGGCTTATAGTTATAGTGACTGTACCATTGATTCAAGTGATCATCTAGTTGGTGTTTCAGCCTGTTATAGTTCTCGATCTGCGGAAGAAGAAGCCTTCCTTTTTGGGAATCGACATAATGGCATTCCTTATGCTTATTTGTAGTATTGGGATTGTCAGGGTTATGTGAAATGTAGATGCAGGGCCTACCTTTACAAGTTCCTAACGTTCCGGCAATTGAATTATCCAATTGGTATTTAATTGCCGATATAGCAAGACAACAGAGCTTCGGGAAAAACATATCATATCCTCCTTTTCAATATGATACTTGCTTAAACTCCCGAAAAACCTGACAAAAACCGACAAAAACCGACAAATGGCGTTAGGAGCCTGATTATCCGCTTAAACATCCGCTACTTAGCGGATATTACCAGCGGATTATAAGCTTGCTGGCTTCAAATGGGTCATTATCCGCTCATGTATCCGCTACTTAGCGGATATTACCGGCGGATTATTAGCTTGCCGGATTCAAATTGGTCATTATCCGCTCATATATCCGCTACTTGGCGGATATTACTAGCGGATTATTGGCTTTCAGGTTGCAAAATGGTCATTATCCGCTCATATATCCGCTACTTAGCGGATTCTCAGCCAGATATAAAAACGGAGCTGCCAAACGACAGCCCCGCAATAGTTCAAATATAGAAGTTATTAGAAAGATCTTCTTCTGCCCTTCTTCTCGTCGCCGGAATCGTCGGACTCACGTCTCTCACGACCCTGGAAACCGCCTCTTCTCTCACGATTGGGACGGCCTTCACGTCTTCTGGGCTCTTCCTCAACGTATCCCTCAGGCTTCGGGAGGCAATCTCTGATTGAGAGGTTCAGTCTGCCCTGAGAATCGATCTCGATGAGCTTAACGTGAACTGTATCGCCTTCGTGGAGAACGTCTTCAACCTTCTCTACTCTGTTCCAAGCCATCTTTGAGATGTGAACGAGGCCTTCCTTGCCGGGCAGGAACTCAACGAATGCACCGAAGTCCATAAGTCTTGTAACTGTTCCGTCGTACTCTGTGCCAACCTCTGGATCAGCAACGATGCCGTTGATGATCATCTTAGCCTTCTCTGCCTTCTCGAGGTCAGGTGTGGAGATGAAGATAGTACCGTCGTCGTTAATGTTGATGTCAGCGCCTGTGTCAGAAATGATCTTGTTGATAACCTTTCCGCCGGAACCGATTACTTCACGGATCTTGTCTGTAGGAACCTTCATTGTGATGATGCGCGGAGCATAAGCGGAAAGCTCTGCACGAGGCTCGCTGATGCAAGGCAGGATAACGTCGTTGATGATCTGCAGTCTGCCCTTGTGTGTCATTTCGAAAGCCTGGCGGATGATCTCGAGTGTAAGACCTTCAACCTTGATGTCGACCTGAATGGATGTGATACCTTCTGTTGTACCTGCAACCTTAAAATCCATGTCGCCGAAGAAGTCCTCGATACCCTGGATATCCATGAATACCAGGAAGTTGTCGTCGTTATCGGGATCTGTGATAAGTCCGGAAGAGATACCTGCTACAGGTCTCTTGATCGGTACGCCTGCTGCCATGAGGGACAGTGTGGAACCGCATACGGAACCCTGTGATGTGGAACCGTTGGACATTGTGATCTCGGATACTGTACGGATCGCATAAGGAAACTCTTCCTCAGAAGGAAGTACAGGAATGAGTGATCTCTCAGCGAGTGCGCCGTGACCGATCTCTCTTCTTCCCGGGCTTCTGGAAGGCTTAGCCTCACCTGTGGAGTAACCGGGCATGTTGTAGTGGTGGATGTATCTCTTGTATTCCTGCTCATCAAGTCCCTCGAGCTTCTGTGCTTCTGCAAGAGGAGCGAGTGTGCAGATGTTCATGACCTGAGTCTGACCTCTCTGGAACCAAGCGCTGCCATGAACTCTCGGGATCTGATCGATACCGCAGGACAGAGGACGGATCTCGTCAAGAGCACGTCCGTCAACACGTCTGTGTTCACGGAACAGGTAATCTCTTACGACCTTCTTCTCGAGCTTGTAGATGGAATCGGCAGCCCACTTTGAAAGGCCCTCTTCCTTCTCTTCGAGCATTGCAACAACTTCTTCCTGAAGCTTTGCAACGTTTGCATCTCTAACTTCCTTGTCTACTGCAAGGACAGCTTCTCTCATCTTGTCCCAGCCATATTCCTTAACGGCATCGAAGACCTCTTCCGGAACATCAGCAGACTCATAAGTGAACTTCTCTTTACCCACCTCAGCAACGATACCGTTGATGAACTCGCAGATCTTCTTTATCTCTTCGTGACCTTCTGCGATTGCGTTAAGCATAACGTCATCAGGTACTTCGTTAGCGCCTGCCTCGACCATGCAGATCTTGGAAAGCGTACCGGCGAGTGTAACATACATCTGGGATACCTGGCGCTGCTCGAGCGTAGGGTTGATGATTGTCTTGCCGTCAATGAGACCTAAGACAACGCCGCCGATAGGTCCCTTCCACGGGATATCGGAAATAGCGATAGCGATAGATGTACCGAGCATAGCTGCGATCTCAGGTGAGCAGTCGGGGTCAACGGACATTACGAGGTTGTTGACGCTTACATCGTTACGCAGATCCTTAGGGAACAGCGGGCGGATAGGACGGTCGATAACACGTGATGTGAGGATAGCCTTCTCACCGGGTCTTCCCTCTCTCTTGAGGAAACCGCCGGGGATCTTGCCTACAGCATACATCTTTTCCTCGTAGTCAACAGAGAGCGGGAAGAAATCGATTCCTTCACGGGGCTGTGTTGAAGCTGTAGCTGTGGAAAGAACGGTGGTATCTCCGTACTTTACGAGCGCAGATCCGTTTGCAAACTGCGCGAAATGGCCGACTTCTACCGAGAACGGTCTGCCGGCAATGTCGATCTTGAAAATCTTTTCCATAGACTTTCTCCTTTAAAAATTGATGATTCTGAAAGGAGGTAGTCCGCAGGTTCACGGTCCGACTCGCGCATGTTCGGGCAGTCAACCTACACACTACGCTCCTTATGTAACTTATTAATTATAAACTAAAGGTGAAATAAAACAACCAATCAATTCAATTCGAGCGAATCTGAGACATAGTTCTCAAATCCGTTCTTGTCGCAATAAGCATTTATCTCGCCTATAAGCGCGTCATCGGTGGTATATTCGAGCAGATAGATATCAGCCCCGAGATCCGCATAACGCTCGACATAGTCAGTGAAATACTCGTGGTCTTCGGGATCTGCCGTACCGAACTTGTCCTCGTCCCAGAGTATCTTCGAGAATACCGACTCCTGGTTAATGCCGGTTATCACGTCGCTCCAATCCCCTCCGCTGCTGCAGTATGCGTCAAGATAAGTGTCGCCGCCATTGATTATGACTTCCTTACCCGTATCCACCATGGCTTTCATCATGATCGTCAGTCCGTCAAGAATCTCAGGCGTCGGGAACTGATAGTACACATCACAGTTATCAACAAAGAATCCGTCGATGTTCTTATCAAGCAGTGCGGGAATAAGTTCGTCTATTACTATCTCCTGCCATTCGGGCCTGGATACATCCACCCAGCGCTCCTCTTCCCAATTTTCGTAAGGAGCGAGCGTAAGATCTTCATCGTAATAGTCACGCCAGTCTTCGAGCGAGCCGATGTTTATATAACTGAACACCTGATGTCCGGCCTTCTTGAACTCGGTTATCTCTTTCGCGGAATAGAACTGTGCATCGATAACGACAGTCTCATAATCCTCCAGCTGAGAAAGGTCTTCGGTAACGCTGAGGAAAACGCCGTAACCCTTTTTCTCCGGGACTTTATTGCATGCTGAGCATGCCAACAAACACAAAACGAGGATTAACGAACAGAGTCGTCTCATCTTTATCACAACTTCTGCTTCAAAAGTTTCAAAGCCTCGCCGATGCACTCTTCGTAAGTGGGATGAGCTCTCATTACCATGGCCAGGTCATCAATGGAGACAACATCGCTGGATATTGCTGCAGCAAGTTCGCCGATCATGTCGGTGGCATTAGCACACATTAGCAGGGCACCAACAAGTCTTCTCTCGTTGCGGTCAGCAACGAGTTTCACGAAACCTCTTTCCTCACATGTAATGACGGATTTGGCATTGGCGGAAGTAAGCGCTCTTACGCTGACCACATCAATACCTGCTGCCTCCGCTTCTGCTTCAGTCATTCCGACACAAGCTATCTCGGGGTTGGTATAAACACATGCAGGTATGAAATCAGGCCAGATTATCGAATCATCAGAAAGGATATCTGCCACGGCATTCTCGCCTTCAGCAGAAGCCTTATGAGCGAGCTGCGGTCCGGAAGTAATATCACCGATAGCATAGATGTGTGCCACAGACGTTCTGCCTAGACCGGTCGTTTCAATCCTGCCGTCAGTTACCTTGATGCCGATATTTTCGGGAAGATCTATCACAGCCCTGCGTCCGACCGCGATCATTACTGCCTCGGCAGCAACCATGTTTTCTGCACCGTCCGTCTCGAAACTTACTACGGCAGAGCCGTCTTCGGCCTTTGATATGGCAGTAACTCTGGAACCTGTATGGATATCTGCTCCCCTCTTCTTGAGGATCATCTGTACATTTCTGGATATCTCTTTATCAAAACCGCTGAGGATCCTTGGCAGACCTTCAATGATGGTCATCTTACGACCAAGATCGGTAAAGAAAGATGCAAACTCAGTACCTATGACTCCGCCGCCGATAATTACCAGACTTTCAGGAAGCTTGGTTGCTTTAAGAAGCCTGTCGGAATCCGTAACCACATCAAGATCAATGCCGGGAATGTTCGGAATAATTGTCTCGCTGCCGGTTGCCAAGATAAGATCTCTGGTCTGACATTCTTTCACGCCGTCAGCAGTAGTAATCCTTACATCGATAAGTGCTCCTGCGGATACAACTGAAGCGGTACCAAAGACTATTTCCAATGTGGTTTCTTTTTCCAGAGATGCCTTAAGGCCTTCTACCAAAGTATCAACCGTCTTGTCACGGTAGGAAGCAAGTGCTGCTTCATCAATCTCAGGCTTGCAGTTAACGCCAAACGAAGACGCGCCGGAAGCCTGTCTGTATATGCCTGAAGCATGAAGCAGTGCCTTGGTCGGGATGCAGCCGCGGTTAAGGCATGTGCCGCCGATGGAATCCTTTTCGACGATGAGTGTATTAAGACCTGCCTTGGCAGCCTTGATGGCAGCGGCAGTTCCGCCGGGACCTGCGCCGATAACTATAAGGTCGTATGTAAGATCAACAGCCATATATCCACTCTCTGCTTGCAAGACGAACTCTCGCCTTTTCTGCTTCAGAAGCATCGAGTTCAGTGATGCTAATCGCATCTGATTTCCCGAACTTCTCTTCAAACGCTTTTATAATAGCAGATTTTACATCATCCACAGTAATTGTAGGCATAACTTCACATAAGTTTACGACGCGCGACTTTACGCTCTTAACGCCGTGACCTTCCAGTTTGTCCTTGTCCGGAGTCAGCACTTTCGACATGACATCGAAGTCCGTATCGATTAGTATCGTGCCGTGATGAAAGCAAGTACACCCGCTCTTGTAGTATGCGTTACCCGAGAACTTGGCGCTTATGCGGTCGCTTACGATCTCGATATCGTTGCGGCCTGTAGTCTGAACATTGAACCCGAGTATTGTCATCGCACGGACGATAATATCCGTCTCATTCTGAGATCCTGCGAAAGTGAAATTGAGATTGCCCTTATCGTGATAGACCGCGCCGCCACCGGACACTCTGCGGGCCAGGCGTATATCATGAGTTCCGGCATACTCAAGATCAACCTCGGCACATAAAGCCTGGTTTTTTCCGATTACGACAGTATTGTCGTTCTGCCACAGATAGAGCGCCTTATACTTGCCCGCGCAGTAACCTGCGAGAGTCTCTTCGACTGCAAGATTGTAATAGGGATCGAAGCTATTGCCTTGGAGTATCAGCGTTCCGGACATCAGATAGTCTCGATGTATGCGTCGTATTCTTCAGCGGACATCAGTTCGCACTTGTCGGTAACGTTCTCGATCACGGCAAACCAAGCATTATAAGGATCTTCGTTGATGAGTTCGGGAGAATCGAGAAGAGCCTCATTGATCTCCTTTACGACTCCTGTTACGGGAGAATACACATCAGATACGGTCTTGATGCTCTCGACATCAGCAAAAGGCGTGCCGGCAGTAACGGTATCGCCGACTTCGGGAAGGTTCGCGAAAACAAGATTCCCGAGCTCCTTCTGAGCATAGAAGCTTATGCCGACACGGCAGGTACCGTCTTCTTCGAAGATAGCCCACTCGTGTTCTTTTGCATATTGTCTGTCATTTCTCTCACTCATATAAGCCTCACAATCTTTCCGCGTACAAAGCCGCTCCTATCGCAGAGAGATACGCCGAATTTGCGGGTATCACGACATTCGTGCCGTATGTCTTTGACGCGCATTTGTCTATGTCTTTTATCAGGGTAAGGCCGCCGCTCAACGCGATCGTATCATATCTGACCTTACGCAGCAGGACCTTGGACTGCTCCAGGATCTGCCATATTACAGCAGTCATTATATCAGAAGGTTCCGTGCCTTGAGCAAGAAGGCTGACTATCTCCGTCTGCGCGAAAACGGCACAGGTGGAAGACAGCTTAAAGGCAGGCTCTTCCCCACCTCTAAGGTCTATATCCTCGTAAGTAAATCCGAGCTGATTAAGCGTGTTGATCGCAAAGATTCCGCATCCCGCCGCGCACTTATCGTTGACAAAGAATTCTTTAAGTTTGGATCCGTCTCTAACGATAATCTTTGTATCCTGTCCGCCGATATCAAGTATCACATTACAGCCGATAGCCTGGTATGCCGCACCTTCTGCAAGGGCAGCAAGCTCGCTTATCTGAGCATCTGAACCGATATTATGCTGGCCATATCCGCATGACACGATCTTTGCATCAGGAAACTCAGCAAACAGTTCCTTGAGTTTGGATTCAAAGTATTCCTTCTGTTTGACCGGAGTGCGTTCCATGAACAGTTTCATATCAGCGCCGCCTTTGATGCAGTACTTGGTATAAGTGGAACCAATGTCAACGCCGATGGTGATCATGGATCAGGTCAAAGACTCCTTCATGACAGATACAAGTTTTCCGGCCTTATCGATATCAAGGTACTCTCTGTCTATCATGTCTATCTCGAGTTCCGCCTGTATGATGCCGACGTCTTTTGCAGAGACATAGTCGCACTTGCAGGACTTGTTGCGGCACGAGACAGCGCATTTCGCGCCCGATGCTTCGATAAGAGCAGTGAGCCTTTGGGTCTTGGTCTCCTGCTTCAGGTTAAGGAACGTGTAGTTATATGCATTGAAAAGGCTGTCCCACACATCAAGTCCGGAATAATCGAGATTCCACCAGTTGATGTAGTTGGAACCGACAATGGCAAAGCCTTCCGTGACTTCACTCAAGTATCTTTCGGGATGATACCAGAGCGGATAACCTATCCAGAACATCGGGATCAGCGAAGGATCCTTGTCAGGGCTCTGCTCAAGCTCATCAGCCATGAGATTATAGATGGTAGCCGTATCTTCCTTGCACCTTGCGGTGATGAGGAAATTGATGTTGTCGAACAGGAGCGTCGGCGGGATATCCTTATCCTTGAAGCATGCGATGACTCTCTTCCATGCTGTGACGGATGCCTGGCTTCTCTTTATCGTTTCCTTAAGCACTTCGGGATCGAGCTTATTGCCGGAGAGCTCCTCCATCTTCTGAACAAGATCCATGTGCTGCGACTGAACGTATTCAGCAGCGATCTCTTCTGATGCAAACTCGCCCGGATAATCGAGGATTATCAGCGGAACATTGTATCTTTTTGCAAGGATGCTCCACCAGCCCGGAAGCGTGTTGCACTGGTTATTCGTGGCGATCAGAACATCCGGCTTGGGAGGAATGCCTCTGGGGCCTGACTCCGTAGTCACGCATCCTTCGAAACAGCACGAATACGAGCAGCAGTTGCAGGACAGGTTTTGTCTCTCGGATTCTTCCAGAAGAGCCTGTTCCTTGCCGCTTGCGGCTATGACTGCCGCATAGCTTTCGGGATAGATGTATTCGATACCAAGTGCGTCAAGGATCTCGATGGGTGTAAATGATGTGACCCATGCGACTTTCTGCTCGGGCACTCTGCCCTTGGCGTATTTCGAGAAGTCCTTGTAGTAGCTCCTCATGGAGCTTGCAACATACTTGAGGTAGGAATCAGCCATGGCTCGCCTCCAGCATTGATGCAAAAGCGCCGAGTTCAGATTCGTGCAGATTCTGATCAAGCGAGCCGTCAAGTTCTATCTTAAGCGAAGGGATACCTTCATCATCCAAGGTTTTCTTAAGGACTGAATAGTAATAGTCATAAGGCTCGCAGTATTTTTGCGTTATTATCAGAACACCCTTGCATTCCATGATCCTGATCTGAAGAATAGTCCTTGCTATCTGTGCTTCAAAATCATTCTGCGTAGGAGAAGCGTTTTTTGCCAGTATGGACCACGCTATCTTCTCATAAAGATCATTCGTTGCAGGGTGATCATGTTTAGTTACGAGTCTGCCCGACTCAGGCAGGTCGTCAGCAACTATCTTAAGACCGCATTTCTCGGCAGTCTTTAAGATGTCAATCGATGTAAGATACGATCCAAGAAGGAATACGGGAGTGCCTTCTGACTTCTCTGTTACCTCGATCTTTTGTTTTGCCAAAGGCATGGCAAGTGCATTATGAATGGCTTCGATGTAAGAAGAATAAGACAAGCCGCTGCAAAGATCTTCATAATTAGACTTAATGATCCTTCTGCGGACCTCGAGCACTTCCAGTCTGGTCTCTATCTCCTCTTCAGTGATCTTAACATCATAGAAAGACTCAACCGCCATCTTAAAATCACGGATTACGTATGCATAGTATTTAACGGCTTCCTCGCTTCTTACGACCGGGACTGCAAGCGGATATACGAACTTTCCGGACTCGCCGATATAGGAAGATATCGACCTGGAACTGTCGCAGGTCTTCGGGAACACTGCACCGTCGATCGTATCATCTGCAAGCACCTGAGAAATATAGTCAGACGCATAAGCACAGTAATGCGAGAATCCCGCATCACCTTTGAAGCCGTTAAACCTTACCGTATCGCATATTGCTTCCGGCACGAAACCGGACATCGAAAGTATCTTCATCAGCCTTTAACGCTCTCCAGGTCTTCCATCCAAAGGGTGTACTTTGCATCAGAAGGCATTCTCCAGTCGCCTCTCGGAGACAGCGAGACTGTACCGACCTTGGGACCGTCAGGCACACAGGATCTCTTGAACTGCTGCGTGAAGAACCTTCTGAGGAACGTCTCTTCCCACTTGTAGATGGTATCGGCATCGTACTCACCGTCGAAAGCAATGAGCGCGAGGCGGTATATCTTGGACGGCGCGAAACCGTATCTGATCATGTAGTACAGGAAGAAGTCGTGCAGCTCGTAAGGACCGACAGTCTCTTCCGTCTTCTGCGAGATCTTGCCGTCTTCCGTCGGCGGAAGCAGCTCGGGAGATACGGGAGTAGCCACGATATCAGCAAGAGCCTTGGACAGAGTCGGATTCTCGTCAGCCGTGCGTGCCGATTCATAGGATACAAGGTATCTTACGAGAGTCTTCGGTATCGAGCAGTTAACGCCGTACATCGACATATGATCGCCGTTGTATGTAGCCCAGCCTAAAGCAAGCTCTGACAGATCGCCCGTACCGATGACAATACCGCCCTCCTGGTTTGCAACATCCATGAGGATCTGCGTACGCTCTCTGGCCTGAGAGTTTTCGTATGTGATGTCTCTTACTTCCGGATCGTGTCCGATATCGGAGAAGTGCTGCGAGACCGCGTCAGAGATGGATATCTCCCTTAATGTGCAGCCGTACTCCTCAGCGATGTTTATTGAGTTATTCTTAGTCCTTGCCGTAGTACCGAAGCCCGGCATCGTAATGCCGATGATATTCTTGCGGTCAAGGCCTAACTTATCGAAAGCATGTATCGTAACTATAAGCGCAAGCGTTGAATCAAGACCGCCGGACAGGCCGATAACAGCCTTCTGGCTTCCGATGGCCTTAAGTCTGGTATAAAGACCTGCCGCCTGCATGTTAAGGATGTCTTCGCATCTCTGCTCGAGATCGTCCTTGGAAGAAGGCACGAACGGTGTCTTGCTGATCTTCCTGTTAAGCTTGATGTCCGGGAACTCCGCGTCAAACTCAACAATGTCAACACCGTTATATCCGTCTAAGTCGCTGTAGAAAGTATTGCTCCTTCTTCTGTCGGCATCGATGCGGTCAAGATCGATATCGGCAAAAAGGATTGCATCTTCTTCGTTGTCGTTGGCAAATCTCTTGCTCTCTGCCCTTATCTTGCCGTTCTCCGCAATGAGGTTATGACCTGCAAATACCAGATCCTGAGTGGACTCACCGAGACCTGAATCGGCATAGACATAAGCTGCCATGAGCTTGGCGCTCTGCATCTTAACGAGGTCTCTTCTGAACTTCGCCTTGCCGATGATCTCATCGGAGCAGCTTAAGTTGAAGATGACCTGCGCACCGCACTGCACATAATCAACGGAAGGGCTTGAAGCTACCCACAGGTCTTCGCATATCTCGACCGCGAAAGAGAAATCACCGCAGTTGAACACGGCCCTGCCGAAGCATACATCATCATTAGTCATGATGACTCCTTCATCGACATAAGGCGTGAAATGTCTTAATTCATAGAACTCGGAATGATTGGGGATATTCTGCTTGGGAACGATGCCGACTATGTCTCCCTGATGGAGAACGGCAGCAACGTTATAGAGCTTATCTCCGAGCTGGTAAGGAAGACCGACGATTATTATCGTATTGAGGTCCTCTGTCTGCTCTGCCAGGTCATACAGGCCGTTGATGGCTTTGTCGAGCAGGCTGTTCTGCAGGAACAGATCTCCGCAGGTATAACCGGTCAGGCCGAGCTCGGGGAAAACGATGGCAGCACAGTCATTGGATGCTGCCTTGCGTGCGAGTTCAACCGTCTGCGCCACATTGTAATCAACGTCGCCGACCTTTACGCTGGGGCTTGCCGCCGCCACTCTGATAAAACCGTCAAGCATATGAATACCTCCCGGATGATCTATCCGTTTATTATAACATTAGAGGCAGAAAATATATCTAAGGCTATCTCGAATGTATCACTTTATAGCTGTTATTAAGATCCAAGCGCAACGAATGCATCATATAGCAGCTGCAGATCGTCAGTTTCAAAGGGCGGTAAGACTTTACTGGATGTAGTCGGCACATTATCCGGGTTAAAGTCATAATAATCAACAATAAAAATAGCAAACTGTTTGTTGATGGCACATACAGTACACGGCTGTTCCCACCCCATATAATCGTCACTTACCGGTGTTAAGGTAGCGTTGAATGTGTCTCCGACCGTCAGGTTCTTATATAAATCTGAATCTATATCGAGCTCTACAACCATAAACCATAGAGTACTTCCAACAAACGGGTTACTCTCGCTGAAGATTATGTCTTTATGGCACAATATGCCGTCTATCACGCCATCCTCATAGGTTATTGTGTGATGCTGCCCATCGTCGATGTACCAATTCTCGCAATATGCTTCATATTCTGATACGACAAGAGTCGGCGTACCATCAGTCAGTTCAAGACCGCTCTGTTCAAAAACAGTCTCAACAACCTCGTCAAGCGTCATATCAAGCGTAGCAGATTCAGTTGTGGTCTCTTCTGTTGTAGTCTCTTCCGTTGTAGTTTCTTCAGTTATCTTCTCTTCTGTCGTATCATCAGTGGCTTCTTCGCTTTCAACGTTTGCAGCTGTCTCCACAGGAGTTGTACCACATGCTGTCAATGATATAAGGAGTAAACTTGTGATAAATGTCGCTAATAGCTTCTTCATATTTTTCCCTTCGCTATCTTTAAGTATTTAGGATTCATTAATAACTTGCGAAGCAAGAAATCATCCGATAGCCGTAGGATATCAATATATTACCTACTAGGCAAGAAATTGACTGATAGCAGCAGGATATCAGCGCTTTAAGATGTGGATACTTTTTCTTTCAGGCAGAGTTACCCTATTGGGTAAGTCAATAGGTAACTCTTTACTTAATCGTATAGCAAATTGACGAACTTACCCTATACAGTTACCCATAAGGGTAAGTTGCATGGTAACAAATTAAAAAAGCGGTCCCCAAAGGAACCGCTTCTCTGCATAATCTGTTGAAAGATTACTTTCTGATGCCGAGCTTTGCGATAAGTGTTCTGTAACGCTCGATATCAACTGCTGCAAGGTAGTCAAGGATGTTTCTTCTCTTACCAACCATCATGAGAAGTCCTCTTCTGCTGTGGTGGTCACCCTTGTGAGTCTTGAGGTGTTCTGTGAGGTGATTGATTCTGTAAGTAAGAAGTGCAACCTGTACCTCAGGAGAACCTGTATCGCCCTCAGAGAGTGCATATTCCTTGATGATAGCCTGCTTGTCGAAAGATGCTGACATAGATCTTTCCTCCTTTAGAATTAATACGCCAAAATCGAAGGTAAGGGTCGGAGTCTTCCGCAAAACTGCGATTAAGGCAACTTGGTGATAATACCATCAGTTCCTTTGTTTGTAAAGTGTCCGAGCCTATAAACAGCGGCTGCCCGTTAAGACAGCCGCCATTAGTTCCAAACTATAAGCCGGTAATTAACCGAAGAGCTTGAAGTTCCTGATGATAGGAGCGATCGTATTTGCAACTGTGGACATAAGCTTGATGAAGATGTCCAGTGCAACGCCGACTACGTCCTTACGTGTGTCGCCGATCGTATCACCTGTAACGGAAGCCTTGTGCGCGGGAGAACCCTTGCCGTGGCCCTCGAGCATGCCCTGCTCGATGTACTTCTTGGCATTATCGAATGCACCGCCGGAGTTACCCATGAAGATAGCTCTCGGAATAGCAACGATCGTAGCGCCTACGAGGATACCGCCTACGAACTCAACGCCGAGGATAAGACCGCCAACGATAGGAATGAGAAGTGCGAGGACTGAAGGAAGAACCATTCTGTGGATAGCTTCCTTAGCAGCCATCTCGATCATCATGTTGTAGTCAGGCTTAGCCTTACCATCGAGGACTTCCTGTGTCATCTGCTTGTCGCCGACATCAGCCATGATCTTAGCCGCGTCAATGGTGTTATCCGTGAGGATAGCGCAGAAGTACTCAACGAGTGCGCCGCCGAGGATACCGCCGGCTACGACGAAGAATGAAGCGAAGTTAAGGGACAGAGGCTCACCTACTGTTGTGTAGTTACCAACATAAGCCATGATGAGGGAGACTGTAGCAAATGCTGCAGAACCGATTGCGAAGCCCTTACCGATAGCAGCTGTTGTGTTACCAACCGCGTCGAGCTTATCTGTGATCTTACGAACGTCAGGTGCGAGGTGGCAAGCTTCTGCAAGACCGCCTGCGTTATCTGCGATAGGACCGAATGCATCGATGGATACCGTAGCACCAACGAATGCGAGCATTCCGAGTGCGGAGATGGCGATACCGTAAGAACCGCCGATCACACCGGAGATTATGAGTGCAACGATGATAACGAATACAGGAAGAAGAACAGATCTTGATCCTACTGCGTCACCTTTGGTAACAACGAAAGCCTCACCCTCTGTGCACATCTCGGCAAGCTTCTGTGTAGGTTTGTGATCTGTGGAAGTGTAGTACTCTGTGATGATACCGATAGCGATACCAGCAACGATACCCATTATCGAAGATACCCAGGGGGAAGCCCAGCCGAGCTTGAAGTCTTCATAAAGGGGAACATTGTTGAAGATAAGATAT
>JAILMZ010000082.1 GCA_024692105.1 Saccharofermentans sp.
GGAGACCCTCTGGACCGTAGTCATAACCGTGATACTGTCGTATTTCTCCCTTGTCCTGGGAGAACTCGTGCCGAAGCGCGTTGCTCAGACCTATCCCGAGAAGTGGGCCTTCGCGGTCACGGGCGTGGTCAATTTCTTCAGTATATTCCTGAGAC
This sequence comes from Saccharofermentans sp., assembly GCA_024692105.1. Next base: position 156 of record JAILMZ010000082.1, read on the forward strand.
CGTTCGTTATCGTCCTGACGGCTTCCACCAATGGCATCCTCCGTCTGTTCAAGATCGATCCGAACAAGAACGACAAGACCGTTACCGAGGAAGAGATAAGGATGATGGTCGATGTCGGCTCCGAGTCCGGCAACATCGAAGACAACGAGAAAGAGATGATCGAGAATGTCTTCGAGTTCAATGACAAGGAAGTCGCCGAGATCATGACGCACAGGAAGAAGATCGTCTCACTTCCGATCGATGCCGAATACGACGAGGTCATGAAGATCGCCAGGGAAGAGAAGTTCACGAGAATACCCGTATACAGGGAGACCATAGACGACATCGAGGGCATCCTTCACATCAAGGACCTCCTCGGCATCACGCCTCCGGATAACGACCATCCTTTTATACTTACCAAATATATAAGGGATCCTCTGGTCGTACATGAGACGCGCAAGATATCGTCCCTGTTCAGCGAGATGAAGAGTTCAGGCATGCAGATGGCCGTTATCGTCGATGAATACGGCGGAACGATGGGCATCTGCACCATAGAGGATATCCTTGAAGAGCTTGTCGGCAACATCAGCGATGAGTTCGACGAGGACGATGACGAGCTGGTAAGACTGTCCAACGGTGATTACATCGTCGCGGGTGACATGACGCTCAGCGATCTTGAGGATGCGGTAGGCGTCGAGCTTACCGATGACGAGTACGATACGATCGCAGGTCTTGTGCTCTCGCTCCTTGACCGTGTTCCCGAAGAACGCGAGAAGCCGGTGGTGCACTATAAGAACCTCGACATCAAGGTGCTCAAGGTCGCCGAGAATGCCATCGCCAAAGTCATGATCCACGCAAATCCCGAGAACGAAGAAGGCTCGGACGAAGAGGAAAAAGAGGGTAAAGGCGAGTAAAACGGCCGTTTTGAGTGTTCCTTGCATTATCAGGCTTGCCGAATTATAATAGTCTTTGCTTTTTTAAGCCACTAAATTCAAGGCAGGTCCGCCCATATGGCAAAGAACAACAAATCACATAAAAGCAGTTCCAAGAACGTTAAGATCGGCGTTGGTATCACGATCGGTGTTATTGCCGTTTGCGTTATTGGCTGGTTTATCTATATATCAGGTATCATTCCGCAGCTCCTTCCTGGCATGACGATCTATGAGACTGCCGCAGACGGAGTTACCCTGCAGAAGGTAGAGAGCATCTCGGTATTAGAGACCAACTACCACTTTAACGAAGTATTCCAGCAGTACTCACAGTACGGCTATGTCACAAGAGATACTCTTGATGACGTATACAATCCCGCTACAGGCGAGACATACCGCGACATGATCCTCCAGCAGGCAGGAATGCAGGTAATGAATCAGATGCTCGTCAACCGTGCGGCTGAGCAGGACGGATATCTCCAGTATTCTCAGGCTGCTGCCATCGCGGAGAATCAGAGCGAGAGCATGACCATGGCTGCAACTCTCTACGGATACTCTTCTGTTGACCAGTACCTGTTCGGTGTATACGGCACAGGTATGACATCACGTATCTATAAGGACATCCTTGCCAAGGAGATCCTTGCCAACGAGTATCAGGAATACATCGGCCAGTTCAAGTTCATGCCTACCCAGGATCAGATCCAGACTGCTTTTGAGTCTTCATCCGATTCTTATATGCTGGCAGACTTCAACTTCTTCTTCATTGCAGGCGAGACTGATGACGCAGGTAACGTCACAGACCTTACGGCAGCAGAGGAAGCAGCACAGAAGATCGCTGTCTACGGTGCCACAACAGAGGATTTCCGTCAGGCCGTAATCGATTATCTTACAGAGAAGGGCGACGAAGACAGGCTTGCAAACTTCGAGGACGGCAACGATCCTACAAGATGCGAGGCTTATACAAAAGACTACACCGATTATTTCGGTGAGGATTTCACAAACTTCATCTTCGGCGGCGAAGCAACCGAGGGCGATGTTGCCGTTCTTCCCACTCCCAACGGATACTATGTAGTCCGTTTCGACAAGGTCTACCTTGACGAAGAGGCTACAGTCACATACAGAGTCATGACTCTGACAAACAACACGACACTTGATCTTACGACTACTGATGCCGCTACGCTCCAGGCTGACGCTGAGGCTCAGGTAGCTCAGATCATCTCCGGTCCCGTCGATTCCCTGACCTTCTACAACATCTGCAAGCAGAATTCAGTAATAACCAACGAGATGGTCAACGGCGGATATACTCCGGGCGCAAAGATCGCTTCGTTCACTGACACAAGCGCAGAGACAGGCTACACACCTCTTGCAACGGATATCGTTGAAGCAGGTCAGTGGCTCTTCGATCCTGCCAGAGTCCAGGGCGATTATACAGTCATCCTCTCGCAGGACAAGACAAAGATCTATGTTTACTACTTCGAGTGCAATGAACCCAGCTGGCAGTACCAGGTAAAGAACCAGCTCATCATTGCTTCCATCAACGAATGGTCGCTTGGTCTCCAGGCTAACAATCCTTCGTACGAAGTTAACAAAGGATGGCTTCAGCAGTTTACCTATTGATTTCCTTACTTAACTGTTGACATAACTTGAACGACCCTTTATAATTGTTTACTGCGTCGTATTGGGTAGGGGTATTATGCCCTTTTTCCTTGACGGGATTAGTCTTTTGTGTTAAATAAAAAGACTTTTCCACTGTAAACCGCTTGAAATCAAAGGTTTCAAGCTTTGTGTGAGGTGATTCGTTAGCTATGGTCCATTCCGTTAAACAAGGCAAGACAGAACGTCAGTCTTACTCCAAGATCAACGAAGTAATCGAAGTACCTAACCTCATCGAGAATCAGAAGCAGTCTTATCAGTGGTTCATTGATAAGGGTATGCAGCAGGTTTTCAATGAAGTGTCTCCGGTTACCGATGATCAGGGCAAGTACGAGATCTATTTCATTGATAAGATCTTCGATCCTGACACTCCGTGTGATCCTTCCGGCAAGGAAGACAGATCCGGCAAGAAGGATAAATCCAATGGAGTTGCAAAGCTTTCAAAGGCTGATGTCATTGACCAGTGCAAAAAGAATGACAGCAACTACGCTGCTAGACTCAGCATTAAGGTTCAGCTTAATAATAAAGTAGACAATACGGTCTCCGAGGAGACTATCTATGTCGGTGAATTCCCTATCATGACCGATCAGGGTACATTCATCATCAACGGTGCCGAGAGAGTAGTAATCAACCAGATCGTAAGATCTCCCGGAGCTTACTACGGCGAGGCAAGATCCAAGATGGGTAACCGCATCTATACCGCGGAGCTCATCCCTTATAAGGGTTCATGGATCCTTATCGAGGAGAACGAGAAGGAGAACAAGGTATCTGCGAAGGATAAGAGCGCTAAGGGCGCTGATGCTTCCAAGGAACCCGATGAATACCAGCTTATCAACATCGTAGTCGATAAGTCTCACAAGATTCCTCTCTCCGTATTCCTCAGATGTCTCGATGAAGGACCTGAAGGCACCCTTCACCTCGTTACCAACGAAGACATCATCAATATGTTCGGTGACGAAGAGTGCCTCAGAATGACACTCGAGAAGGACGATACAAAGGATGCTGCAGATCCCAAGGTCGCAGCTCTCTCCGAGTTCTTCAAGAAGATCCGCAACAACGAGCCCTTCACTGCAGAGAACGCTGAGAATGTCCTCAACAAGGCATATTTCGATTCTCTCAGATACGACCTTGACCGCGTTGGTATCTTCAAGCTCAACAAGAAGCTTGCCATCGGCAGAAGGATCGTAAACCAGAAGCTCGCTGACAACGTTACTACAGATGACGGCGAAGTCATCGCAAAGAAGGGCGTTATCGTTACACCTGAGATCGCAAACAAGATCGACGAGGCCGGTGTCGCTTTCGTAACAATCTTCCCCAGAAAGCTCGTTAAGGCTGCAGATGAGGATGATTTTGACGACAAGCCGCTCAAGGTCATCGGTAACAGCAGAGTTGATGCCGATACATTCATCAGGAACAGCTTCGGTAAGAAGGATCTTAAGAACTTCGACATCAACAACACACCTGTCAACGAGAAGGTAAGAGTCGGCGTACTCCGTAAGATCATCGAGGATGCAAGAGAGAACGGCGGAAAGGATATCGCAGGATATCTCGAGAATGCTCTCTTCGAGAAGAAGGAAGAGCTCATGCCCCGCTGCCTCACAAAGGAAGACATCCTGGCATTCGTTTCTTACTACCTCGGCCTCCACAGAGGCGTAGGCAGGATCGATAACATCGACCACCTCGGCAACAGACGTGTAAGATCCGTCGGCGAGCTCCTCCAGAGCCAGCTCCGTACGGGTATCGCACGTGTCGAGAAGAATACAAGAGACAGGATCTCCCAGATCTCCGGCAAGGACGGCGAAGTCGTTACGGCACAGAGCCTTGTTAACACAAGACCTCTCTCTGCTTCCTTCCGTGAGTTCTTCGGTTCTTCCCAGCTCTCCGCTTTCGCAGACCAGAACAACCCTCTTGCAGAACTTACGAACAAGAGAAGACTTTCTGCTCTCGGTCCCGGCGGTATCTCAAGAGAGAGAGCTTCCATGGAAGTCCGCGATATCAACCCCACACACTATGGACGTATGTGCACCATCGAGACACCTGAAGGCCAGAACATCGGTCTTATGACGTCTCTTGCTATCTATGCACGTATCAACAAGTATGGTTTCATCGAGACTCCTTACAGAAAGTTCGACAAGGAGAACCTCGTAGTTACAGACGAAGTCAGATACATGGCTGCTGACGAAGAGGATGATTACAACATCGCTCAGGCTAACGAGCCTGTTGACGATAACGGCAAGTTCGAGAACAACATGATCGTCTGCCGTCACCTCGACCAGTTCCTGCAGCTCAGCCCTGAGCAGATCGACTACATGGACGTATCTCCTAAGCAGCTCGTATCCGTATCCACCAGCCTTATCCCGTTCCTCGGCAACGATGACGCGAACCGTGCGCTGATGGGTTCGAACATGCAGCGTCAGGCTGTACCTCTCATCAAGCCTGAGGCACCGATCATCGGTACAGGCATGGAGTACCGTGCGGCTAAGGATTCCGGCGTTTGCGTAGTAGCGCTCCACGACGGTGTCGTATCCTTCGTATCCGCTGACAGCATCGAAGTAACCGCTAAGGACGGTACAGTTGACAAGTACACACTTTCCAAGTACCAGAGATCCAACCAGAGCACATGCATCAACCAGCGCCCCATCGTCGAGATCGGCGAGAAGATCAAGGCCGGTGACACGATCGCTGACGGTCCTGCTACGGACAGCGGCGAGCTCGCTCTCGGAAGAAACGTTCTCATCGGATTCACGACCTGGGAAGGCTACAATTACGAGGATGCTGTTCTTGTTAACGAGAGAATCGTAAGAGACGATGTATATACATCAATCCATATTGAAGAGCACGAGTGCGAGGCACGTGAGACAAAGCTCGGTGCCGAGCAGATCACCAGAGAGGTTCCGAACGTCTCTGATGACGCTCTTTCCAACCTTGATGAAGACGGTATCGTAATGGTCGGTTCCGAGGTCAAGGACGGAGACATCCTCGTCGGTAAGGTATCACCTAAGGGTGAGACAGACCAGACCGCAGAGGAAAGACTCTACAAGGCTATCTTCGGTGAGAAGGCACGTGAGGTTAAGGATACTTCCAAGCGCGTTCCTCACGGCGGATCCGGCGTAGTAGTTGATGTCGTTGTATCCACAAAGGAGACCAACGGCAACCTTAAGAACGGCGTAAACAAGAGAGTCCGCGTATACGTTGCCCAGAAGCGTAAGCTTTCTGTCGGCGATAAGATGGCAGGACGTCACGGAAACAAGGGTGTCGTATCCAGGATCCTTCCGGAAGAGGATATGCCTTTCCTTCCTGACGGTACAACACTTGATATCTGCCTCAACCCTCTCGGCGTTCCTTCACGTATGAACATCGGTCAGCTCCTCGAGGTACACCTCGGCCGTGCTGCAAGAGCGCTCAACTGGAAGATCGCAACACCTGTCTTCGACGGTGCGAACGAGAACGATATCGCAGACGCTTTCAAGCTCGCAGGTATTGACTCAGATGGTAAGACTGTCCTCTATGACGGCCGTACCGGTGAGCCTTTCGAGAACAGGGTAACAGTCGGCGTTATGTACTACATGAAGCTGCACCACCTTGTTGACGATAAGATGCACGCAAGATCCACAGGACCTTACTCACTCGTTACTCAGCAGCCTCTCGGAGGTAAAGCTCAGAACGGCGGCCAGAGATTCGGTGAGATGGAAGTTTGGGCGCTCGAAGCATACGGCGCAGCACACACTCTCCAGGAGATCCTCACAGTCAAGTCCGACGATATCGAGGGCAGATCGAAGACCTTCGATGCCATCATCCGTGGCAAGAACGTACCGGAGCCGGGCATCCCTGAGTCCTTCAACGTCCTTGTCAACGAGCTTAAGGCTCTTGCACTTGATGTCAGAACATACACCGACGATAAGGAATACACACCCGAGAACAAGGATTCCTTCGAGACCATCAGCGAAATGGACGAGATTATGCGTCGTAACGTTGACGGTGAAGACGAGGTCGTTCCCTCCGATATCCTGGATGAAGGATTCGTTGAGTCCGACGAACTCGGAAACATCGCAGAGGATGATTTCGACGGTGATGATTTCGACGGTGACGGTGACGACATCTGATCAGAAGATCGTTAAGTAATAGCAAGGCCTTGCTGCCGTTAGATGAAGATGACGGCAGCGTGAATCGGAAGGAGACTTCAAATATATGAACGAGACAAATCGTATAACAAAAATCAGCATCCAGCTTGCTTCGCCCCAGATCATCAGAGACTGGTCGCACGGCGAAGTCAAGAAGCCTGAGACTATAAACTACCGTACGCAGAGACCGGAAGTTGACGGTCTGTTCTGCGAGAAGATCTTCGGACCCACAAAGTCATGGGAGTGCCGTTGCGGTAAGTATAAGAAGATCAGATTCAAGGGAATGATCTGCGACAAGTGCGGCGTTGAGGTTACAAAGAATACCGTACGCCGTGAGAGACTCGGACACATCGAGCTCGCTTGCCCCGTATCACACATCTGGTACTTCAAGACTCAGCCTTCCAAGATCGGAACGATCCTCGACCTGACAGTTAAGCAGCTCGAGAGCGTTCTCTACTACTCAAAGTACATAGTTCTCGATCCGGGCAACCAGGAAGAGACAGGCCTCAACAAGATGGACATCATCACTGAGGACCAGTACAAGCAGACAGTAGCAAAGGTAGGCAAGAAGGGTTTCGACGCAAGAATGGGCGCCGAGGCTATCAAGATCCTGCTCTCACAGGTAGACGTAGATAAGATCATCGAAGAGCTGACAGCCGAGAAGGCAGGCTCCGTAAGCACACAGAGAAGACTCAAGATCGACAAGAGACTTGAGATCTGCGAGGCTTTCAAGGCATCTGACAACAAGCCTGAGTGGATGATCCTGGACGTTATCCCGGTACTTCCTCCGGAACTCCGTCCTATGGTACCCCTCGACGGCGGACGTTATGCCACATCAGATCTTAACGATCTTTACAGAAGAGTTATCGGAAGAAACAACCGTCTTAAGAAACTCCTCGATCTCGGCGCACCTGAGATCATCGTTAGAAACGAGAAGAGAATGCTTCAGGAAGCAGTTGACGCTCTTATCGACAACGGCCGTCACGGCACACCTGTCAAGGGCTCCACATCCGCTACATCCAACAGACAGCTCAAGTCACTTTCCGACATGCTCAAGGGTAAGCAGGGACGTTTCAGACAGAACCTGCTCGGTAAGCGTGTTGACTATTCAGGCCGTTCGGTTATCATCGTCGGACCTGAGCTTAAGATGCATCAGTGCGGTCTCCCTAAGGAGATGGCTCTTGAGCTCTTCAAGCCCTTCGTAATCAAGAAGCTCGT
>JAILMZ010000089.1 GCA_024692105.1 Saccharofermentans sp.
ATACTGCTCAAATATGGCTAAGAACGGAATGAATCCCAAGACATTGCAGTACCTTATGGGACATTCCGACATCTCGGTAACACTTAATACCTATACACATGTTAAGTATGAAGACGTTGCTGCTGAGGTCACAAAACTTGGCGCCGTGTAAGATCCTACAGGAAACGACCCGGAAAAGGCCGGGTACAAAACTTGATTTTTGTACCCGATTTTGTACCTTTTGGTACAAAGAAAAGCGGAAAAAAGCCACAATAAGTGAAAATGCAACTTTCAAGACCTACGACCGCAAACCCAATAAATACGGGCATTTCACCTCGAATCGTGTTAAATCGTAATGGCAATAAAAGTACTATTCGTTTGTCATGGTAACATCTGCCGTTCGACCATGGCGCAGTTCATGTTCCAGGATATGGTGAACAGGAAGGGACTGGCCGATAAGTTCTATATCGACTCCGCTGCGACGAGCAGGGAGGAGATCGGCAACGGACCGCACTATGGTACGGTGACCAAGATGCGCGAGGTCGGGATCCCGGTCCTGCCGCACCGTGCGCGTCAAATGACCCGCGCCGACTACGATGAGTATGACTACCTGATCGGCATGGACAATTACAACATCTCGAATATGACCCGTATCGCGGGCGGCGACCCTGAACACAAGATATATCAGATGCTCGGGTTTGCGGGAAGTACAAGGAGTATCGCAGACCCGTGGTATACGGGAAATTTCGATGAGACCTATGACGACCTTGTGGAAGGTCTGGATGCTTTTATGGAGCACCTGCTGGAGCAGGGGATCTGACCATCACTTCTTGTTGTAAATGTTCATGTCGACAAGGCCTTCGCGCTTGGCGACGACGAGAGCTGCACCTACAGCCCCCGGATCTTTAGGGTCAAATTCAGCCTTGATGTTTGCAAATAATCTTCCCGACATAAGCACCTTCAATATATTTGTGATTATATCAACGGGACATGTTTATAATATAAGCCATGATACTTGTTTACTATTTGTTAGCAGTTAATATTGCCGCGTTCATCCTCTACGGCCTCGACAAGTCGTACGCGAAGAAGAACAAGCGCCGAATCCCCGAAGCTACGCTGCTCTTCTGGGCATGGATAGGCGGTTCCATCGGTGCGTTCCTCGGCATGAGGATATTTCATCACAAGACCAGAAAACCCAAGTTCTATGTCGTTCCGGTACTGATGGTCCTAGAGATTATCATCTGCATCATCTGCATTTACCAGAACTACCATCTCGTCACGACAGAATACGAAGTGGACCTGGGGCTCGAACAGGACCTTAAGATAGTGCAGATATCGGATCTTCACAACCAGTTTTTCGGCGTGGGTTCTTCCGCGCTGATAAGCGAGATCGAGAAGGCCGACCCGGATATCATCGTCATCACGGGCGACCTCGTCGACAAGACGCATCCGTCATATTCCATCGCGCTTGGTTTCGTTGAGAAAGCAGTCGAGATATGCCCGGTCTACTATGTCACGGGCAATCATGAGCTCTGGCTCGGAGGCGCGGCTGATGACATGTACTCAAAGATGAAAGATCTTGGAGTCATCTTCTTGGATGATACTTACATAGATGCAGGTGAATATATCCTTGCAGGTATCGCGGATGGTTCGCTGGAGTATTTCGATGCGTACGATGCCTTTGATGACGGCAAGCCCGTGATAATGCTCGCGCATGAGCCGCAGTACTATTCGCTGTATCAGGAACTCGGTGCGGACCTTGTCCTGACGGGCCACTATCACGGCGGCCAGATCATCATTCCCGGCATGGGTGGTCTCGTATCACCGGAGTTCGAGTTCTTCCCCAAGCCGTACGAAGGCGTGACTGATTATTCGGGAATGCAGCTTGTCATCTCACGCGGCCTCGGCAACAGCATCGCGCCCGTGAGGATCAACGACTATCCCGAGATCGTTGTCGTTACCGTTCACTGATCTTTCTTTTTGCCGCTTCCGAAACCTATGTATATCGCACCTTTGGGGCACGCTGCCCTGCACGCGCCGCATCTGATGCACTCTGCCGAGCGCGGGCACTTTACGGGATCGACATCCATCATGCAGGCCTCGGCGCACTTTCCGCAGCTGATGCATTTACTCTTGTCGACGGTTATGTGATAGAGGCTTACTTTATTGAGCAGGCCGTATATTGCTCCGAGAGGGCAGAGCACCTTGCAGAAAAGCCTTCTGACGAACAGACATCCCACTAATACCAGGATCAGTATCGCGAGCTTTACCCAGAACAGCGTGCCGGCGGAATCCCTGAGCGACTCGTGTGTAAGAAGAAGCGGGACCGCGCCTTCGAGCGTTCCTGCGGGGCAGATGTACTTGCAGAACAGCGGTGCGCTCTTGCCTGTCGCGAGCACCAGTATCGTAGGCACGACGACCACGAAAACGCCCAGCACCACATACTTCACATACGTGAGTATCTTCGGCAGGCGGAACTTTTTTACGGGGATGGCGCCAAGGATGTCCTGCAAGAGTCCGAAAGGGCACAGGAAACCGCATACGGCGCGGCCTAACACGGCGCCTATGGCGAGCAGGAATCCCCACACATAGAAACTCACCTTGAAGTCGGCCCTTCCGGTAACCGCAAGGAGCGAACCAATGGGGCAGGATACGGTCGCGGCGGGACACGAATAGCAGTTGAGTCCCGGCGTGCAGAACTCTTTGAACCTGCCTTTATACAGCTTGCCCGTCAGAAAATTCCCCGCATGGCAGTTCGTGAATCCGAATGCCGCGATCTGTATGAGCTTGCGCTTCAGTTTTTGCTTGAAAACGGGTTCCATGACTTCACCCGAGACCGATGCATTCCATGCAGACGACGGCGGCCTTCTTTAAGATGACGTCAAGCTCGCCTCTGAACAAGCCTGCCGCTATCAGCAGGATCCCCAGGACAAGTATGGCAATGGCGGCCGCTCTGCGCTTATTCATATCAGCCTACGGAATCAAGGTAATCTTCCACGGCGTCCTTGTAGCCCTGGACATACGCGCCCTCGAAAGGACCCGCCACGATGTTGCCTTCTGAATCTACAATGAAGGTCGTCGGCACGCAGTAGAGGTCCTCGCAGAACATCTCATACAGACCTTCGTCTACGATGAGGTTAGGATATGTGACGCCGGTATCGTCCATGACATCTATCGCCATGTAAGCGCTGCTTGAATCGACATCTATCGGGATTCCGACTATGCCTACGCCTGAACCTGAAGCCAGTTCTTCCTGATACCATTCTTCGAGCTCGGGCATCTCGTCGATGCAGGGTCCGCAGTATGTGCCCCAGAGATTTACTACCGTGACCTTGTTCTGGGTGAAGATCTCGGGACCTACTTCTGCGCCGTAAACATCCTCTGTAAGGAAGATCGTGCCTGAGTATGTGCCGTCGGTATCGGGAGTGTCTACTTCTTCCTCTGTCTCGAGTTCGTCGCGCTTGGGCTCGGGAGTAATCACGGTTGTTCCGGTCGTTTCCTCGTCGTCATCGTCCTCGTCGAATTCTTCGTCGATCTCTTCTTCAATCTCGTCCTCGGCTTCCTCTTCTATCTCTTCGAGGCCTTCGTCGATCTCGTCGAAGATCTCTTCGATGTCAGAGCAGCCCGTGAGGAGCATGGAAGCCGTGAGGGCAGCCGCAAGTACTTTTATCAGATTTGTCTTTTTCATATTTAACCTCTTTAATTCCGGAGCGAGCTCCCGTTGCGCCGCAAGTTCCGCAGGCGCCGCGCGCCGAGGACCTGTCCGCGGCCAGGCGTGATGGGAGCGAGTTCCTATTATCACTGTAACAAAATAATGCAATACAAATTACAGTTTGAATAAGTATGCAATATGCGGGATTTTCTGTCAAAAAAGAGTGATAGGATTATTTCATGGAACAGGACAAAGTCTGATACGGAGGCGATTGTTATGGAACAGGAACAGTGGGAGAAACTTACACCCGAACAGAAGAAGAAAGAACTCTATCTTGAGCAGAAATTCACTCTGGATTCCTTCCTCGAGCGCAACGCGATATCCAAGGCAATGTACGATAAGAGTCTCCATGATCTCACGGAGAAAATGGGTATGCAGCAGGCAGTATGATTGCCGATTACTTGCATTCTAAGACCGCGCCCTCTATTATTAAAACTATTTTTAGGACAGATTCATTCCTTTGATCGGACCTGTCTTTGAGGGGTTGCTGTTATGACTGATGCTGAACTGATCATCGACTATCTGCTCAAGCAGATCGAAGTCGGAGTTTTCTATGATGAGATCGATCCCAAACTGATCGCCGATATCGCCGGACAGCTCAAGATAGCTTACGTCGACTACTACGAGACCGATTCTTCGACGTCTCTCATGATCAAGCTCAAAGCGACCAAGCAGGTCTTCTACGACAGCGGCAAGCCCCGTTCAAACGAATATATCTCAAGAACACAAACACGTCCCATCGGTGGCGAGGGCATCTTCAGGGTGTTCCCGCCCAAGGATGTCTCCTGGACCGAAGAAGAGCGCAAGAATGCAGGCGCTCTTGCCACCATCCTGTCTCTTAACAAGAGCCGCGTCAGGATCGGCGAGAGGCTCAGATACATGTCGTACCACGAAGTTACGTCAGGCTTCAACAACATGCTGTACGGAAAGAGTGCGATCCTGTCCAGTATCGAGCACGGTACTGTCACGAACTATGCTTCGATGTTCCTTAACTTAAGGAGCATGAACGAAGTCAACAACACATTCGGATTCGAGACAGGCACCATGCTGATGCTCAGGTATGCCGGCATGATAAGGGATGCCTTAAGGGAAGACGAAGGAGAGGCTTTCTGGCGTCTCGGCGGCGACAACTACTGTGCTTTCGTACAGAAGAGCAACATCAAAAAGATCGAAGAGATAATAAAGGGCGTGGATATCCGTTTCGGGATGAATTCCGAGGATCACTGTGTCATATCAGCAACAGCAGGCATCTTCAGCATTGAGGATGACACTCTTACCGTCAACGACATCCTCGATGCTCCCCAGCAGTGCCTTGGTATCGCAAGGTATGTGAAGCATGTGCAGATACTCCACTATGACAACGAGATCGTCAAGCTCAACGAGCACACCAAGAGGGTGGAGGCCCATTTCGACGAGGCGCTCGAAAACGACGAGTTCATTGCTTTCTACCAGCCGAAGGTCTCGCTCCTGTATAACAAGCTCGTGGGTGCGGAGGCTCTCTGCCGCTGGACGCGCGACGGCCAGATAATACCGCCGGATGCGTTCATACCCGTGCTCGAGAGAAGCAGGAAGATCTGCGAGCTCGACTATTCGATGCTGAAGAGAGTGTGCGCGGACATTAAGGAATGGATAGACGAGGGCAAGACGGTAGTGCCCGTATCGGTCAACTTCTCACGAAAGCACCTTGCCAACCTCAACCTGGCAGAAGACATCTGCTCGATCGTCGATAAGATCGGCGTGCCGCACGAGTACATAGTCATAGAATTCACCGAGACCACGTCTGAAGCGGACCAGCAGCGTCTGGGCGATGTCGTAAATGCGCTTAAGGCCAGCGGCATCAAGACTTCGATTGACGATTTCGGCGTCGGCTATTCGTCGATGAGCATGCTCGTGGACATCCCGTTCAACGAGATCAAGATAGACAGGAGCTTCCTCATTACCGATACGGACAGCGAGGTCTTCCTGCGCAAGATGATCATGATGAAGCACATCATCGGACTTGCCCAGGAACTCGGAATGTCCTGTATAGCGGAAGGCGCGGAGACCGTCGATCAGGTCGACCTTCTGTTCAAGAACGGATGCACCAGAGTCCAGGGCTATTTCTTCGATAAGCCCCTGCCCGTGCAGAACTTCGGCGCAAGGCTCGATAACCCGCACTATGAGCAGGAACACAGCGGCAACCGCAAGAAGAAAAAGAAGGGATAAATACCCCTTTAATACATTTGTGGCAAAGGTGAAAGAAAACTTTTGACTTTTATTGACTTTACCCGGACAAACGAGTAATATCTGTTTAGCACTCGAAGAGATAGAGTGCTAATATCGGGAAAGGGATAGTAAGTCATGCAGTTGGACGATCGCAAAAAACAGGTTCTCCACGCCATCGTAGACGACTATGTATCGACCAACGAGCCGGTAGGTTCGAAGGCCCTTATAGAGCGCCACGATTTCCGCGTGAGTTCCGCGACGCTCAGGAACGAGATGGCCGAGCTCGAGAAGCTGGGGTATATCGAGAAGCCCCACACATCCGCAGGCCGCATCCCGTCCGACAGGGGCTACCGCGAATACGTCGACTCGCTCATGACGGTCGATCAGTTGTCTCCCGAAGAACAGTTCGAGATCAAGAGAAATATAGATGAGAGCCTTGACGAGGTTACCGACCTCATCAAGAATGCCACGCAGACTCTTTCCAAGCAGACAGGCTTCGTATCTCTTGCCATGAGCCCGAGGCTCAGGAAGAGTTACCTGACGCAGCTCAAGATCCTCATGATCGAGCCCGGCAAGGCGCTCGTGGTCATGGTGCTCTCGGCAGGCGTTGTTAAGGACAAGGTCGTAAGGATCCCGAACTTCATTACCGATGAGCAGATGTTCAAGATCTCTTCAGCTGTGGAAAAGCACCTTACGGGCAAGCCTTTGGATGAGATCACGCTCGTTACGGTCGAGACTTCTCTTACCGATACCGAGATCCCGAACCCTCTGCTCAAGCAGGTGCTCTACGAAGCATACACCGCCATCAAGCAGGCAGACGAGCTTAACATCTACCTCGAAGGCGAGCACAGGATGTTAGAACTCCCCGACTTCTCATCGCTCGGCAGGGCAAGAGAACTCCTCGGCACTCTGTCAGACTCGAGCATGGTCGCAGGCTATGTCAACGAGATGCAGGGAACCGCTGAAGAGAAGGGCACGCAGGATACCTACATGATAAGGATCGGCCAGGAGATCGCGCTCGAAGGACTTGAGGACTGCAGCTTCATCACGGCAACTTACAACTTAAGCGATTCGGTCTCCGGCAACATCGGAGTCATCGGTCCGAAGAGAATGGAATATGCGAAGGTAATATCGCAGATAGATTTTGTTAAGAAGACACTCAACGAGAATATAAAGAGATTAACGTAAGAAGGGAAGGATAGTGAATGGCAGACGACGGTAAAGAGATATTTTTCGGGATGGACGAGGAGCCTGTGAAGGACGAACCTCTGACGGCCGAAGCGGAGGATGCGGCTATGGCTGATGCACAGGCTGCGGAAGGTCCCGCCGAGGATAAAGAACCCTCTGTTCCGGAAACCGAAGAAGATACCGGCAGTGAGCCGGAACAAGCGCAGGATACATCCGGTCTTGCAAAAGAGTTGGAAGAGGCAAAGAGCCGCTACCTGTACCTCTATGCAGAGTACGACAACTACCGCAAGAGGACCACGAAAGAGAAAGAGAACCTCTACGCTGACGCGGTAGCAAAGGTTACGGGAGAATTCCTCGGAGTAATCGACAACATCGACCGTGCGATAGATTCTTCCAAGAATGCTGACGCCGATTCGATCGAAGCGGTCATCCAGGGACTCGAGATGGTAGGAAAGCAATCCTACGAGATCCTTGCAAAGATCGGCATCGAGGAGATCCCCGCAGAGCGCGGAACAAAGTTCGATCCGAACCTGCACGAAGCGGTAATGCACGTCGAAGACGAAGAACTCGGAGAGCAGGAGATCGCACAGGTATTCCAGAAGGGATACATCTACAAGGAAAGAGTTGTAAGACATGCAGTCGTGCAGGTCGCAAACTGATAAAGATTATAAATGTAAAGGAGAAATAAATATGGACAGCATCAGATCAAGCCTGGTACCTACAGTCATCGAGACCACCAACCGCGGTGAGCGCGCGTATGACATCTATTCAAGACTCCTCAAGGAGAGGATCGTAATCCTTTCCGAGGAAGTAAACTCAGTAACGGCAAGCCTCATCACGGCTCAGCTCCTCTTCCTCGAGGCAGAGGATCCGGAGAAGGACATCCAGTTCTACATCAACAGCCCCGGAGGATCCGTATCTGACGGACTCATGATCTACGACACCATGAGACTCATCAAGCCTGACGTACAGACGATCTGCATGGGTATGGCAGCTTCAATGGGCTCCGTACTTCTTTCCGCAGGCACAAAGGGCAAGAGATGCATCCTGCCCAACGCGGAAGTAATGATCCACCAGCCTCTGGGCGGCGCTCAGGGCCAGGCAACAGAGATCCTCATCGCAGCAGATCACATCAAAGACACAAGAGTAAGACTCAACCAGATCCTTGCGGACAACTGCGGCAAAGACCTCGAGACACTCATGAAGGATACTGACAGAGACCACTGGATGACAGCACAGGAAGCTCTCGACTACGGCATCGTAGACAAGATCCTTGAAAGCAAGAAATAATCAATTGGAATAGGGAGGACAAACATTATGTCTAAAATCATTGGTATCGACCTTGGTACAACAAACTCATGCGTTGCGGTTATGGAGGGCTCCGAGACGGTAGTCATTCCTAATCCGGAAGGCAACAGAACAACACCTTCAGTAGTAGGTTTCACAAAGACAGGCGAGAGACTCATCGGTCAGGTCGCTAAGCGTCAGGCGGTAACAAACCCTGATAGGACCATCCAGTCCATCAAGCGTGAGATGGGATCCGACTACAAGGTATCCATCGACGACAAGCAGTACACACCTCAGGAGATCTCCGCGATGATCCTCGCGAAACTCAAGAGCGACGCAGAGGCTTACCTCGGACAGCCCGTAACAGAGGCAGTCATCACGGTTCCCGCATACTTCACTGACTCTCAGAGACAGGCAACAAAGGACGCAGGCCGTATCGCAGGTCTTGACGTTAAGAGAATCATCAACGAGCCTACGGCAGCTTCACTTGCTTACGGCCTCGACAAGGACGGCGATCAGAAGATCCTCGTATTCGACCTCGGCGGCGGTACGTTCGATGTCTCCATCATCGACATCGGTGACGGCGTATTCGAGGTTGTAGCTACGGCAGGTAACAACAGACTCGGCGGCGACGATTTCGACAACAAGATCGTTGACTACCTTGTTGATTCCTTCAAGAGCTCCGACGGAGTAGACTTAAGGAACGACCGTATGGCAATGCAGAGACTCAGAGAAGCTGCAGAGAAGGCTAAGATCGAGCTTTCCGGCGTTACATCTTCCAACATCAACCTGCCTTACATCACAGCTGATGCAACAGGTCCTAAGCACCTCGACGTAACACTCACAAGAGCTAAGTTCGACGAGCTCACATCAGACCTTGTACAAAAGACAATGGATCCTGTTAAGCGCGCACTTTCCGATGCAGGCTGCTCAGTATCCGACATCGACAAGATCATCCTCGTAGGCGGTTCCACAAGAATCCCCGCAGTCCAGGATGCAGTTAAGAACTATTTCGGCAAGGAGCCCTTCAAGGGCATCAACCCTGACGAGTGCGTCGCAGTAGGCGCAGCAATCCAGGGCGCAGTCCTCTCCGGCGATTCCACTGCCGGCCTCGTCCTCGTTGACGTTACACCTCTGTCGCTCGGTATCGAGACAATGGGCGGTGTATGCACAAAGATCATCGAGAGAAACACGACCATCCCTGCAAAGAAGAGCCAGGTATTCTCCACGGCTGCTGACGGACAGACTCAGGTTGAGATCCACGTCCTCCAGGGTGAGCGTGAGATGGCAGCCGCAAACAAGACACTCGGCAACTTTATCCTCGACGGTATCGCACCGGCACCCCGTGGCGTACCTCAGATCGAAGTTACTTTCGACATCGACGCAAACGGTATCGTTAACGTAAGCGCCAAGGATAAGGGCACAGGCAGAGAGCAGCAGATCACGATCCAGTCTTCCTCCAACATGAGCGAGGCGGACATCCAGAAGGCTGTCAAGGAAGCCGAGATGCACGCTGCTGAGGATAAGGCAAACAAGGAGAAGGTAGAGACCAAGAACCAGGCCGAGTCCACAGTATATCAGGCAGAGAAGACTCTCAAGGATGCAGGCGACAAGATCTCCGAAGCAGACAAGGCTCCCGTAAACGCTGAGATCCAGAAGCTCAAGGATGCCATCGCTGCTGACGATCAGGAAGCAATGAAGAAGGGCACGGACGATGTTCTCCAGGCTCTCTACAAGGTTTCCGAGAAACTCTACCAGCAGGCAGGCGGCGCTCAGGGCGCAGCAGGCGATCCGGGTGCGGCAGGTGCAGGCGCAAACGCAGGCCCGTCCGCTGAGGATTTCGCAGGCTACGGCACAGAGGACGTTAACGGCAATGCAGCAGACGACGGCTTCAAGAACGCCGGCGGAGACTTCTGATATAATCGTTGTTCGGTAATTCCCAGGTAGAACGGAGGAGTTAATTTGGCTAACGATTATTACGATATACTCGGCGTAGACCGCAGTGCATCTGATGATGAACTCAAGAAGGCCTTCAGACAGAAGGTCAAGCAGTATCACCCGGACCTTCATCCGGGCGATGCCGAAGCCGAGGCCAAATTCAAGGAAGTAAACGAAGCTTATACGATCCTTTCGGATAAGGAAAAGAGAGCGAGATACGATCAGTTCGGCAAGGCCGGAGTCGACGGTAACGGCTTCGGCGGCGCCGGCTACGGCGGTTTCGGCGGAGCGGGATTTGAGGATGTCGATCTAGGCGACATCTTCAATTCGTTCTTCGGAGGCGGATCTTCAAGGACGAGAAGGAGGAACGGACCCCAGCAGGGTGCGAACCTCAAGTACGGCATGACGCTCGAGTTCATGGAAGCTGCTTTCGGATGCGAGAAGGACATCACCATAAGCAAGCAGGACAAATGCAGCGCCTGCGGAGGTTCAGGTTCGCAGCCGGGAAGCGCGCCCGAGACATGCTCCAGGTGCCGCGGTGCCGGAAGAGTTCAGGAGCAGATGCAGAGCCTTTTCGGCATGACCATGGTCACGAAAACGTGCCCCATGTGCCAGGGAAGAGGAACGGTCATCAAGACCCCCTGCACGACCTGCCACGGCAAGGGCCGCACGCAGATCACGAAGAAACTGCACATCAAGATCCCCGCAGGTGTCGATGCCGGCGACATGCTCCCCATCAAGGGCGAGGGTGAACCGGGTTCCAACGGCGGACCTTACGGCGATCTGTACATTCAGTTCCGCGTTAAGAAGCATGACCTGTTCACCAGAGAAGGCATGAACACTTTCTGCGAGGTCCCGATAACTTATGCGCAGGCTGCGCTGGGCGGAGACATCGAGCTCCCGACCATTTACGGCAAGGTCGCATATAAGCTCAAAGAGGGAACCCAGCCGGGAGACACATACACTCTGAGAGGACAGGGCATACCCAACAAGAACAATCCGAACATGAAGGGCGACCATACCTGCAGGTTCTCTATCGAGGTACCGACAGGACTTAACAGGGATCAGAAGCAGAAGCTCGCTGATTTCAACGCCACGCTGACGGACAGGAACTATTCCAAGAGCAGCGCATTCATGCAGAAGATAAAGAATCTTTTTAAGTAAGAGACAGTTATGAGCCAGGTCATGAAATGGGTGGAGATCACCATACGTACGACGGAAGAAGCCGCAGACGCCATCAGCGAGATGCTCGCACAGATCGGCGCTGACGGCATCGCCGCTACGGATCCTTATGAATTCAGGAACACTATTGAAAACGACCCGTTAAGTTACTGCGACGACGGCACGATCGAATCCTACGGTGAGGATGTCGTGATCAAGGCGTATTTCGCGGAGCTCGACGGCGGATACTTCCGCATGGGCCCGAAGAGCGAAGAGTTCGTCGATCCCAACGGCGTCGGCATGATCTACGGCAACATAACCAACAAGACGATGGCTGTATCCGATGCCATCGAATACATCAAGACCAGGCTTTCTGAGATAGGCGAGTTCCTTGACATCGGCAAGGGTTTCGAAGGCTATTCCTACGTCAAGGACGAAGACTGGGCAAACAACTGGAAGAAGTATTACCACGCATTCAAGATCTCGGACCGCGTCGCAATCTGCCCTTCGTGGATAGATCCGGAGACGATCGAAGCCGAGAACAAGATAATCCTGGATCCGGGTTCTGCGTTCGGCACGGGCTCCCACGAGACGACTGCCATGTGCGCCAAGATCCTGGACAAATACATGGAGCAGGGAGTAAGCCTCCTTGACCTCGGAACGGGCTCGGGAATCCTCGCGATAATCGCCAAGGCCCTGGGTGCGGGCGATGTCGAGGCTGTGGATATCGACAGTCTTGCCGTCAAGGTCGCAGAAGATAACTGCAGGATCAACGGCTGCGGAGACATCGACTGCTATACGGGCGAGCTCAAATCCGTCAAGAGGTCGGATTACGATGTGATCGTGGCGAACATTATTGCCGACATCATCGCCGAGATCGCTCCCGACGTACCCGGCAGGCTGAAGTCCGGCGGACTGTTCATCTGTTCCGGTATCGTAAATACCAAAGCGCACCGTGTTGAGAAGGCTTTGGAGGATTCAGGCCTCATAAAGATCGCCACCGAAGAGGATAACGATTGGCGTGCATATGTATACCGCAAGCCTTAATTCTTTGTCATATTGACGAATTGTTAAAGGTAATTCCGCTCATTTGCCTTTTGGCATTGTACCCGAATTATGCGACTATTATTGGTGAATAACTATGCCCGTTGGAGAGCGGGGATTGAAGGTAAGAATGTCGCAGGTTCTGTTAATATCAGATTCTATCGAGAATACGCGCTTTGACGTGGCGCGTAAGACTGCGACTTTCCGTTCTTACAACATAGAACCCGTTCTTGCGATCCCCCAGATCGATGCTCCCGACGGTTTTTCCAAGACGGATATAGGCGAGATCCTCGACTACTGTTTCGAGGAATGCCATCCCGCGTGCATCGCATTAAGCCTCATAAGAGATCCGGAAGCTGTCAAGCTCGTTGCCGACAAGCTCGCTTCGACCGAGCACAATGCCGTCGTATCCGAGATCTCCCTGATCTCAAGGGAAGGCGAAGTCCTGGTTTCTTCCGAGACTTACGAGATGGTCATCAAGTACCTTCTGCCGCAGATCCAGTTCCTTTCGCTCAACATCTACGAGGCCGAGCTCTTTGCACAGATGAGCTGCAAGGGCAAGACGGACATCGAGAATGCGGCTCAGGCGATCTCCGCAAGGTTCGGCTGCATCGTTTACATCAACGGATCCATCAAGAGCCACTGGCATGACATCATCTGTTTCGGAGGCAAGACAAAGTGGCTCCGTGCCATCTCCGACGATACATACATTCCTGCTGACAAGTCCCTTCTCGCAGCGATTGCATGCGAGCTCTCCATGGACAAGTCGATAATCGAGGCTATCGTATCTGCCAGAAAGTTCTTCTCGGCAGGTCATCCGCGCCCGGAAGATCCTTCTGCACCTGCAAAGGCTGAAGCTGCACCTAAGGCAGCTGCGCCCGCGCCCGCTCCGAGATCAGAGCCCGAGAAGAAGGCAGAACCTGCGAAGATAGAAGAGACCAAAGCCGCAGAAGCAGCGCCTGCAAAGCCTGCAGAACCCGCGAAACCCGTGGCAAAGCCGACTTTCTCCTACAAGCCTTCCTACAGCACCGGCGGATATTCATTTACAGCCATGGCTGCCCAGAGAAGACGCGAGCAGGCTGAGGCTGCAAAGGCAAGGGCAGAAGAGCAGAAGAAGGAAGAGCCTAAGGCTGAAGCTAAGCCCGAGGTCAAGCCCGAAGTGAAGGCTGAAGCAAAAGCAGAGGAAGCAGCAAAGCCTGAATCAGAGCATGAGCCTGCTCCCGTAAAGTCTCTCGTATCTCCCGCAAAGAGCATCAGGGACATCGCAAGGTCTTTCGAGATGAAGGAAGTGAACGAGGAGATATCCAAGAAGTTCACCGAAGAGGCCAAGCCTGCGGTCACCAGCACCATCGAAGAGCCCGAGCCGGGTCCGAAGGGTACGGTATCCGAGATCAAGGAGCGCGAGAAGCGCACGGCCGAGCAGTCGCTGTCCGAACTCAAGGCATTGAAGGAACGTTTTAAGAATCTTTCCGAGATGTAACATTGTTACATCGCTTAATTTATGTATATTCTTGCCGTCTTAAACGTGGCGGGTAACACCTTTGGGACTTAAGGCAGGAAGATATATATATGGGGGTAATATTATGAAAGTGATGCAGAGATTTGTCTCGGCAGTTCTTGTCATTGCCATTCTCACATTGGTTTGCATGTCTTTGACGTCCTGCGCCGGGGAAGAAGCGGTTACGAAGATCCTGGAGACCGACCCGTGGTACGACACGGAAAGGATCGAACTGGATGCTGATTTCGATCCGGAACTTTACACTGACATCATGGCTAACGGCCCGTGGCTCATCGGAGACTACTTTGTCATGTATTACATGGCCATGGAGCGGGGCACGGAGGAGACGGGATACATGTCCCGCATGGTCGAATTCATGGGCATCTTCGATAAGACCGGCAATCTCAAGCAGAAGGTGGATCTGAGGGAGTCGATCAAAGACTACTTCAAGTCAGGTTCGTATTTCGTGCTCAGTTTTGCCGAAGGCGAGCAAGGCATAAGGTTCTCTTTCTACAGGCTTGAGACCACGATGATCTATTACTGCGATGTCGATCCCGAGACCGGACTGCTGTGCGGAGAGCCTACCGAGTTCGATTACGGTTCGGTG
Source organism: Saccharofermentans sp. (assembly GCA_024692105.1). The sequence goes on from JAILMZ010000089.1 coordinate 14,620, forward strand.
TCGGTGAGCGGTCAGTATGTCTTGTATGCGAAGGACTTTGGCGGGTATGAAGTAATCCTGCTTTCCGACCCCGTCTCAAGACATGACGATCTGGTCGTCGGCAAGGACGGCAAAGCGCTCTATAAAGTTGATTTTGATGCAGCATTCGGTCCGAACGGCCTTATGTATGTCAGTGATTTCTACGCAGGCGGCGAAGGCAAGATCTTTATCGAAGGCTTCGGCAAGGAGCATGTCATGGGAAGTCTTGACCTTGCGACCGGCGAGCTCACCAAACTCACCGACGTGACGCCCGTCTCCGAGAACCAGCGCATCTCCTGCACGCCCGACGGCTCGGTATATCTGACCAAGGCAACGGGCATCTACGATTATTCGCTTGACGGCGAAGGCGAGTGCAGGCTGAACTTCGACAACTGCAACACCAACCGTTACGAGAGCCAGAATGCCGCCGTGCTGTATTTCGACGACACGAGTGCAATCCTCGGATACAACCTGCCCAACACCGGTTCCGTTATGACCAGTACTGAGACGGTCGTGTATTTCCTCGAGAAGGCAGAGAAGAATCCGAATGCCGGCAAGGCAGTCGTCACGGTCGCAAGCCTAAGCGATTCCCTGTCGTATTTCGAAGGCGACGCGCTCAAGGCCTTCAACGATCAGAATCAGGAATACTACGCACAGCTCGTCCTCTATGATCAGAATGCCTACCTTACCATAGGCGATTCCACGGAGGACATCGACAAGGCGGACCAGCAGAGGTTCAGCGCGATGGCCCTCGCCAGCGGCTCGCTTATACAGGATATCCGCGCGGGCACGGGCCCTGACGTCATCTTCGGCGCGGCCCAGTCCATCGATCTTCTAAGCAGCGAATACCTGCTGGACCTCACGCCTTACCTCGATGGTGCGGACTACAACGCCGCCGACTACTATTCCAATGTCGTGGACGCCTCCAAGATCGACGGCAAGGCATACTTCATCCCGACCGCGTTCACGGTGGCGGGCATCGTCACGGACGGTTCGAAACTCTCCTCTTCACAGGTCGGCTTCACCTACGACGAGTACTCATCGTTCGTATACGGTCAGCTCAACGGAGTCGAACCCGTGTCCGACAACGTCAGCCGCATGCACTTCCTGTCCATCTGCATCCAGAGCAACTACTCGAAATGGATAGCAAACGGCGAGGTCTCTTTCGACACGGAAGAATTCAGGAAACTGGCGGCTTTCTTCAAAGAACAGATTCCGGAAGGCGCCGCAGTCAAATCAGATGACGGTGAGGTCTGGAGTGAGGAGTTCTTAACCGGCCCGGAGTATAAGGATGCGGTCTTTGTGGAGAGCATCGACAGCCTCCGCGCGCTTGCCTCCGCCAACTTCTACGGCAATAATGTCAAGGTTGTCGGGCTTCCTTCCAAGGAGGGAACAGGCCTTACCGCCAACATCACCAATTCCTTCTCGATTGCGCAGAACACCAAGGTGAAAGACGGTGCATACGCGCTTCTGGGCATCCTGCTCAGCAAAGAAGTCCAGGAAGAATCACGCGAAGCCATCCCGGTGAACCGTGCGGCAGTCCAAAGCAAGATCGATGCGGAAATCTATGCTAACGAGGTGGCTTTCGGCGTCTTCGAGAAGCAGCAGGAGTACATGCAGACCTCGCTGGATGATCTGTGCCGCGAGTACGGGTATTTCGGTGAGGGTTCCGTTATTCCGGATGTCTTCCTCGAGATGCTTGAAGGCGTGGATTCGATAATGCTCGCCGACAACTCGGTGCTGATGATCGTGTCAGAAGAGATCCCGCCGTACCTGCTCGGCCAAAAGGACCTGGACAGCGTGATCAGTACGATCGACAGCAGGGTGCATATTGTTTTTGATGAGAGGTAACGCAGGTTTCTGCAGTTTTTAAGGCGCGCCCTTTCCCGGGGCGCGTTTTTTGTTGCGTATGTTAAGTAAGTGTTTACCGCGCCAAAGCTGTGAAGGAATATGGCAGATCCTTGATGCTAAACATCTATGCAATTCTTTGTAACAATATTGTTGTTTGTGCCTGGCAGCGCGGGATGTTTTAATTAATATATGAGAAAAATTACATTCACCGCCGTGTGCATCACGGCAACGTTAATCCTTACATCCTGCGCTGCAAAGCTGCCCGAGTTCACGCAAGACTCCGTCATCGAAGTCACCGGGCGCCAGGGCGTCTGCGCGGAAGGCGACTACTACTGGGTAAGCGGATCCAAGACGCTTGCCAAATACGACCTCGAAACAGGTGAGTACAAGGGCAAGTTCCTCATGGAGGATCCGCCTTTGCTCATCCAGGGCATCTCGTACTACAACGGTTACATCTACATCTCCTGCGACGACGGCGAAGCAGGGCTGGACGCGCCGGACCACATGTACCGCACGAAGATAGGGTGGTGGGAGTTCCTTAACATGAAAGACGGCATCGGCTCATGCAAGGTCGAGAGGATCAAGGCTTTCGACGACGTGATCAAGCAGGGCGAGATCGAGGGCCTGACGTTCGATAAACAGACAGGCGACCTGCTGATTCTTTACAACCGCGGTGCGATAATCGTCGACGGCATCAAAACGGGCCTGTACGAAGGGTACGACCACGAGATCTCGGAAGTGTTTGTTTATAAGGTGAGCTGAAGGCACGCCTTAAGGCATGTCGATCTTCCAATGAGTCCTTGTCTCAGGGTCATCCTCGCGGATCACGGCGTATGCTTTGTTGATCTTATCTATGAGGACGCAGCTCTCTTCGCGGTATTTTGTTATCTGATCTTCCTGTTGTCTTATCCTTCTTTCCCTCTCGTTGTTCACGCGGGTAAGTTCTGAAGCGAAAGTATCGGCATCCTTCCTGTTCGTAGCAACGATGCTGATGATCGGAATTGCGATAACTACAGCCAAGGCGAGTGCTCCGGTCCATAATTCGCCGGAGTTCTTCTCAGCGCTGTTCACGAGTGCAAGTATACCGCCGATAGCGATAGCGGAGATTACTACTAAGGATAACTTGAAATCAGGTGTGTTATATCCGCTTCCCAATGCCGCAGCCGTCTCGATCTCATAGTCAACTTCGCCCGCGTTTATCTTGCGCTTGTTATCCTGCGCTTCACGCATCTTCTTTTGGGCCTGCGCATACTCTTCGCAGAGCTTGAACATATCCCTCAGTCTCTCGAAATACTCCTTATCGGTGGAGCCTGCCGCCTCGAGTTCCTCTTCGATGTGGATGACACCGTAGTTGCGCATAGCCAGGCGGCCGTGGTTCTCAAAATCGCGAATGGACTTCATGCGCGCCTTCGCAAGCATCCTTCCCCTGAGCGCGAGAAAGTCTTGCGGTTCCTGCCCGAGCACCTGGTCGAAAGCTTCTTTGGCCGAGTTGAACTCGCCTCTGCGAAGAGCGTTCATGCCGCGCGACAGTGCATCTTCCTCACCGAAAAGATCGTAGTCATACGTGACGCCGCAGAAGGGGCACTTATAGAGTTTTGCTTCGGAATCGAGAATGAGATCGCCGCCGCATGATGTGCATTGATGTCTCAGTGCTTCAGCCATGTCTTCTACCTCACGTCTTCTGTGTGGGTGCCTTCAGTTCCGGGTCGATCCTCCTGAGTTCCACGTATTCTTTCCTGACGGACTTCAGGAGTTCTATTTTCTTATCTCTGATGTCAGACAGTTTCCTGTCTGCGCCTTCGAGTTCTTCATTAAGCCCCTCTATCTGGTTCGCGTACTTCCTTTCGCTTCCAACCGAGAGGACACCGAATATTCCGCCGACTCCGAAGACTGCCACTCCGCCCCATGCCATGGTGACGATCTCCGCGTCCTTTGAGGCCAGCGCTACCACGAGACATGCCGCGCACACCAGCCATGCTATGACAGCGAACACGATCGGATTCATCATGGTCACGCCGTTTTCCGACCTGATCGGAATGCCGCTGTCCTGCCTTCTCGCAGCGACCGCATCGAAGTGTGACGCCTGTCTGCGCTTTGCAAGATCCGCGTCCTTCTCGCCCTTGTCGGCCTGCGCGTATTCTTCGCCCAGGTTGAAGATGGTCATAAGCTTTGTGAAGTATGCTTTGTCTTCTTCTGCCGCTGCTTCGAGCTCGGCTTCCGCGCGAACCTTATCGTACGGGATCTGCAGGAGGACGTCGGCCTTGTTGAGCTCCTTCACGCCCGTGACTTTTGCTTTCGCCAGGAGCCTGCCGCGGAGTGCAAGAAAATCGTGCGGGTCCTTTGCCAGGATGAAATCGAAAGCCTCCATTGCCGATTTGAACTCGCCTTCTTTGAGCGCACGCATGCCCTTGGTCAGCACGTCCTCCTCGCGGAAGTACTCGTAATCGTAAGTAACTCCGCAGTAGGGACATCTGTAGAGCTGCGCATCAACGTCGATGATGAGCGCGCCGCCGCAAGATGAACAAAGATGTTTAAGTAATTCAGCCATGTTTGAATTATAACACTACCCGCGGTTATTTTTTTATAACGGCAGGTGCGAATTAGGGGCCGCAAATTCCTCCCGGTCGCTGGTTTGTCGCTGGAAATGATGATTTCAGCGACTTTCCAGCGAATTTCTCTGGTTTGTCGCTGAAAATGACGATCTCAGCGAATTTCCAGCGACTGAGCTCCATGCAGTCGCAAAATCCGAAAAGTTGCCGTTTGACAAGTGTATAATATAAGACATGTCGATCGTCTTACTTAACATCGTGCTTGGAAGCATTTTTATCGGTATCGCGGGCCTGCTGACGCTGGTCGCGATCATCCTGATCGTTGTCTCTTTGGTCAGGTCCTCAAAAGCCAAAAAGCAGAATAAGAAGACCAAGAAGGTCGGCCTTTGGATAGGCGTTACAATGCTCGTCATACCATGGGTGATCGTGGCAATCTTTATCGCCGCGGCTAATGTAATGGACAGTGCCAACAACAGGTGGCTGCCCGGACGTGAGGTGCTTGCAAAGGCCGTTGCGAATAAGGATGCAGAAGAACTGTACGATATGATGGCCGACGACGTGGTAGACAGAAACGACATTACCGTCGAAGACATGGAAGAATTCCTCGCACAGTGCGACCTCGAGAACGTGAGCAGCAAGGACATCGAGCTTTATTCGGATTTCGGCTCCGAGAAGAATCACTACAGGAACTATACCAGTTATGCAAACGGCCGGGCGCAGACGTGTTTCCAGTACACGATGTATGAGGTGAACGACGACGGCGCCAAGATATACATCGCTGCGGTCGACGGCAATCCCGAAGGCGAAGAGTTCGTAGGCATCTACTACATCGAATACCAGGCGGGCGACGACTTTATCTCCATAGGCGAGAAACCGCCCAAGGAAGGATAAAAGCCGGTAAAGGTTGTCTAAACGCGCTTCTTGCCTTATAATTACGCGTGTTTTTATAAAATAAGGAGTAATGCGATGAGATACAGCGCGCAAAAGGGTACAGGCGATATCCTGCCGGCAGATATTTACAAGTGGCAGCAGACTGAGAAGATGTTTGCGGACGTATGCCACAGTTTCGGCTACGAAGAGATCAGGATCCCGACGTTCGAACAGACCGATCTGTTCCAGAGAGGCGTCGGCGATACGACGGACGTTGTTACAAAAGAGATGTACACCTTTGATGACAAGGGTGGCAGGAGCATAACGCTCAGACCTGAGGGTACTGCAGGCGTAGTAAGATCCTACATCGAGAACGGCATGTCTTCACTGCCGTCGCCCGTAAGGCTTTTCTACAACATCACGGCGTTCAGATACGAGAAGATGGCAAAAGGCAGAAGAAGAGAGTTCCACCAGCTGGGCTTGGAGTCTTTCGGAAGCCAGGGCCCGGAGATCGATGCAGAGATCATCTCGGTAGTAGACATCTTCTTCAAGCGCATGGGATTAAAGAACATCGCGCTGCACATCAATTCGATCGGATGCCCCGCGTGCAGGAGCAAGTATAACGAGTTCTTAAAAGATCACTTCAGACCGCACGTATCTTCCATGTGCGAGGACTGCCAGGCAAGGTTCGAGAAGAACCCGCTGCGCATGATCGACTGCAAGATCGACGGCGAGAAAGAGATCGTACAGAGTGCTCCCAGGCTCATCGACTATCTCTGCGATGACTGCAGGGCGCATTTCGAAGGCCTTAAGGCAAACCTCGATGCGGTAGGCATCAAGTACGACATCGACCCCAACATCGTAAGAGGTCTGGATTACTACACAAGGACGGTATTCGAGTTCGTCTCCGAGAACGTCGGCACGCAGGGCACGATCTGCGGCGGCGGAAGGTATGACGGACTCGTCGAGGACTGCGGCGGCACGGCTACCCCGGGAATAGGTTTCGCGATGGGCATCGAGAGGTTCCTGATGGAAGCAGAGGCGCAGGGCGTCGAGTTCGCACCGAACAACAACGTTAAGATCTACCTCGTAGGCATGAGCGACAACGCGGGCGCGAAAATCTCCGAGATCTGCTACGACTTAAGGCTTAACGGCATCGGCTGCGAGCGCGACCTCATGTCCCGTTCATTCAAGTCCCAGATGAAATACGCAGGCAAGCAGGGCATACCTTACCTTGCGGTCATAGGCGACGACGAGCTCATATCGGGCGAAGTCAAGGTCAAGAACATGGCTGACGGCACGGAGACAGCGGTAAGCTTAGACGGCCTCACGGCGTATCTCGCAGACAAATAAAGCAAACAACATTTGGAGGAATACATATGCAGTCTCGTACACATACATGCGGACAATTAAGGATTGAAGACGCAGGCAAGAAGGTAATGCTCTCGGGCTGGCTCGAGAACTTCAGAGAAGTCGGAGCAGAATTAGGTTTCGTTGTTATCCGTGACTTCTACGGCACGACACAGGTCGTCGTCGAGAACGCAGAGATGATGAAGACCGTAAAGGCCATCACAAAGGAATCCACCATCTGCGTCGAGGGCACGGTAAGGGAGAGATCTTCCAAGAACTCCAAGATCCCGACAGGCGACATCGAGGTCGTACCCGAGAAGATCACGGTCCTCGGAAGATGCCGTTACAACGAGCTTCCGTTTGAGATCAACCACAGCCGCGAGGCAGACGAGCTTACAAGACTTAAGTACAGATACTTAGATATCAGAAACCCCGAGGTAAAGAAGAACCTGATCCTCAGATCCAACGTAATCGCAGCGCTCCGTGCAGCCATGATCGACCACGACTTCATGGAGATCACGACGCCGATCCTCACGGTATCTTCACCTGAGGGCGCAAGAGACTACCTCGTTCCCGCAAGAAAGCACCCCGGCAAGTTCTATGCGCTTCCCCAGGCACCCCAGCAGTTCAAGCAGCTCCTGATGGTGTCCGGCATCGACAGATATTTCCAGATCGCACCCTGCTTCAGGGACGAGGACGCAAGAGGCGACAGATGCCCGGGCGAGTTCTACCAGCTCGACATGGAAATGGCATTTGCAAGCCAGGATGACGTTTTTGAGATCATCGAGGACGTGCTTCCTCCGGTCTTCGCGAAATACGGTAAGTACGACAGAGCATCAGGCTCTCCGTTCGTGCGCATCCCTTACCTCGAGGCAATGGAGAAGTACGGCACGGACAAGCCCGACCTTCGTATCGACCTCACGGTAACGGACGTTACAGATCTGCTCCGCACAGAAGAGTTCGCACCTTTCGCAGACGGCGAGATCAAGGCCATCGTGATCACAGACTTCCACGAGAGCCGCAAGTTCATCGACAAGACAATGAACGATGCCGAGATCCAGTCAGGATCCAAGGGCTACTGGTTCAGAGTGGACGAGAACGGCGAGATCGTCGGAGGCATATCCAAGTTCGTACAGCCGAAGAAGGACGAAGTAGTCGCAAAGCTCGGTCTTAAGCCCGACACGCTCGTTGTCCTTTCCGCAGGCACAAAGGGCGCCGCGCAGAAGATGGCAGGCGTTCTGGTAAAGACTTTCGGTGCTGCGGTTCCGGGCCACATGGACAAGGAACAGTACGCGTTCTGCTGGATAGTTGATTTCCCGATGTATGAGATCGGCGAGGAGTCAGGCGAACTCGAGTTCTGCCACAACCCCTTCTCGATGCCGTCGGGCGGACTTGACGTACTTCTCAAGGCAGAGAAAGGCGAGATCGATCCGCTGTCCATCAAGGCAGACCAGTACGACCTCGTTGTAAACGGAATCGAGCTGTCTTCGGGCGCCGTCCGAAACCACGATCCCGAGATCATGATCAAGGCTTTCGAGCTCGTAAGACTCGGCGAAGA
>JAILMZ010000120.1 GCA_024692105.1 Saccharofermentans sp.
GGTCGATCTTCTCGTAGAGATACTCTGCAGTATACAGACCCGTCAGTGAATCGTGTGTTGCGTTGTACATCTCGCGTCTAAGCTCGTTCTGCTCTTCCGTAATGTCACGCACGCTTAAGTATGTGCCTGTTATCTTGCCCTTCTCATCAACGGCTGATCTCATAGCAAGATACATATACTGTGTCTCTTCGCCTTCTCCGATCAGGAATCTCTTGGACCATCCGCTGTTCTCAAGGTCGATATCGTCGAACAGGAATCTCAGGTTAGCCTTGACCTCATCATAGTTATCATTGTTTATTCCTATGAGTCGCTTGCCGGGATCGTTCAGCCATATGCACTTGCCGCTGTTATCGAAGAAGAAAAGCGCCTCAGGCATGTCGGAAGCCATACTGCCGAGCATTCTGTCCAGGACTTCCATCGATCTGAAATGAAGTGCAAAGAAGTAAACGAGAAGTCCGAATAGGCCGAATCCGATCATGGACATATCCAGCGGATGTCCGGAGAAGATGTAATAAGATTCGATCGCGCCGGTTATCAGCATCGAGAAGAGGATAACCGCGTACTTCGCTCTGTAAACCTTTAACACCCTTGCGATCTTTACGATGAACATTATCAGGATTACTGCAAACAGTCCGTAGCAGACGATTCTGTGATATGTCTGTCCGAGATAAGGAACGAGTTTGTAGTACTGGTGATAATCGACCAGTACCTTCTCTGTTGAGAAAGAGAATCTGAAGAACGGATTAAGAGCGTACAGTACGATATCGACCAGGAAGAGAGAATGTACGAGTATGAGGACCGGTAACTTCGGTCTCTTCAGTTCGCAATAAGCAAATGTGAAGTGCCAGAGTGAATAGATAGCAATATCCATTCCCAGGAAATAGATATAGTATCCAATCAAAGCCCAGAACGGATCAGAGAAGATGATGATCAAAAGGTTGCCGATGACCGGTATGGCTAAACCAGCCAAAAGGAAGCATACGTATTTGCCGATCTTTTTCTTAGACCGTCTGGCATAATCCGCGCAGATGATAAGCGCTATTATCAGTACTATGAATACAACTGATAAAGCAGTTCTCATGCAGGTGCTCCTTTCCGATATTATAAATATATTATAGGGTGCTCTTTCGCATAAATCGTTTACAATACCATAACCATTAAAGAATAATGTGTATCTTATCTATGAACACGAGTGATAATAAAAACAAGCCTTTCAGGAAATTACTATTCTTTTTCTACTCGAATCCGGGGTCGCCTCTCTTGTCTACAACCGACTTTCCGAACCATTTTTTCTTATACCAGTAATACATGACTATGAGACCGCGAATGCATTCGTCCGTAGCTGTTCCTGCAAAGATACCCGCCACTCCGACGCCCAATACCACACCAACCGTATAGCCGGTCATAAGCCCGAGCCCCCAGTTGCAAAGGATGCCCATGATAAGCGGGAACACGTACGCACCGGCGGCCTTAAGGCTGCAGACGAAGGTCATGTTGAGGCAGCGTCCCATCTCCACGAATATATCCACGATCATGATCATCTGTCCGAGCATTATGATATTCGCATTTTCAGTAAAGATCGTCAGAGTGTATCTGCAGAGCAAGGCGTTGGTACAGGCAAGAGCGATGGTTATCGGCATGGAGATCCTGAGTGTCTTAAATACTCTCTTATATGCAAGTTCCTCTTTGCCCGCTCCCACGAGATGTCCTGTTATTATCTGCGTTGACATGGCGGCAGCATTCGAGAAGATCATCGCAAATGATATCAGAGTATTGCAGTATGCCCTCGCATTGACCGCATCATTGCCCATGCCGTTGACAAAAGAGAGGAGCGTTGTCTGGTAGAGGTTGTAGGTAAGGTTCTCTCCTCCGGTAGGAAGGCCTATGCGGACCATTTTCGCAAGGAGCTTATAAGGGAAGGGTCTGAGATAGCGCAGTGATATCCTGCCTGTCTTTTTCGCGAAAAAGAATACGAACACCGCTATGACCGCCACAACCCTTGCGGCTACCGTCGAGACCGCAACGCCTGCGACGCCCATGTTCAGGTGTGCCCACGGGCCGTACAAGAACAGCCAGTTGCCGAGGATGTTTATCAGGTTGATAGCAAACGTGACACCCATTCCTATCTTGGTGTAGCCGTTGCACCTTAAGATCTGGAGCATTACATTGAACACCGCCATGAGGAAGCCTCCTCCTCCGACGATGTAGATGTATATCATCGAGTACGGGCGCATCTCGGGCGAGACCTGAAGAAAATCCATTATCAGCGGATTAGCCGCGCAGAAGGCGCCGCTTAAGACTATGCCGACGACAAGGTTGACCACCACTGCAAGTGTGTAGATCATGTTCATCTTGTCGTACAGTTTTGCGCCCAGATACTGTGCCACTACAACGCTAGTCGCCGTAGCTATGACATTGAACAGGATGTTCATCATGAACATGATGGTATTGGCATTGCCGACCGCACCTACCGCATACTCGTCATAGTGGCTCAGCATCAGCGTGTCCACATTATTGAGCATCGTGTTAAGAAAAAGCTCAAAGAACATAGGCCCTGCCAGTATAAGCAGCGGCGTTTTCTCGTTGATAACAACTGTGCGTCTTTGTCTCATAATCCTTCCTCTTAAATCTGTCTTAAGGAATTCCAATGATACTACAAGGTCAAAACTTGTATATTAAGTAACCGCATGTTTCTTGCAAATACATATGCGCAAGTTATGAGGGGTAATCGCAATATCTTATAACCCGAAAAACTCCGCCTTCTTCTGAGCCGCCTTGGCGTAGTCATTTATATATTCGATGGCGTTCTTCGTAGTGAAGCAGCGCTCGACTCTTCTCTTATACTCTTCACCTTCCTGCCTGAAGCACCTCTTCGATGACGACCCTGCGCCGAAAGACAGAACATCTCTCATGTCCGTCATCATCGCAACATTGTAGATGCATCCTGTACCGCCTTTGGCAAAACCGGTGTTCTCCAGACCGTGCCCGGTGTCCTTCTGGCGGTACATATAGTACGGATGATATCCCGCACCATCCAACATCCTGTAGCCTTCCGTAACGGCTTCTGCAAGACTTCCCCTGGATTCTTCCCTGTCTAATACAGTCTCCTTGGACAGTTCCGCCCTGCGCTTCTTGTAGAGAGTGTGGATCGTTATGTTGGCGGGAGCAAGTTCCATTACCTTCTCCAGCGACTTGATGAAATCCTCTGCCGTCTCATACGGCAGGCCCGCGATGAGGTCCATGTTAACGGATTCGAAGCCCATTGCCTTCGCCTGATCATAGACGCGCACGATGTCTTCTGCGGTGTGCTTTCTGTTAAGTCTGGCAAGCGTATCCGAGTTCATGGTCTGCGGGTTGATGCATATCCTCGTAATGCCGTGTTCTCGCATGGCGAGGAGCTTATTCTCGGTGATCGTATCAGGACGTCCGGCCTCTATCGTAACCTCGCATCTGTCATCTATGCCGATGCTGCCGTAAATGCAGTCTAACAGGGATGCAAATTCCGCTTCAGGAAGCACCGTAGGAGTTCCGCCTCCGACGTAGAGTGAACTTACCCTCCTGTTTATCTTTGGTGCCAGGAGCCTTATCTCAGATTCTAAGGCCTGCCCGTATGCCGTAAGCCTGTTCATGTGGTGCGAGATGTCCTGCGATATGAACGAGCAGTATGAACACCTTGTCGGGCAGAATGGTATTCCGACATAGATGTTGATGTCTTCTTCGGGTATAAGTTCAGTGAGGCGAAGTTCTTCTTCAGCAGTCCTGCAGGCAAGCTCTGCCTTGTCCGGGCTTACATAGTATCTTTCTATGAGATTTGCGGGTGTCTTCTCTTCATAGGCAACGAGAGTCGGCCTGATGCCGGTCAGGCATCCCCAAGGCATGGTCCTGCCCGCAAGTTCGCACATGGCAAGGTACAAAGAGCGCCTTATCTCACGGCCTGCTTCAATCGGATCGCCTTCCGGGATAAAGCTCTTGCCGTTATACGTTGTGATGGAGCGGCCGTCCGGGGCGAGAGAACATACAAGAGTAACGTCCGGGCCCGTTCCCGCCGTAACCCTTTGGCGATCTCTGTCCTCGCTGAGATCGTCGTAGAACAGCCTTACGACATCCGACACACAGTAGTATTTCTCATGTCCTTTGAGGATTATTTCGAGCATGGTCATTCCTCTATGTACTTGGTGTAGAAATCAACATAGACATTGTCCGGGACAATGTACGTCTCGTTGCCGCCCTCCTGGCCGTTTGCCTCCAGGAAAGCGTTATTCACGTCAGAGCCTGCCTTGTCGGGATCAAAACCGATGATCTTCTCAATGTATTTGACTTCCTCTGCGATGCCCTGCCAGTATAAGTTGCTTGCATTGATGTCGCGGTAAACGGGATATATCGCCGGATCCGAGAAATAGTCCGGCAGGATCTTGCCCTCTGCCACCGCATACTCGCTCGTGATGCTCAAAAGATCCATGAATATCGTAAAGTACCCCGCGTATCTGAAATCAGCGCGTGTCGATGACAGACAGCATATCGTCGCCAGGGTATTGCAGTCCGTCTCGCTGGCAAAACCCTTTGCGTGAAGTATCTCATGGCAGATCGTTATCGGGAACGTGGTGGGATCCATATAGTCGGTATTGATGTTTGCCTCACCGAGGAACGGGTCGTACACGCCTACGATGCCTGTATATGTCCAGTATCTGCTTAAGGCTACAGGCTTTGCCCTGACGAAATTATTGCTTATGGGGATGTCGTATTTTTGGCAGACGGTATCGATCAGGATGTTCGCGTATGTCACATTCGACTCGAAACTCTCCTTGGAGTGTCCTACACCTTCAAAATCCTCCCCCATCTGCTTTCTTGCCTTGACCATGCCGTTGTACGCCCAGTCGAGCGTTGCCGCGTAATCCTCGTAATCATGGTCACCATCAAGTTCCAGCAGATCCGCCACTCTTGTACGCCTGTAGTTAAGCCCGTGCATGAGCTGGTATATGCCTGTCACGGCTACCAGCACCGCCAGAAGCGTTCGAAGCGACTTGTAAAGGAATATCCCCAACTTGCCCTTGGCGCCGCTCACAAAGAGCATTACCACGAAATAGACGGCCAATGCGACAAGCGAGACCGAACCCACGATAACAAGGTTCTCCGTAATCGAGAAATGAAAGATGGAGTTGAAGTTATTGCCAAACATAGCAATGACCGGGAAGATGCACGAAGAATAGAAGTCTCCCGCACGGCGCGTCATCAGATTCGGAAGCAGCCAAAATGCTATCAGGAGGCCGATAAGCACGACTATCAGGATTATCCGGCCCGCTATCCTTCTCTTGCCCTTTTTCTTGACTTTCATATATCAGTGCCTGATGAGCATAAAGATCACAAAGAGTATTCCGTATACGATCGGCTGGTGGGCAAAGTAGATTATCAGGGAATGCCTTCCGCAGAATTCGAACGGAGCGCAAATGATGCCTGCCGCCTTGTTCTTCGCAGGAAGAAGGCTTGCTTTTTCTGCGTAGCATACCCTGCCGACAAGGCATCCGATAAGGAAAACGCCGACCCACGGGATCATTGGCATGTAGTCAGCCATATAGGGCATGGATCTCATCACGATACCTACGGGCAGTAATACGGGAATGTCTATTGTATAGTCCATACGGTCAAGGTTTGTTCCGAACGCCGTGATAAGAGCTCCGCAAAAGCCCAGGAGCGCGTTGGTGAGCTTCGGATTGGTACCGGTCTTCTTCTCGATGAATTCTATCAGTGAATACAGGAGGATGCTGACCGCAAGCAAAGCCAGGACATTGAATATGATAAGGCAGTTGATCTTCATGAACGTGGTTATGAGCCATGTCGCAAGCGTCATAACGGCAGCAACGCCCAGGAGCTTTAATCCGCGGATCAGATTATTCTTCGAGAAAGTGCAGCATACACCTGACACTCCGACAAATATGACAATGAAAAACGGATGAGCGAATGCCCAGAACCAGTCCGCTTCAAGGAACCCGAAGATCTTAACACCGAACTCATAATGCACATCCCACGCGAAATGCATGAGTATCATCATGAACAAAGCAAATCCGCGCAGAAGATCGAGCTCATACGCCCTTTGTTTTTTCTTATCTGACACTGCCTATCACTCCCCTGCCAGACAGCTTCCTATTGCCGTCGCAAATACTGCGTCTTCGGGAATTATGAAGTTGACGTCATACAGATCCTTGAACGGCATCAGGTAATCCCTGCACTGTTCAAGTGCCGTCAGCTGACCTGTATATACGATATCTTTTACTCCGCAGTTCCTTGAAGCCAGAACAGACATAGTACCGATGGCCTGGTATACGAGATTGAATATGCCGGCAGATACATCTTCCTTCTTTACCGCATCAAGCGCTTTTCCGAAATTCGCAGCTGTGGCATTCATGGGAAGGCCGGGGATCTCATCTTTGGTAATATCTCCGATCGTAAGGTCGACACGGCTTGTATCGCCGTCTTCAGCGATCTCCGACAGTTTAAGCGGATCAGCTACTCCAACGGCAGAATTGCTCAGACCAACAAGGGTGCCTCCGCCGATTCCGGAACCGATTATATGGGTTACATTGCCTTTTTCCGCATGCAGATAAGCAGTTCCCGTACCCATGCTGACCACGACTGCCCTGTCCAGTCCGGAAAGATACAATCCGCCCAGTCCTGTCGCCATGAATTCCTTTACGCTGACGGTCTTGATCCCGAGTATGGGAGCCGTAGGATACGATGCACCGACACCTGTGATGTTGATCTGTTCGATGTCATCTATGGAGAGATTATTGTCATTAACCAGTTTTCCGACTGCACCATAAGCTGAAGCGACCGGATCTGCAGCCTTGACTATAGACTTGGCAACGATCTTCCCGTCTTGCATTCCAACGATCTTTGTTGTGCTGCCTCCTATATCGAGACCGACTTTTATCTTCATAGGTTATCCCCTTAAATTTTTGTCATATTCTATCACAGTTTCAACTTCATTAAAAAAGCCCCGCCGGTCGGCAGGGCCTTGTTGAATATCGCAGTATCAAATCAGGAAGTAGAATAAATGAGTTTATTATCATATCCAGGTACAACGGATTTAATGTCCGGAGACTCACCACTGTGTCCAACTGAAATCTTCGCAGAAGAGTGAGGCAACCAAAAACTACCCTCGTATTTGCACATCAGCGGTTTGGTCGGATCATAGTAATTGTCATAAATTAAAACTACATAATTGATAAGAGATTTATTAGAAGGATCTATCTGGAAACCAATCCAAACATCCCACTTATCAACAAGCGGACCAGTACCGTTCTGCTTGGTCTTCATCTGGCTGGGTTCAAAAACAGGAGTAGTATTGTAATAAAGAATAGAATCCTTTACATACCATTCTGTTGCACTGCCCTTACTGACCTCTGCCAATACAGAGTTCTCAATACCATAACCATACAAAACAGCATAATCGGAAGCATCATTCAGATTGTATGTCAATGTGAACGAATCGTTGATGCTCATCATAAGAGCTGTAGTTAATCCGAATATGATTGCGATTATCGCAAGCGACAACATCATCTCAACAAGTGTGAAGCCGCGTTTATTTTTACTAATTCGTCTCATCCTTTTCCTCCGATTCTGAATAACTTATAGATTAACATTACCAATCAAAAGGTGTTCCAACAGGGACAAAGGTGGTTGTATCACCGGGCTTTGTCATATAACCCCAAACATACTGTCCTGCTGTATTGCTAAGTCCGGCATAATTAGCTTTATTCAGTTTATATATACCGATGTGTCCGAGATAAGCATCAGTTAACATATTGCTTTCATCAGTAAGAGTCTTTCCTGTATCATAATTGACGGTAGGGATATAAAAGAATGTGCGTCTGTTGCCTGCAACCGACGGATTCTCGATTGTACCAGTTATATTAATATCATCAGAAACGCCTTTATATGCATACTCAACACCATTGATAGAATTTAACGTAACTCCGGAAGCATTGGTTGCACCAGAACTATCAAATCCAATTGTTATTGGACATGAAGTTGCCGCAGCATCATATTTTCCCTTACCCAAATAATCCAAGCCAGCATAATAATAATTATTCGGTATTGGCGTATTCGATGTATTGTACGCCGCAGATTTAGCATGAAGTTGGGACAGTGTGGTCATGCTGGCACTATAATTCGATGCGGCAGACTTGGTATACACTGAAGTATGATAAGAATAACCCATAGTCGCTGCAAAGCCGTTAAGAAGCATGGTCGACATAATTACCATGATCGC
The DNA here is from genome assembly GCA_024692105.1 of Saccharofermentans sp. The sequence goes on from JAILMZ010000120.1 coordinate 8,267, forward strand.
AACGGAAAGCAATGTCTCAAGGAGTGTAAAACCCTGGCTGTTGTTCTTCAAAAATCTCTTCATAAGCTAGACTCCCTATTAGAATCCCCAAACCGTAAGCTGGGACTCTTTAGTACTAATATTATCTGAAATCTCTGATACAGACTCATCAACCTTATCAGAAGCATCCTGAGTAGTATTAATATAATCAGCTATACCAATCGCGAAAGCACTAGCCAGAATAACAATGATCGCAACTACCAATACTACTTCAGTAAGGCTGAATCCTTTTTTACTCTTTGATATCCGCTTCATAATAATCTCCTATATATAAAGGTAGACTAATTCTTCCTAAGATAATTATACTTGGTTTTCGATACTTTTCAAGATTAAATTAACAAATTGTTAAGAAAATATTAAAACGTTGTATACAGATGAAAAAAGCGGGGGATCGCTCCCCCGCTCAGCAATTAGCTTTAAGCCTCGTATTAGAGTCCGCCAACCTTGCCAGAGATGATGCTGGCGATGCTGTTTGTAGAGTTGTTGTGAGCTGTAATCGAAGAAGCTGCCTTGTTAGCTGCGTTGAGGTATGTACCGATACCGAGGAGCAGAACTGCTGCGAGGATAACGATAATAGCGATTACGAGAACCATCTCTACGAGTGTGAAACCCTTCTTTGACTTCTGAATCTTCTTCATTTCAATTTCCTCCTATAGGATTAATTTGAGTTTGTACTTGAAGTATAACACCTGTTTTGCAAAATGCAATACTTTTTTCAAATTTTTTCAATTTTTTGCCACATTTTATTTTTTGCTTATTCTTCTGCCGGCTCCTCTGCCGGCTCCTCTGCCGGCTCTTCGCCAGCAGGGTTAACACCGGAAGCAGAAGCTGATCCAGGCTCAATACCAGTGATTCCTGTAAGGCCTTCTTCACCGCTAACCTTAATAGTATAAGCAGCGTTAGCCCAATAAGCAGCAAACGGTCTGTCGATGAAATTGTATACATCAGGATCAGGATTCTCAATACCGAACCAGAGGCTGTTAGGATCTGTAACAATGTAAGGGAAGCCAATGAAGCCGCCGTCACAATTGACATTCTTGTCGCCCTGCCAGTATGTGTAAGCATCCGTGCTTGTATCTTCAGATACGCGGTTAGCAAGGTTAGTGCCATAGAAATCAATGCTTGCATTGAGTAACATGAAACCTGCTGTACCCACTACAGATACATTGTTGATCTTAATGCAATCCGGGTTATCCTCGGAAATCTTCTTCAGTGCAGTAATGAATTCATCATAACCGACGATGGGACCTGCAAAGCTGTTGTCCTGCAGTTCATAGAGTGCAGAAATGATAGCGCCTGCATCATCACCTGTCTGGTCAGGATTCAGATTGTACTGAGTCGTAATATAACCGTCAGTTGTAGAGTATGTAATTGTTACTCTGAGGCACTGGAGTGTATCAGGTGCCGTTGTTCCATCGGGATATGTTACAGGATTGCAAGCTATGTCTTCACATGTGATCATTGAAAGATAAGGCATTCCGCAATCTTCCATGGTCTTCATGACATACTGCTCGATGCACTCGGAATCAAGTCTGTCGATGAATGATAACTCTTTTTCTTCAATATAAGAATTAAGAGTATCGATCTCGTCTGCTGTTGCATCGATATCCAGTTTCAACTGATCAAGATAAGCCTTTCTTGCAGTAAGCTGATCAAGCTGAACTTTATACTCATCATACTGATTGTTGAGGTTTCTTATTCCTAAGAAATAACCACCAACGATGATCAATAACAGAAGGATTACGTAAATGAACGCCTTCTCACGTACTGATAAATTACCCATTATATATCCTCCTAATTACTGAGCTTCTTCAGTTGAAGCGTCTGCTGAAGCAGCCTCAACCGCTGTGTAGTACAGAGCAATATCAATATTATCGTTAGCAACACCTGATATAGCATCAGCGCTAAGGATATTGTTGAATGTCTCTTCACCAACGCCAACACCATTTACAGTAATTGATGCGAGTGTGTAATCAACACCGCCGGCACTGTAAGAAGAAATGCCCTCGATAGTATATGTGGAACCTGCATCATACTTGGTTGTCTCAATACCGCTGATGCTTGCTACAGTCTCGCCCGTTGCGATTCTGGAGACTGAAACATATACATCACTTACGAGTGAACCGGTAATTAAGAAATTGTAATAGTTGTTGATTCCGTTAACTACGTTCTCACCCGGGAAGAATTCTTCAACTGTTCCAACGTCAGAAGCAACTACACGAGTAATGCTAATGTTGGGCTTAGCTTTGAATACATCAGTCTCGTTAAGCATGTTAACAATATCAACGGGGCTGTAGTATGAGAAAGAATAACCCTCCATAGCGAGTGTTGTTCCTGTTATGTTGTACTGAACAAGATATGAATCGCTGGGGATATTCTCACCGATTACATCAGGCAGATCCATCGGAACAGCAAGTGTCTCGTCAACAGTCTTTCTCATCTGGCAAAGAGCATAGAAGTAATTGTTCTTCTCTTTGAGTGTCTCTGCGAGAACAGAAGCCTGTGTCTCAAGGTTTGCATAGTCAGGACTTGCAAGTTCAGTCTCAAGAGCAGTAATCTGACCCTTGATAACGGCATTCCTTACAACACCGATTACGATGAAAATAAGGATGACACCTACAACGGCAGCACCAAAAAGGATTGCGTAAGTAAGAAGGCGAGCTGCCTTAGCTGCAGAAGCTGTGAACTCCTCAAAGAAGTTCATATCCTTCTTCACTATGATTTTTTTGTTAGCATTATTAGCCATTTATAAACTCCCTCCTTAGTCTTCGCGAATCAGTGCGCCGCAGCAGTTGACGAACTGCGGAAGCTCGAAATCTCTAGGACCAGTGACAGAACTGAGTGACTTGAGGATTTCAACCTGTGTTCCAAGCTGTCTTGAAAGTTCCTTATCGATCTTCTTATATCCTGCACCTGAACCATAAAGGAAGCATGTGCTGATAGAATCGATACGATACTTGGAGATAGAGAACTGAGCTGTACGGGATACAGCATCAACAAGGCTCTTAAAGTACGCATTAACAGCGGACTGAAGAGCAGGAGTCTCAGCAACTGTCTCGTTCCAAACATCGATATCTTCAACCGGAACGCTGACATCAGCATCAGAAGTAGTGATGTTGAGACGTCTTGCGAGTGAAGACTGCTGCTGGCTGCCCTGAACCTTCTTGATGGAGTCAGCAACCTGTCTGATGTTGGAGTGTCCGAACTGAAGTCTTCTGGACAGTACCGGGAAACCGTGATCAAGAACAGTAACTGTTGTTGTTCTGCTTGAAAGCTCGATAAGAAGCAGTGTCGACTGAACGATGCTTACGTTTCCGTTGATAATGCCGGAAGAGAAGAGTTTCCTTACTGCGTTAGGGTTAACATCAAGCGATACGGGAGTAAGATCCAAGTTCTTAAGGAACTCTCTATATTCCTTAATAACATCTGTAGGAACTGCAGTAGCTCTTACCTTGAGCTTGTCTGCATTTGTCTCCTCATCGATAGCTGTTCCGTAAACAATGTAGTCAATGGAAAGCTCTCTGTTTGAACCCTGGCCCATGACTTCGTACTTGACCATATCCTTGAGCTGATCCTTCTTTACGATAGGGAGCTCGAGGTCTCTGGTGTGAACAAATGCTCCTTCAGTTGTGAGGATGCAGGACTTGTTCCTGATGTCGAGTCTTGCCATTGCGTGCTTAACAGCCATTACGATACCGAAGGAATCTGCAATCGCACCGTCGTTGATGGCATCAGACTCAAGCGGGATGATGCCTACTTTATCAATTGATATCGAACGATTCTTCGCATTGTATCTTCCGACAGCAACCTTGAGGTCGGAGCTGGAACAATCCAGAACCAGTTCGGTTTCATTTTTACCAAATAAATCCATTAAATATCTCCTTTCATTACCTGATTACAGGATCCACTGCGCCATCGTAAGGATAGGCATACCGATACCGCCGACGACAAGACCTACGATGATAGCCATGATGATGATCATACAAGGCTCCAATGCTGCGGTCATCTTCTGTGTAGCTGCATCTGCCTCATCTTCGAAGTAGTCAGCTGCCTTCTCAAGAATCTGGTCAAGAGTACCTGACTCCTCACCGATCGAGACCATAGCGTAGATCATCGGAGGGAATTCGGTAATTCCCCTTATCGACTTTGACAGAGAAGCACCTTTACGGATCTCTGTACGAGCTTCAGCGAGCTTCTTCTCAAGGATAACGTTATCCAGAGACTTCTCCGTAATCTCAACAGCCTGCAGGACGGAGATTCCGCTTCGCAGAAGTGTTGATACCGTTCTTGTGAATCTCGCAGATGCGTTCATCTTGGTAGCTTTACCGACTACAGGGAGCTTAAGCATCAGCTTAGACCATGTCTCGGCACCCTTTTCAGAGCCTCTCCAAGCCTTGAAACCAAATACAATTGCGAGAACCACAAGCAAATAGATATACCAATAACCGGTAATCGAATTCGAGATGACGATAAGAGCCTTGGTAAGACCAGGGAGCTCACCGCCGAGTCCGACGATCGTCTCCTCGATGCTAGGAACCAGGAAGGTCAAGAGACCGATACTGATAGCAGCCGTAAGACCTGCAAGGATCTTAGGATAGACCATTGCAGAAGAGATCTTGTTCTTGAGTTTTGAATCCTTCTGAAAGTGCTCAGCGAGTCTTTCCATAACTTCATCAAGACGACCTGATTCCTCACCTGCGGAGATCATACTGATGAAAATGTTCGGAACGACGCCCTTCTGTTCCCTAAATGCTTCTGACAAAGAACGACCGCTCTGAACTGCTTCGTATATTTCACCGATGCATTTCTTCGCCTTCTTGGACTCAACCTGCTGATAGAGCATGTCGAGTGCCCTTACTACCGTGATACCTGCTGAAAGCAATGAAGCCAGCTGTCTTGAGATCAGAACGAGGTCCTTCGTATTCAGTTTGGTACTGCCGATCTCCATACCGGCAAGTCCCGGACCTTTATCAAGAGTCAAAGAAGATACAAATTTACCGTCAGCTTTAAGTTTTCTTGTAGCTTCGCCGATAGATTGAGCTTCTACAACGCCTTCGGTTGTCTTACCGTTGGCATCGACTACTTGATATCTGAAATTAGCCATATTGTTTTCCTCCTCCTTAAAATTTTAAACAATAATGAATTCGCCAATATCAAGCAAACTCGAGGTCTCCAAACAACGGGCTCTGAGACTGGCCGGCATTATTCAGGAATCTCTTGAAATCCTCCTGGACACGGCATCTCTGCATGCCAGTATCTCTGGATATGATCTTTCTCTTTACAAGCTCTGCGAGGTAGAAATCGAGAGGACACATACCCTGCTGCAGTGATGTGGCAATAGAACTGTCGATCTGATATGTCTTACCTTCACGGATGTTATTTCTGATAGCGTCATTACAGATCATGATCTCGAAAGCAGCACAGCGGCCTCCTCCGATCCTCTGAACGAGCGTCTGGCAGATAACTGCAACGAGAACGGTCGAAAGCTGGACTCTGATCTGATCCTGCTGATAAGGCGGGAATGCGTCGATAATACGGTTGACTGTATCTGAAGCAGATGATGTGTGGAGTGTTGAGAGAACGAGGTGGCCCGTCTCGGCTGCTGTTACCGCGGTACTGATAGTATCGAGGTCACGCATCTCTCCGACGAGGATGATATCCGGGTCTTCACGGAGAGCAGCTCTGAGTGCGTTAGCGAACGAAAGTGTATCCTCGTGGATTTCTCTCTGGTTGATCATTGCTTCGCCGTGCATGTGGAGATACTCGATAGGCTCCTCAAGTGTCAGGATGTGGCACTTCTTGTTATTGTTAACATGGCCCATCATAGCTGCGAGAGTTGTTGACTTACCGGAACCCGTAGGACCTGTAACGAGGATAAGTCCTCTAGGACGCATAACGAATTCCTTGAAAATGTTAGGAAGTCCAAGCTGTTCGCATGTAGGAATCTCATTTGTGATGGTTCTTGCAGCAAGAGCATATGTGCCTCTCTGCTTATAAACATTACATCTGAAACGGCTGTAATCCTCGACGACGTATGAGAAGTCGATCTCACCACGCTCGTTGAGATACTGCTGTCTTGACTTATCGATCATTGACTTGCAGAGATACTCTGTATCTGCAGCAGTGAGCGGTGTCTTGCCCATAGGCAACAACATACCGTCGACACGAACCATCGGCGGGAGTCCGACAGTAATGTGGGTATCCGAAGCACCCATCTTTACTGCTTCTGACAAAATCGCCTCAATTGATAAACTAAACTCTTCCACGCTATATAACCTCCTTATCAGTCAATCGTGTAAGCAACTCTGTTAAGCTCGTCAGCCGTTGTGATTCCTTCGAGAACGAGATCTCTTGCGGAATCCTGCAGCATCTGAGTACCTTCCGTGATAGCGAGCTGACGCATCTCTTCTTCGCTTGCGCGCTTCTCGATAAGGCTCTTCATCTTCTTCGTCATAATAACGATCTCATGGATAGCGATACGTCCCTTATAACCCTTGTCGGCACAATCAGTACAGCCTTTGCCGTGATAGATCTTCTGGCCGGGTTCGAGACGGAGCAATTCTACCTCATATTCATCAGGGTCATAGGATTCTCTGCAGTTAGTGCAGATACGGCGAACGAGACGCTGGGAGACAACGCCTACGAGAGCCGAGTTAACCATGTAAGGCTCAAGACCCATATCGATAAGACGGTTGATCGAAGATACGGCGTCATTCGTATGGATGGTGCTGAATACCAAGTGGCCCGTGATGGCAGCTCTCATTGCGATCTCTGCTGTCTCACCGTCACGGATCTCACCGACGAGGATGATATCAGGGTCCTGACGGAGGATGGATCTAAGACCGCTTGCGAAGGTCATTCCCGCTTTAACATTAACCTGTACCTGGTTAAGTCCGGGGATACGGATCTCGACAGGGTCTTCGACCGTGATTATGTTCGTCTCGGGAGAGTTCTTCTCTGAAAGGAGTGTATAAAGGGTCGTCGTCTTACCTGAACCCGTAGGTCCTGAGATAAGGCAGATACCCTGAGGCACCATGATTATCTTATCGATGAGTTCGTTATTGTGATCACTGATGCCGAGATAACTTCTGTTAAGGTTTGCGTCGTTCTTTGCAAGGATACGGATAACGGTCTTCTCACCGGTAACCGTAGGAAGAATGGATACACGCATGTCGACGTCTTCGCCGTTGATCTCTGTTGTGATACGGCCGTCCTGAGGGATACGCTTCTCGGCGATGTTCATTCCGCCAAGGATCTTGATACGTGTGATGATGGCGTCTCTTGCAGACAGAGGGTTGCTCATGATCTCCTGCATGACACCGTCGATACGGATACGTACCCTGACACGGTCTTCCATAGGCTCGATATGGATATCTGATGATCCTGCTCTGATAGCGTAATCGATCATCGAGTTAACGAGCTTAACAACCGGGGCGCTGTTAACGGCTTCTGCGATATCGGAGTTCTCGGCGACCTCATCGCCTTCGAGATCCTGACCGAGCTCTTCGGCTGCCTTTGCAGCGCTCTCTTTACCGTAATTGACCTTTACTGCGTCCAAAATCGAAGAATGAGTCGCAAGCATCATGGTTATCTGGTAACCGGTCTGGAACTGCAACTCATCCTCAATCGTAATATTCATAGGGTCATCGATCGCTACAACGAGTTTATCGTCATCGAAGCCTATAGGCAGAACGACGTTCTCTTCGCAGAACTTCTGCGTAAGGAGCGCGGTGGCCTTAGGGTCGACTTCGATACTGGTAAGATCGATGATCGGATAATCATACTGGCTTGATACCGCACGGAGGATATCGAACTCGGTCATGAGACCGCTCTCTACGATAACTTCTCCGAGACGTTTGCCGGTCTCTTTTTGAGTGGAAAGTGCTTCAGCAAGTTCAGAAGCGTTCAAAAAGCCGCTTTCAACGAGAATATCACCTAATCTCTTCATGAATCCCTCCCAAGATTAATGAATGAATTGCGTGCGCATTCTTCATGAAAACAGGCACAATAAACCCAAACGTACGCATAACAAACTATACAACAGGGAAAG
>JAILMZ010000020.1 GCA_024692105.1 Saccharofermentans sp.
ACAAGGGGTTGGCTGACAGTTTATTTGACGGATGCAAGATCCAAAGGGCCGCACGTCAGACCAATTACTCCCCTCATTATAAAAAGTGCAACTGTCGGAGTTAATTACTCTCTAACAATTACACTTTCTATGGTACTAAAACGGGGCCGCTTTGAGGCAGCCCCGAATATGTGATCACATAAGCCTGATCCTATTTGTTGAGCTTGTCGTACACAGCCTGCGCACTGTTGAGCTGTGCGGTAACTCCGGACATGTATGCATCAAGTGCCTTGCGGTACTCGGATGCCGTCACGCAGTAGGAAGTAACGGACAGGCCGAAACTCTGCTCTTCGACAGAACCGTATGCGAACGGACCATTGGAGTAAGAACCCCAGGCACATGCAAAACCTGTCGTCTTGTAGCTGCTGTTGATGATGTTCTTGTAGTGTCCGCCGTTATATGATTTCTCTTTGAAATACCATCCCTCGAAAGGATCGGAGTAGCCCCAAGCGAGGTTCTCGCCGAGGTTAACGTATCCTGCCTGGAACATAACGTGTCCGAAGGTCTTGGAAGAGATGGCAGCGGATGCCGTCGATACCGCCATCAGTTTCGGATCGATGAGAAGCTCGCTCTTTCCTTCGCCTGCACGGAGCTGGTTGCACTCTTCGATGAAAGCGATCGACTTATAGATGTTCTCAGTGCTTGCGATCAGGGTATAGCAGTCGAGATCCGAAGGATTTACGAGACCGTCAGACTTTGCACGTTCAAGATAGTATTCAACGGTAAGACCGCCGGCTGCGACAGAAGTCTTGTTCAGCCATTCAAGTCCTGCTTTGTTATATGCCTCCTGTGCGGCCGCAAGATTTGCAGCTGCGTTCTCGATCATAACATTGTCGATGTAGGGAAGAGCCGTGGATCCGGGAGCGCTGCCGCCCTTTGCGACGAGCTTGATCTGAATGGCTTCGAGCCTGTAACCCTTTCCTGCAGTACCGCTCATCTCGCCGTTCTTGGCCCAGTCGAGCCAGCCGAAATTCTGAGCGTGCACGCAGTAATATACATCGTATTTGTTTGCCATCTCTCCAGTGAGTTCGATCTGTATAGCCTCAAGACGTTTTGCTTCGCCCTGGGTGCCGCTCATCTCGCCGTCATAGCACCAGCCCTGCCATCCGTAATCCTGTACGTGAGTGCGGTACTTGATGCCGCCTGTATACTGGCTTCCCTGAAGGTAGATCTCGATGCCTTCGAGTCTCTTTGCCTGTCCCGTCGTGCCTGATGTCGCGCCGTCGGTAAGGTAATTTGCTTCCCATCCGTAATCCTGTCTGTGGACACGGTAGTTGACCGACATGGAACCCGAACCGAGAGGAACGAGCTTGATCTGCACTTCTTCGAGACGCTTGCTCTCGCCGGTAGTGCCTGCGAGCGTACCGTCCCTTACAAAGCCCTGTGCATCGCCGTAATCCTGGATATGAACCTGGTACTGTACGGAATAGTAGCTGGAAAGAGAACCCGTGAGCCTGATCTCAAGGCCTTCGAGACGCTTGCTCTGACCTGCGGTACCTGCCGACTGTCCCTGGGAGACCCAGTCCATCCAGCCGATGTCCTGGACATGCACCCTGTATTCGAGACCGCCGTCCAAAAGATTGCCTGCGCCGTCGGTAAGACTGTCATTAGTGAAGTTAACTGTAATCCTCTCGACTCTCTTTGCCTGACCTCTGGTACCGAGCGTGAGTATGCCCGTAGATGCATCAAAGACGGCATCCGTATCACCGTAATCCTGTACGTGCGCCGTGCCCGACATCGTATATCCGCATGCGGATGCGGCATTGCTCTTGAACGCGGCAAAACCGGTCATCGACAACGCGATAACGGTGGACAGTAACAGGGACAGACCTTTCTTCAATAACTTGTTCATACCGATCTCTCCTTTAATGAATTGTTGGATTGTGAGTGAGGTTTAGGAAGGAACTTCTATTACCGACTTTCCGCCCATGTAAGGTCTGAGTGCCTCGGGGATCCTCACGGAGCCGTCCTCGTTCAGGTTGTTCTCGAGGAAGGCGATGAGCATTCTCGGAGGAGCAACACATGTGTTGTTGAGGGTGTGCGCAAGGTATGTGCCCTCGGGACCCCTGATCCTTATCTTAAGTCTTCTGGCCTGGGCATCACCAAGGTTAGAGCACGAACCGACCTCGAAATACTTCTTCTGTCTGGGGGACCATGCCTCGACATCACAGGACTTGACCTTGAGGTCAGCGAGGTCACCGGAGCAGCACTCGAGTGTCCTTACGGGGATATCGAGGGAACGGAAGTAATCAACCGTGTTCTGCCAGAGCTTGTCATACCACATCTTGGATTCTTCGGGTTTGCAGACGACGATCATCTCCTGCTTCTCGAACTGGTGGATCCTGTATACGCCGCGCTCTTCGATGCCGTGAGCACCGACTTCCTTACGGAAGCAGGGCGAATAGGATGTGAGTGTCTGAGGCATCTCGCTCTCGTCTGTGATCGTATCGATGAACTTACCGATCATGGAATGCTCGGATGTACCGATAAGGTAGAGGTCCTCGCCTTCGATCTTGTACATCATGTTCTCCATCTCGGCAAAGCTCATAACGCCGTCAACAACGGCAGATCTGATCATGTAGGGCGGAATATAGTATGTGAATCCGCGGTCGATCATGAAGTCTCTTGCATATGAAAGGCATGCTGAATGAAGTCTTGCGATATCGCCTCTCAGATAATAGAAACCGTTGCCGGATGTATCTCTTGCCTGGTCGAGCTCGATTCCCTTGAGCTTTTCCATGATATCGACGTGATAAGGGATCTCGTAATCGGGAACCACGGGCTCGCCGAAACGCTCGATCTCAACATTCTCCGAATCGTCCTTGCCGATGGGTACGGAAGGATCGATGATGTTGGGGATGATGAGCATGATCTTGCGGATCTTCTCCTCGAGTTCGGTCTCCTTGACGGAAAGTGCCTCGAGTTCTTCAGCCATGTCAGTGACCTGCTTCTTGACCTCTTCAGCCTCTTCCTTCTTGCCCTGTCCCATGAGCGCGCCTATCTGCTTGCTTATCTTGTTGCGCTGGGATCTAAGATATTCCGCACGTGTCTTTGCTTCGCGGAACTCCTTGTCCAATTCTATTACTTCATCGACCAGCGGAAGCTTGTCATCCTGAAACTTGTTCTTGATGTTCTGCTTTACGATGTCGGGATTTGTTCTTAGGAATTTAATGTCGAGCATGTTCCTTCTCCTTATTTATAATCAAAATATATTCTATTGCCTCAGAAGCATTTAAGCAAACCCGTCAAATTAGTTTTCCGGTACGGCCATATTGCCGTCATAGGTGCCTTCCGGATACTTTACCTTAGGGTCCCAAAGTATGTATTCCGTTATGCCGAGATCATGAAGTGCTTTTATCTGGGCGTTGATCTCGTCATATCCGTATTCGATGTAATTGCCCTCGCCTATATACGAGGCGGTAAACGCCTGCAGGTACGGCCGCACGGTAGAGAATCCCTCCTGATTGAATATCTCCTGGCTTTCCTGAAGGACGCTGTAGACGATCAGGTACGGCTCCTTGTCCGGATACTCGAAAGTAAATCCATTCAGCATCGTACCGAGCGCATAGTGCGACGGATACACCATCGGGCAGCATGAATCGATTCCCGTAAGTCCGAGCGTGGCAAAATCCTGCCCGATTATCTCGGCATCCATCGGGCTTGTGAGCACGATGCCGAAAATATCCGCCGACAGGGGCACGCCGAGCTTGTCCTGTATCCTGATCCTTGCTTCCTGCAGGAATCTGTTGATGGCATCGGACTTGGACGGGGTGGAACCCTCGGGACCGTAGTACGGGTCGACGCCTTCGCTCGTGGCACCTGCAGGGAAACGGACATAGTCGAACTGGATCTCATCCACGCCGTAACCGCAGACTTCCTCCGCGAGGCTGATCAGGTAATCCCAGTTCTCTTCATTGTAGGGACTTAAGAACGGACGCTTGCCCTCAGTCTTGAAGTGGAGCATGTTGCCGTTCACATCGCAGATGGCGCGGTCGGGGTATTTCTCTGCCGCAGTGCAGTCGTTGAAACATACTATCCTTCCGATGACATAGATGCCGTTCTCGTGGCATTTCTCGACGACGGCAGCCAGGTCGTAAGCGTCCCAGACATAGCCGATGTCGTGTGCGGTCTCGTTCTCGCACATGAAGGGGATGCCCCATTCGTTCTTGATGTCTATGACGATCGCATTGAGTTCTGAATTGTTGCATCTCTCGATCGCAAGGTCGAGTGAAGATCCCGAGCCGACATAGAGTCCGCGGATCTCGTTGTGGACAGGGATTATGACCTGGTCTGCCGGCAGTTCCTCGAGTTCGCCCCAGTACTGGTCGGCAAGTGAGTTCTCGGGAAGGAGTTCCGTGTTCATTACCAGTTCCGTTGAAGTCGTGACATCCGTCGAAACTATCGGAACATAAGTCGACTCTGATACGGCAGTGTTGGCATTGACGATCCTTACGAACCTGACCACGGACAACACGAGGATAGTGACAGCCAATACGGCAGCGATCGATGTCGCGGATACGAATACTCTCTGAAGCGTCAGGATCTTGCCAACGTCAGAAGGTGAATTCATTTTGTGATTGCCCTGGTTCGTATGCATAAAGCAATTATACAACCCTTTTAATAAAGAACAAACCTAATATGAAAGCACCCCGGATTATGTTAGAATTCAATTATGGATTTATAAATTTCCTTGATTTTGTGGAGATATGAGATGATAGTCAGAAATTGCGCAGGCGGAATAGTCTTTTTCGAAGACAAGGTGCTTCTCATTTGCAATGACAAAAGAGAATGGAGCTTCCCCAAAGGTGTTTTGAAGGCGGGAGACAAGACCAAGCTCTCAGATCTTGCCTGCAAGAGAGTCAAGGCAGAGGCGGGTGTTGATACCAAGGTGCTTGCTCCGTGCGGCAAGACTAATTATGAGTTCTATTCGATCTCAAGAAGAAAGCCCGTGCACAACAATATTTCCTGGTTCGTCATGGTCGCGGAGACCGGTGAGCCCCAGGCGGGACAAGACGAAGGAATCCTGGATGCGGCCTTCATCCAGGTCGAAGATGCGCTTGATAAGATAACATACAGCCAGGACAGGTCACTCCTTATGATGGCATATCAGAAATACAAGGAGATCGTCTGATTTGTCCGAGTTCATTACCCTCGGTTCAGAGGGCAGATCCTTTATCGAGATCAAACAGTCCAAGTTCATAGGACACTGCAGGAGGATTGAGTCTGCAGAAGATGCCGCAGCCTTCATCAGGGAGGAGCGGAATATGTATCCGGATGCCAGGCATTGCTGTTATGCGTGGGTCACAGGCGGAGAAACCAGACTTCAGAAGACAAGTGATGACGGAGAACCGTCAGGTACCGCGGGAATGCCGCTGTTGTCGCTTTTGGACAAGAACGGGCTGGCGTTTACGGCGGTCTGCGTGACGAGGTATTTCGGAGGGATACTGCTTGGCAAAGGAGGTCTTGTCAGAGCGTATACCGAAGCGGGTGCCCAGGCCCTTAAGGACGGACAGCCTACCGCGATCGAGATCGGCAAGAGATTCGTATCCGTCATGAACTACGGCGATTACGATGCTTTTGTAAGAAAGGCAAACAGCAGCGGCTGGATAATAGAAGATACCGTTTTCGAAGGCGACGTAAGGGCAAATGTCCTGATCCCTTCCGGCAAAGAGGAGGATTTCTCCCTATACTGCCTCAGTATCAGCAAAGGCAAATCAGCTCCTGAGTGTCTTGGCGATGCCGAGATGCCGGGAAAGCAGATAAGTCTTTTTGATTGAGTTTTGACACAAATTTGCCGTTACAAATATGCAGGTTTAGAGTATATTTCATTTGAGAAGGAAGATGTCTCTGCAAAGAGGTGAATATAGATGACGGACAACAATGAAATCAACGTTAATGAAGAGTTGAAGGAAGAGATAAACGATAATACTGAGATCAAAGTCAGGCGCAAGGAAAAGAAGGAGAATAATGCCTTCGGCGTGTGGTTTAAAGTGGTCGTAGCTCTTCTTGTGCTGTGCATCATCTATTCCGCGATACAGACGGCATATATCTACAGACTTAACGTCGGACTTGAAGGTCTTACGACTTATCTTGACCGCGGTGAGGATAAGCTGGCAGGTAAGGAAGCGGAAGAAGCGGAAGACATGTCTGCCGATAAGGAAGATCTTCCCGAGCCTTGGTTCTCACTTGAAGAAGCAGCGAGCGTATCAGATCCGAACAAGCAGACTCTTACCACTGTTGAGATAGTGGATAAGGTAAGCCCTGCCACACTCGCGATCCACCTGATGGGAAAGTCATCGGGTTCGAAGGATGTCGAGATAGGTGCAGGAACGGGCTTCATCATTACGGAAGACGGCTATATCGTTACAAACCGTCATGTCATTGAATTTGCTCTGACGGACCCGGAGACTTACTATGTTACGGTCACGCTTCCCAATGAAGAAGTTGTCGAGGCAGCCATAGTCGGTACGGACATTCAGACTGACATAGCAGTACTCAAGGTGGATTATTCCGAAGACCTTCCCTGCGTAACGCTCGGCTCGTCCGATTTGCTCCAGACTGGAGAACTTGTCGTGGCGATAGGCAATGCGCTCGGAACTCTCGATGATACGGTAACGGTGGGCGTGGTATCTGCTTTGGACCGTGAGATTAAGAAAGACGGTTATACGATCGACGTCATCCAGACGGATGCAGCGATCAACAACGGAAATAGCGGCGGACCTCTCATCAATTCCTTCGGCGAGGTCATCGGAATAACGAACGCAAAGATGGTAGCGAGCACTTCCGAAGGACTCGGATTTGCCATTCCGATAGATACGGTAAAGGATATCATCGAAGACATCATCAATTACGGCAAGGTCATCGACAGGCCCTTCCTCGGCGTATCCGTCGTGAAGATCGAAGAGGGTGCTTATTACGGCGTCCAGCCCGGCGTCTATGCTGCCGAGATGGTCATCGGAGGCCCTGCTGATCATGCGGGCATCGAGATCGGAGACCTCATCCTGAGCATGGGCGGTGTTGAAATTAACGAGACTGATGATATTATTGATGTGCGAGACCAACACGACGTCGGTGACACTTTGGAAGTCGTTGTCGTACGTGACGGTGAACAGATAACGCTGTATCTTGAGATAGGCGACAGCGGAGATTATGAGGGTGCCGAATACGTCGGCCAGACAGGGAATTAACGGTAAAGCTTATGAGTGCAAGAAGCAAAGATTTTATGAAGAAGTTTATCGCATGGATGATCATCATTACCATGCTCCTGTCGACCGTGGTCTTCCTGATCATTGTGATAATGCAGCAATCTCAGCTTGGAATATGACGCTCGAGCGGCTGTGTTCGCTTAGGTTCTCGACGCTGCGCGTCTGCGGAAAACGCTCACACAACCGCTCTCGCTTAGTAGTAGTGAAAGAGCTCGCATAGCCGCTCTCGCTTAGTAGTATAGATAGAAAATGAAACGGCCACTCGTTTGAGTGACCGTTTTTTGTTTGTCTGTGTTTTGCCTGCCTGTTACGGAACGTCGCTGATCTGCGCCAGTCCGTCCGGATTGAACTCCCATGCATACTCTGCCTTCTTGGCCGTGAGGAATGCCTGATAGTTATTCATCCTGAGGAAGCTGTTGACCCTGTCGTACCACTCGGGGTTCTCGGATACGGAGACGAAGTAGAGCACGTAGAATGTTCCGTTGTCCTCGATTATCGTCTTGTCGCCGAGCTGCCTGGTCTCATCGAAGATCCAGTCATTCAGGATATCGTTGTACTCATACAGATACGTCATCTCGTTGTGCCTTACATTGAGCGTCCCGGCAAGGACGTAGTCATTGTAGAGGTTCTCGATCTCGTTGCATGAATCAGGGCTGTCGATGTAATCGAAGATCTCCTGTGACAGCGACTGTGAACCGGACATGTCAGGACCCAGCTCGTCGTTGTACTGCGGGTTGATGGTATAGATGAACACATTGCGCAGCGGTGTCTGCATCCTCTCGCGTTCGACGAAAACAAGGATTATCGGGAATCCGTCTTCGTCCGGGATGATAGTCGCATCACCGGGTACTCTGGCAGGGTCAAACAGCCAGTCCCTGAATTCGGCATGCGTTATATCGCCGTAGCGCTGATCCGGGATGAGAGTCGAATCGGGCTCGCTCAATGTGTTGGCAGCGACACCGGAGAAATAGGTTGCTGCTATGGATTCGAATGTAGAAGGATCGCCTGCCATCTTGTCGATGATCTCCTGGGCACGGATGTTGGCGGTATCGATGAACGCCTGGTCTCTCTGCTCGTATGTGATCCTTAAGAGCTTGTAGCTGACGAGATCGTAGTCGTTGCGGGCATCGTTGTATGCCTGCTCAGCCTGCTCGTCGGTAGCGGAGAGCTCTACGAGTTTCTCGCCGTTAGCGTAGTCTTCCGTGAAGTACATTTTCGCGAGAGTGTTGATGATGCACTGCTCGTCCACCTGGTTGCCGAAGACACCCTTGATGTATGTGTCGAGGGGAACGCCGAGTTCCTTTGCGTTCTCGGACAGCCAGTTGATGTATGCGTTTGCACGGTCGAAATGAGCATTCTCTATCGAGTAACCCTTGGAGACGGCATCGTCGTAAAGGATCTCCATCTTCTGGAGGTCGTTTGCCGCACGGTCGAGGAAGTAATCCCTGTATGTCGGGAAGTTCTCGTCATCGGGGTAGGGTGATGCGAGCATCTGCGCAGTCCCGGGTGCGAATATGTCGACGCCTTCCTGGAGGAGTTCGTAGTGATACATGAAGCTGAACTCATCGCTCGGGATGTCTTTGCCGTTGATCGTAAGAGGACTGATGAGCTGCTGGTCAAGACCTGTATCCACAAGATACGACAGTCCTGCGACGATGAGCACGATGATGGCGCCGATTACAACGAACGCCAGGCCGGTGCTCTTGCGCTTCTTGCCTTCAGCGGGCTTTTCTTCCTCAGGTCCGAGGTTAAGAGCGACCTCGGCGATCTGATTCTTCTCGCCTGAACCGGCATGAGCGCCTTTCGCGGGGAGCTTTGTGTTGGTGTCCGCCTCGATCTCGGGTCCGGTCTTGCCGGAAAGAAGGTCGGGATCGATCTGGGAAAGCTCATCCAGAGTGCCGGAAGCCTTCCTCTCGGAAGTTACTGCTTCCTTAATGTCGGGTGCGGCATCAGGCGCGGGCTCTGAGATATAGCTCTCACTGCTCTCCGTGATGCTGACCTGTTCCGTCGTCTCCGTAGCGGCTTCGGGAGCCTGACCGGGAACCTGCTGAGCCGTGCCTTCGATGGACGAAGGATCGATCATCGGCTGTCTTATCTTTTTGTTCTTGTCATTCTTGTTTTTCAAAGCTCATCTTCCTCCTTGGGAACTACGAGATTAACTGCGCCGTGTACGCATTCTATGTCTATGGGAAGGTCGGGGCCTTCCTCTCCGTCAAGATCAAGTGTTACGGGAGCCTTGGCATCCGCGGCTTCCATGCGGAACTTATTCGACTGGAAATAAATAACCTTGTCGCTGTTGATGTGCTCGCCGATCATGAGCTTGCCCAGAAGCGGCATGATCTCTGCATAGTCGACTTTCCTGATGATCATCACGTCGAGCACGCCGTCCGTCACGTCTGCCTGCGACATCAGGTTGCGGAACCCGCCGACGCTCTTTGTGTTGGACACGAAAAACATCAGCGCATCGGCAGTGATGTCTCCGTCGTCCTTCTTTATGACAAGCGGTATGGTCTCACCGATCTCCTGGAAATCCTTCATTGCGGAGAACCAGTATGCGGCAGGACCGATAGCGGTCTTGAGATCGGAAGGAACGGAATATCCGACATCCGTGAAAATTCCGCCAGCAAGCACATTGAGGAAGTAAGTGTCTCCCGCCTTTCCGCAGTCGACCTTCCTGGTGTTCATGTCGAGCAGCATCTTCGCAAACTCGCCGGGTGTCTGCGGAAGCTCATTTATCCTCGCGAAATCATTCACCGTGCCGGACGTATAGATAGCCACGGGGATATCGACCCCCGCACACATCAGACCTGTTATGACCTCGTTGACGGTTCCGTCTCCGCCGGCCGCAACAAGGCAGTCGTAATCAGCGGGATCGGTATCCATAGCGAAATTCTTCGCATCGAATCTTGCATGTGTGTAGTATATGTCTGCACGGTCTATCTCACCGCGCATGGAAAGCAGGGCCAGAACATCCTCGATGTTCGTTCTCGCCGTCTCGCGTCCCGAAGAAGGATTGAGTATTACCTTAAGACGCAGCCCCAAACGTATACCTCCTGACACAATTTTGCATATTGACACTTTAACATAATCATCTTCTGAATCATTCAAAGTATGCTATTATTAACTAGTTTGTAATCTAAATATAATCAAGAAAGAGCGTACTTCAAGCCAATGGGAGATGCTACACCTAAGTTAAAGAAAAGAACGGCAATTTCAGACTCTTGGCCGCAGTATCTGCTTGCATTCCTTTTCCCGATGCTGACGGTCTTTTCCGCACTTGCGATAACCGAGTGTTATCCGTTCGGCACGCATACGATGCTGACGGTCGACTGCTACCATCAGTATGCACCGTTCCTTGTTGCGTTCAGGGATAAGATCCTTTCCGGAGATTCGCTCTTCTACAGCTGGAATGACGGCCTCGGCCAGGAATACTATGCCGCTTATGCGAATTACACGGCCAGCCCGCTCAACATACTGGCGATATTTGCGACGGCCAAGACCATCCCGGTATTCATAGGCATACTCACATGCATCAGGGCAGGCCTGGCATCCGTTTTCATGACGATGTTCCTGTCCGCAAACGACAACAAGAGGATCGACAACGTAACTGTTGTTTTCGCTTCGGCGTATGCCCTGTGCGGATGGTACATCTCGTATTTCTGGAACATCATGTGGTGTGATGCCGTTGTGCTCCTGCCCCTCGTAATGCTGGGCCTTAGAAGGCTCCTTCTGGACAGGAGGATCGATCTGTATGCAATCTCGCTTGCAGTCCTCATCTACAGCAACTATTACGCAGGCTATTTTGTCTGCCTGTTCCTGGTCATGTTCGCACCCGTTTACTACCTGGCGCTGTACCAGCCCTCGAAAGACAAGAGTGCACCTCACAGGCTCTGCCCGAAAACTTTCGCCGTATCTGCGGGACTTTTTGCAGGCGCCAGCCTTGTTGCAGCCGGAGCTACCGCGCTTCTTACGCTTCCCACGTATTTCATCCTGCAGAACTGTTCTGCCACAGGCGACCAGCTTACCGTGGATCTCAACCTGCAGACCAACCTTTTTGATTTCCTCGGAAGACTTATGGTCGCTGCCAACCCGAATATCAGAGACGGCATGGCAAACGTATACTGCGGCCTGATCATAGTTCTGCTGCTCCCGCTCTTCTTCATGCTTCCGAAGAATTCGGGAATCACATTACGACATAAGATCGGATTCGGCGCGATCATGATAGTCATGTATCTGAGCTTTACCAACAGGATGCTCAACTTCATCTGGCACGGAATGCATTTCCCGAACCAGATCCCTTACAGAGAGTCTTTCCTCATGAGCTTCCTGCTGGTCTTCGTGGCCTTCCTGACAATCAGGAGGATAAGGCTGATCACGCCTTCAGCGGTCATGGGTTCCGTAGCCGGATGTGCGGCATTCCTGATCCTCTATGAGAAGTTCGGTACCGGCAAGGAAGGCTATATCCAGATGGGACTTACGCTTCTGTTCCTGTTCATTCAGGGCGCGGTCCTTAAGGTGATAAGCGACAAGAACTGCAAAAAGAGTTCTTTCTTCTGTGAGACTCTCGTTACGGTGACGATGCTCATCGAGATCTTTACGTCAGCAACGGTCTCGATCTCTACGGTTGCCGATAATGAGGGCTTTGCAGGATACAGTTTCTACGGCAAGAACCAGCAGCAGAT
The DNA here is from genome assembly GCA_024692105.1 of Saccharofermentans sp. The sequence continues at coordinate 11,927 of JAILMZ010000020.1, forward strand.
AATGGAATATGCATTGTCCGTCGAAGGCACCGAAGGCCACAACACATTCGAGAGGACAGAGCTCTTCCCGAATAACATCTGTGATATCCAGTCCCTATATAACGTAAAGGGAATGTCGATCTTCTCTTCCACGGCAAGGGAGAATTTTGTCAGGTACATGAGGAATTTCGGATTCCACAGCAATAACATCAACGGATTAAGGAACGCGGGTATCACAAGGGTAACCGCGACTCTCCTGGGTGTCAGGAATCTCGTCACGATAGAGAATACCCAGACCGTCCCGTCCGTCTTTGACAAGGAAACATCCGTCAGCGATGAAGTCACGGTATACGGCAATCCCGATGCCCTGAGCGTGGGTTACATGGTGTCTGAGGACATACTCAATTACTATCCTGATTACGATCTTGAGAGCGATGCTTTCCTCAAGACAAATCTGTGGGTCAAGTCGATGGGCTGCGAAGGTTCGGTATACACGCCTCTGATCATGACAGCCGAAGAGACTGAGAACATGAACATTCCCCAGAACAACGGCAACTCACTTGTTTATGATATCGTTAAGTCCGATACCAAGAGCGTGTTCACCGTAACGGTGGACGGCGCGGAGGAAGGCGCTGATGTATACGTCTATACCAATGCCAGCAAAGGCGGCACCGCAGTCGTCACATGTGAAGGCCAGGTAAAGACTTTCGAGATCAGGGCATACCAGACGATAACGCTCGGTACTTACACCGGAAGTCCGATAACCCTTCAGGTCACGTTCCCTGTATCACCGATGGGCCAGCTCAAAGTCTATGCTTATCAGCTTAACTACAATGCGTATGAGAACATGGTGGCAACGCTGGCAGACGAACAGCTCAATGTCACTTCCTATGACTCCACGCACCTTAACGGAACCATAGACGTAAAAGAAGACGGCCTCATGCTCCTCACCATTCCGTACTCAGAAGGCTGGAGTGCCGAAGTTGACGGAAGCGAGGCAGAGATAATCGCTATAAACGATGCTCTTATGGGCATAAGGCTCAGCAAGGGCTCGCACGAGATAAAGCTTACTTACAGCCCCTATATGTTCAAGGAAGGACTGGCAATATCCTGTGCCTGTATCCTTGTGATAGCACTGGCTTCAGTGATACCTGCAGTCGCAGACAAACGCAGGGCAAAGACCGTTTCTCCGGTACCTGAGCAGATCCTTGAGGAGATACCTTTCGATATCCCTGAGGAAAAAGCAGAAGAGACAGTGGCGGAAGAGACAGCATCCGAATCCGAACTTTCTTTGCCTGAACAGGCGGCGGAAGACAGCCCGGCAGATGACGCCGGAGATGAGCCCGGATGAACCGTTCTGTTCAAAAGGACAGGATAAGAGACGGTGCGGTGATCACTTTTCTTGCCGCGGTGCTCATTGCCGTCCTTGCATTCCAGGTGTGCCTCAACACCAAGCCGGGACAATTCCTTCCCAAAGAACTGACACAAAGAGAAAATGTGACGGGCGCATATATCATCCAGGGAATAGAGGACGCCTCAGCCCAAGCTTTTGAGATAAGGGATTCTCTTTCCGGCAACGGGAAGATGACCGCGGGGGAATGCTGGACCGCCTTTGCAAATGACAATTTTGATCCGTTTTTCCTTTTGGCGGTGATGATCCCCGGTGCGGGAAGGTTCCTGCTTGAACTCGGTCTTTACCTGAAGTTCGGTCTGGCTGCCGCTTTTATGTATTACTTCTGCTGCAGGCATGTGGAACTGGACAGGAAGATGTCCGTTATACTGGGACTTGCATACGCGTTTTCCTCACAGGTAATACTCCTTGCCCAATTCTCAGCCGTTATGAACATGGTGGTCATGCTGCCTGTTGTCCTGTCTTCTTATGACTCGTTCCTGAGGAATAGAACAGGCAGGAGTTTTGCGGCATCATCTCTTGCGGCAGCTCTGTTCATGGCATCAGGAACATGTGCGGACATCGTGGGGATCCCGTTCCTTGTGCTTTCGTCGCTGGTCATGTGCATAGCGCTTTACGACGGCGCGCGTACGATCCTGACATCATGGACAAGGCTCCTTGTAACGGATCTGCTCGGCTTCCTTCTTGCCGGGTTTGTTCTGTTCCCGAGGTTCATGTCCCTTGAGACGTCTTTCGACCCGGAGACCGCTTTCGAGAAGGCGTCGGTTGATTATACGGTCTTTGACATACTGACCGGCAACAGGCTGTTGCAGTCGGGTGGGATCACGAATGAGAACGCTCCTCTTTGTTATATGGGCATACTTACCGTTACTGCTCTGGTGCTCTTTGCGGCAAACAGGAAGATCCCGTTCAAGCTTAAGATTGCTGTCTTTGCCGTGACGGCTCTTACATTCATATCCTGCGGATACAGCTTTGTCCGCGAGATGTTCACGCTTTATGAGGTTACGCCGGTCATAACGGAATGCAGGATAATCTGTCTTTCCGCACTTCTTATCTTCATCGCGGCGCTGTCCATCAAGAACGCATCGGGACTGAAAAACGGTGTCTATTATGCTTCGTGTGCGATCCCGTGTGCTTTTATCATGCTGGCAAACATCAAATCTTTTGACGGCAAGTCTTCGGGAATGTCTTTGTTGATTACGATCATTGCTTATATTGTCTGCGCATGCACGGTCAAATATCAGGCAGATGGCGGCTCAGGACACAGGCTCAAAGTGTTCACGGTGCTCGCTTCGTTTGCGATCCTTTGCAATACGGCATTTCTCATAGCAAACAACTCGATAAAGGCAACAGCCGTCTACGACCCTTACGGGTCCCGCGAGCAGGCAGACGGGAACTCTCTTTCGTGCGAGGAAGGCTTTACGCTGTCCGTCTTCACCGACAGTGACAGTGTCCGGTATCTTGTTGCTTCATCCGATCTGTCACAGAACGGTGGGAACATGGAATTCGTGCAGGCAGTGAACAGCGCTTCCGGATCGTGCCTTATCGGGAATGTATTCGAAGCCGAAGACTCTTCCATGTTCGATGCGCGAAATCTCACTGCAGACGGCATGAACAGGTACACCATAGGAACAGGTTACTGCGAGACTTCGTTCTCCGTGGGAAGCCTTAACGCAAACGAGTGCTATATCTACTGCGGCTTTGACTGCCCGGCTTCCGTCGGATACAGACTGGACGGAATGGAGACAAAGACAGAATTCGGAGGTCCTTTCCTGTGCCCGGTCGGCGGGGGAGACAGCATCGGAAGCGTCAAGGTTACTTTCAATTCATCTGAAGAAATGACAGACGTGATCACTTTCCTGAGACTTGACCGGGAGGCTCTTTCCGCTTTGAATGATGTGACTCGCACTGCCTACAGTCTTAAATTCTCCTTTGAGTATGCCGACATACCGGGAGACCAGGGCGGGATCAAGTCCGTAGTGTTCTCCATACCTTATTCAGACGACTATACCGTGAAGTTCAACGGTAATGAAGCGAAGACTTTCGAGTACGGCGGAAGGCTTGCTGCCGTTTTCTCCAGCAGTGAGAATGTTCCCCGTTATGATGTTGTTATCGGCAAAAAAGTACCGGGCCTCGGCGGCGGGATAGCCGTATCGGTCGTGATAGGAGTATTTCTTGTCGCATTGACCGTGAGAGGCGGTTATAATAAGAAAGCGTCTTCGGACGGCGGGAAGGCAGGAACTGATGCTCAGCAAGAAGATAACTGACGGATGTGAATTTGTCGTATTTGATATGGAGTGGAACCAGCCGTTCCCCGGCAAGACATATCCTTTTGATGTCTCGACACTGACAGGTGAGATAATCGAGATCGGTGCGGTCAAGTATATCTATGACAACGGACAGCTCCTCCAGCGTGATGTGTTCTCGCAGGATGTGCGTCCCACACAGTATAAGAAACTTCATTATCACGTTAAGAAAGTAACCCAGAAGAAGAACAGCGATCTTATGAACGGAAGGCCGTTCGAAGAAGTCAGCCGTGAATTCCTGGATTTCTGCGGTCCCGATGCCATCCTGGTCGGTTGGGGCAATTCGGATCCCGCGATGCTCAAGATGAACCTCAAGTTCTTCGGTCTTGATGACAAGCTCGGCATCCCTTTCCTTGACATACAGCCTCTGTTCTCGTCGTTCAGCGGTCAGAGAGGAAAGCAGAGGAGCGTCGAAGCAGCGGTAGATTATTATAATATCGAGAAGAACGACATATTCCACAGCGCCACGGCTGATGCGCACTATACCGGAAGGATCTTCGAAGAGATATTCCGTCATAACCAGTGCACGGAAGTCATATCGGCCATATCGAGTTCTTCGGTGGATCCCGATATCAGGAGCGAATTCGGTTTTGTGGGACAGGCATCTGACAGCAGTGATGCCGCACTTGCGGGCGCAGAGGGCTTTATTACAACCTGTCCCGTCTGCGGCAAGAAGCTCACGGCAAAGATCGAGCCTTTCAGGATCCGCAAGTCACAGTACGCATTGATGTACTGCAGCGAGCACGGCGAGATGTTCTCCCGCACCCGCTCGAAAAGAACCAAAAACGGAAAATATTACGCTTCATCTGTACTCCGTTTTGCCACACAGACGGATTATTACCTCGTGGCATCGAAGAAGGAAGAGTTCGATAAATTCGGCCGTGAGGGCAAACCTGCCGCTGAAAAGAAGCCGGAAGAAGCCGACAACTGAGCGAGTTGTGAACGATTTGTTAACAAACTATGTAAAAAAAGTTAGCAAATTTGGAATTTTCTGTTGAATTTTTAAATTCCATGTCTTAAAATAGGCTTAACCAAGTGTGTCGGAATGTGCAAATTCGGATACAAGGGCATATAATATTAGTTAACAAGAGTTAATCATAAAAGGAAGGTGCTTCTTATGGTCAAAAGATTCAGTAAGAAACAGGGAAGCAAGCAGGGCGTAATACTCCTGACTGTTGTCTTCATCCTTGCAATGGCGATCATCTTCATCGCTGCCTGCATGGTAATGACCCAGGCGACGAGGAATCGTCTGTATTGGAAGGCTGAACAGAGCCAGGCAAGACTTACAGTTACGTCTGCTGCCGAAGCTTTATATCAGGCGTTGCTTGTCGGAGACTTCAAGGAATCCGATCTCAAGACATTGGCTTCGCAGCAGGCAACCGGAATCTTAATAACTGCCCAGGGTCCGGATGGTTATCTTCCTGGCATGTCTACTGATTCCAAAAACTGCACTACTCTTTCTCTGAAGAGAAAAGATGCTACGTATAGCGAGATCTATGCGTACTTGACTACTACGATTGGCGATGAGTCAGAGAACGTTAAAATTACTTTTAAAGTAAAGCCTAAGACTACTCCAACCGGTCTTTTCGGAAACCCTGTTGACTATAACGGTACAGTAGGACAGCTCAACTTCGAACAAATGGGCTATGTTATTGGAGGCGGAACCAAGAGCGATAACTTCCTGGTAGTACGTAAAGGCTGCAATGATGCGGATACTTCATCCAACATTTATTCAAAGATTGTATTCGTCGGCGGTAATGTTACTTCACTCAGAGCAAATTTACATCCAGGCGCGGATGTTATTCTGCTCGAGTCGGCAAAATGGGGCATCAACGATTATGATCCTAAGCCTGTGTCAGCGGCAGGTGCAACACCTAATTACTATTTTGTAAGTTCAGGAAGCACTTCAGAAGCTCTGACGAAGAGTATGCAGTACAGTAATTTCTCAACATCGGGTTCCATTGTTTTTGTTAACCGTGATATTAATGAGAGCATGCTTAATTCCGATTCAAACCCGGTGTATTCGTTTGATTTAAGCGGAAATTGGAATACTGGTGCGACATACAATTCTGGTTCAAACACACTTACAAAGCCTGCGGATTCGGTTCTTTCATCTGCATATGCCAATGCTTCTGTTTACTCAAGTGAGGATTTCTCCAAGAATTCTATTGGTTCATTCCCGACTACTTCACAGGCTTTCACTAAGCTTGGTATAGATCAGGCTACTCTTGATGCCGGTACGGAGATGACTCTTGATCAGTTCGTAAGTAAATATGGTAATCAGAGTGCAACTGATACTAAGCCTATGGTTGGTGATGATAATACTTCTAACCCGGGAATAGAGACAGCGTGCATTAAGATTACTACCGGCGGTACTATAGGAACAGAAGCTAATGACGGAACGTCACGTTATACTTTCCTATTTGATGGTGGTACAGATTATATTATCTACTTTACCGGCACGGTAAACATGTCAAAGTGTACTTTTGCTGTTGTAAATCCGGATAGCAGTCATAATCAGTTGATTGTTCTGAAGAAAGGTGCAGATCTTAATATCAGTATAAATGATGCTCAAGGTGACGCTTATGATGGAGCAGGTTTCCTGTCAGTTCCCCGTGGTACTAATTCAGCATCTACGTCAGCATACCTGACATATATCTACGGTACAGATATTCCGGGTGGCGAGATGACACAATCGGCGGCTGTATCATCTTATTATGACTCTACCACCAAACCTACGTTCTATGTTATCGGAGCGGGTGACAACCAGGTCTTATTTGGAGCTTCCAGCTACTTTGAAGGATATCTCGGACTGTTCAATCCGGATACTACTACGACTTCACAAGTATCATGCTCTGGAAACGGCAGTACTGGTCAGTTCCTGTACGGAAGAATGATGTTTGACGGATGGAACTCCGGTGGTGACGCTGGTAGATTCTATATGCCTTATTGTCCGGGTCCTGGCGATAATTCGTCTCCGGATGATGTAGAGCTCTATGAGTTCGGTTATACCGTATTAAAAGTCGATTACTACTTCACAGAATAATCGCACAACAACTAAATCAAAGAGCCGGCTGACCAGCCGGCTCTTTTTATGCCTTTTTATCGAATGACAAAAATAATATTAATAATATAATAAGAGTACGGATCAGGAGGTAATCAATGAAAGGATTAAGGTTCTGTCTTGCTCTTTGGCTTGCAAAACTCTCGATTCCCGCACTTAAGTTAACTCACCATAACGGAACGGACTATCCCGGACATCTTGCACTCAAGGTTTGTCCTGATTTTCTTGACAGGATAGAGAAGCCGCCGCTTGTTATTGCTGTTACGGGTACCAACGGTAAGACTACATGCACGAACATGATCTGCGATGCTTTCGAAGCAGCAGGCAAAAAGGTGCTCTGCAACAGATACGGTTCTAATATCAATTCAGGTGTATCCACCTGCCTGATCACAGGTTCCACACTGACCGGCAAGACCAAATACGACACGGCGATCCTTGAGACGGACGAGCGTTCGGCTCCGAGGATATATCCGTATCTCAAACCCGATTATATCGTTGTGACCAATCTGTACAGGGATTCCATAATGCGCAACGCACATCCCGAGTATATTCAGTGGGTCATGAACAAAGGCATCCCGCCGAAGAGCAAGATGGTCATCAACGGTGACGATCTAATCTCATGCGGAATCGCACCGGATAACGAGCACATCTACTACGGCATCGGCAAGCTCGCTTCCGATACGACAGAGCAGGTCAACAGACTCTGTGACCTGAGGATATGCCCTGAGTGCGGCAGAAAACTCGTTTTCGATTACCGCAGATACCACCATATCGGAAGGGCACACTGCTCTAACTGCGGATTCAAGTCTCCTGAATACGATTACGAAGGACACGATATCGATAAGGAAGCCGGAACAGTCAATGTCACTGACAAGGACGGCACCAAGGCTTACAAGATCGCTAACGACAGTCTGTTCAACATATATAACACAGTCATGACCGTGGCCCTGATGAGAGACCTGGGTTTCCCTGCTGATGAAGTTCAGTCTCTCATGGACAAGGTCAAGATCCCACCCACGAGATTCTCCCGCGTTACGGCAGGACCTTGCACGATTACGACACAGCTTGCCAAAGAGATGAATGCGCTTGCCGTTACCCGTGCCACAGATTATGTAAGGCATCAGCCGGGACACAAGAGACTGTTCCTTCTGCTTTCATGCTATAAGGTCGCAGAGAACTGGTCGGAGAACATGGGCTGGCTGTACGACTGCGATTTCGAGATGATGAACGATCCCCTTATAGATACGTGTGTCGTTACGGGCCCGCGTGCGCTGGACTTCAAACTCAGGCTTCTTCTTGCGGGTGTTCCCGAAGAGAAGATCCTCTGCAGCGAGGATGAGCGTGAAGCGGCAAAGAAGATGGATATAGCAGCAGGCGACAGCATCTACATCTACTGCGGCATGGTCGAAGGTTTCGGCGTGGTTGATGACTGCAGGAAGATCCTGACGGAGCGTTGCGAGGCTTTAGGCGGAAAGGAGCAGGCATGATAATAGAAGTATTGTTCCCGGAAGTCGCAAACCTTTACGGAGATCTCGGCAACATTGAGTACATTTCCCGTTCGCTTGAAGCAGCAGGCAAAGAGTGCGAGATCATCAACACCGATCTGTACACACGCCCCGCATTCGCGGACAGGGATGACATAGACCTTATCTACATGGGCCCCGTTACGGAGAAAGGCCAGATCAGGGTCATCGATTCGCTTATGCCGTACAAGGAAAGGCTCGCCCAGCTGATCAAAGACGGACAGAGATTCTTCATGACGGGTAATGCCGTTGAAGCATTGGGTGAATACATAGAGTGCGAAGAGGGCGGCGATAAGATCGAGTGTCTCGGTCTGTTCCCGTTCATGACCAAACAGCGCATGATGGCACGCACCAGCTCGTTTTGGGTAGGCCAGTATGAGGGTCTCGATGTGGTAGGTTACAAGAGCCAGTTTACCCACATCTATCCAAGCGATGAGAAGGCCGTAACGAGTCTGTTTACGACAGAGAAGGGCGAAGGACTTAATCCCGGTTTCAGCGGAGAGGGTATTAAGGAGAATAATTTCGCCGGCACATATCTTCTCGGACCGCTGTTTGTCCTCAACCCGCTGCTCCTGAAGAAGTTTCTCGAAGATCTCGGCTGCGAAGGCTGCGCACCGCTCTTCGAAGAGGCTGCGATGGAAGCATACAGGAAGCGTCTGGACGAATACCGCGAGCCGGGACGCAATTATAAGTATTGATCAAAAGGAGACATAACATGCACTACGAATATGCACCTCAGGGAGTTTGCGCAAACAGGATAGATTTTGATATTGACGAGCAGGCGAAGATCACAAACATCAGCTTCACCGGCGGATGCAACGGCAACCTTAAGGCCATAAGCAAGCTCTGCGACGGCATGACCGCCGATGAGATCGCAGGAAAACTTGCAGGGAACACCTGCGGATTCAAGAATACTTCCTGCGCAGACCAGTTCTCCAAAGCAGTACTCGAAGCAAAATCAAAACTGTAAAAGTCTCTTTGTTATGTTAAGATATCGCAGAATGTTTTTGCGAATCGGAGAACTTGTTCAATGCTGAGCATCATCGTGCCCGCCTTTAATGAAGGCAGCCGCATCTACGACAATCTTGGCACCATCAGCGCGGCTCTGTCGCGTTTTACCGATGACTACGAGATCATTGCCGTTAACGACGGATCGGGCGACAACACGGGCGATGAGATCATTCGCGCAGCATCCGATGACGATCACATAATCCCGGCAGGATACAGTAAGAACCGCGGCAAGGGCGGTGCGATAATCGAAGGCGTTTCCGTTTCGAGAGGGAGCATGGTCGGTTTTATCGATGCTGACCTGGACCTTTCTCCTGACCAGATAGAAAGCTATGTCAGAACATTGGAAGAGAAGGACGCGGATGTCGTCATCGGCTCGAAAATGCACAAGGAGTCCAAGCTCGAGTATCCGCCTGCACGAAAGGTGTTCTCTTTTTGCTACTACGTGATGCTCAAGGTGCTGTTCGGACTCAAGTGCCACGATACCCAGACCGGTCTCAAGATATACAAAGGCGACCTTATAAGGAAAGTTGCCGCAGTTCAGACGATCCACGGCTATGCGTTCGATATCGAGATGCTCGCCCTTGCATCGAAGTGCGGTGCAAGGCTGGTCGAGATGCCCGTTAAGCTTAACTATACGCGCAACACGTCTTTCGGAAGGATAAGGACCAAAGACGTCATCCGCATGTTTACAGACACCTTGAAGATCTGGTGGAATCTCAGGATACGGAAGACTTATTCCCTCTGATATTGCGGTTCGTTACCAATACTATGAGTATGAATATGGCGCAGACGCACCAGATAACGGGTTCGCACAACGCGACTCCGAAATAAGCAAATCTCTTAACAAGATATCCTGCCGTAAAGGCTTTAAGGAGCAGTTCCATTACGCTTGCTATGACGGGCGTTATCTTTGCACCGACGCCCTGCAGTGCGGAACGCGCAATGAGAAGTATGGCAAGGACAAAGTAGAACGGCAGGTCGAACCTGAGATAGTAGACCGCGCTGGAGATGATGATATCGTTTGAAGAACCCGAGATCGTCTTTACCATGAATTCCCCGAGAGTATAAATGAACAGCACGAGCACGGCAGCGATAGCAAATGAGAGCATCAGGGTATGGCGCATTCCTTTCCTGATCCTGTCGTATCTTCCGGCACCGTGGTTCTGACCTGCGAAAGTGGCAATGGCAGAGCCCAGCGTCGATATTGTCATCATGCAAAGGGAAGATATCTTTCGGGCTGTCGTGTGCGCGGCGATTATGTCGTCACCGAGACCGTTGATGGCCTTCTGGAGGATGACCGTACCGACGCTTACGACAGAGAACATCAGCGCGAAAGAAAGACCCGCCGAGAAGATCTCGGATATCATACCGGCGTCAGCCTTCATGTCCTGTTTTGTCAGGTGGAGTTCCGGCACCTTCCTGATGATGTAGATCAGGCAGGCAAAGGAAGAACAGGCCTGCGCTATGACCGTAGCAACAGCTGCACCGGGAAGGCCGAACCCCAGCACCGGAACAAACAGTATGTCGAGACATATGTTAAGAGTCACGGACACGATGAGGAAGACCAGTGGGATGACCGAATTGCCTATACCCCTCAGTATTCCGGACAGCGCGTTATAGAAGAACACAAAACCTGCGAGCGAGACCATGATGATCGCATAGCTGTGCGCGGTCTCGAAAACAGAAACGGGCACGGAAAGAAGATACATCAGAGGCTTAAGCGCCAGCACACCCGCGAAGGTAACAACTATCCACCAGGCCACGGAGATGAGGATAGTGTTGTATACACTCTTTCTTAGTTTGGCTGGATCGTGCTCGCCGTAGTATTTGGCAACCGCGACAGAGATGCCGTTGCCCATGCCTATCATAAGGAAGTTTACGACGTCCACGATGGTAGAGACGGAGCCTATCGCTGTCAGGGCATTATCGCCCAGAGTATTGCCGATGATAGAGATGTCGGTGAGGCTGTATACCTGATGCAGGATATTGCTCAGATACAGTGGAAGGGCAAACATCATGATGACCCGTAATTCCGGGCCTTTTGTCATATCAAAAGCCTTAGATCTTGTTGCCATATCTTGCCTCATATACCAAACAATAACATTCTAGAAATCAATAGTGAGAATGTCTTTTAAATGACTTGTAAATTTATGATTTTGATGGTGTTTTTACTTATTCGCTTAGAGTATAATGTACGAGGTTGGAAGGGGAAACCTTCCGTAAGAGGAGTACGAATTGGCTTTATATTTTCCTAAGCATATCACCGAGTACAAGCTCGCTAAGGACTTGTTTACCCGCGGTAAGGATATTATCCTGAGCTCGGAAGCACAATCATTGAAGGGATACACCCAGCACGGAACGACCACCGTGTTTGAACACAGCGTTTCCGTAGCCAAGTTCAGCCTCCTCTTTGCATACGCCATTGAAAGAAGATTCCCGGGATTTGAGATCGATAAGACGAGCCTTGTAAGAGGCGCGCTTCTTCACGACTATTTCCTTTATGACTGGCACGATCCGGATCCGTCGCACAGACTGCACGGCTTTACGCATCCAGGTACCGCTTTGAGAAATGCCGAGAAGGATTTCGAGCTCAATGAGATCGAGAGGGACATAATCTGCAAGCACATGTTCCCGCTTACGATCGTTCCCCCGAGATTCAGAGAGAGCGTTATCGTCTGCCTCGCGGACAAGTGGTGCGCACTCTGCGAGACTTTCAAGGTGGATGTTTCTTCTTATCTCATCTACCGTGTAAATTACCGCATCGCGCTTGAGAGCGGTGAGCTCACGATCAGACACGGCAGGGATGAAGCAGAAGAAGTTCCCGCTTAACTTTTACATATGAGGATCAAGAATCTTACGACACTCATCTACGTCACGAGCGAAGATGAGTGTCTTTTTATCAGGAAGACCGGCGAGGGCGATATCAACCTCGACAAATACCTCGGCATCGGCGGACATTTCGAAGACGGCGAATCGCCTGAAGAGTGTGTCCTGCGTGAGCTTTATGAAGAGTCCGGGATCAAGCAGGATGATCTCACAGGCTTTGCGTACCGCGGTCTGGTAACGTTCGTGTCGGAGCAGTATGACAACGAATACATGCATGTTTTTACCGCGCAGCTTCCGGCGGAGAAGAGGCCTGAACATTTCGAGTGCGATGAAGGCGAGCTGTCGTGGGTGCCCGTAAAAGATATCTGCAAACTTCCCGTGTGGGAGGGCGACAAACTGATGTTCGCAAAACTCTTCTCGGATGACAGCCGTTTCTTTACGATGAAGCTCTGCTACGACGGAGACAGGCTCGTCTCCCATACTGAAGCCGTATATTGATATGTCCCAGACAGATAACAGCCGCAGATTCTATCTAAAATTCGTCCAGCCGATGATACAAGAAAAGTTCGGCATGTACGAAGGCCGCATCGCGGTGGGACTTGCAGGCGAAGGTTCCGACTGTTTCGGTTATGACGACTTCATGAGCCGCGACCATGATTTCGGAACGGGTGTCTGCCTGTGGCTTACCTGCGCTGACTATGAGTTGTTCGGTGATGCTCTTCGCGATGCCTATGATGATCTGATCGCAAAGATGCCGGGAAACAATCTGACCGCCAGGCTTAAAGCCAGAAGGGGCGTCATGACCATAGACGGTTTTTATTCCAATGTACTCGGCATCACCTTACCTGCAGAGCAAGGACAGCTGACGGAAGAAGAATGGCTTGCCCTGGATCATTCGTGTCTTGCGACTGCCACCAACGGCGAGGTTTTCAAAGACGACCTCGGAGTATTCACATCGTTCAGATCTTATCTGCTGTCTTACTATCCCGACCGTGTATGGAGATTCAGGATAGCAGATGAACTGCATAAGTTTGCTTCAGCGCTTCAGGTCAATTACGCCAGGTGCATGTCGAGGGGAGATACGGTTGCCGCAAGGATGTGCCATCTGAACGGACTGGCTGCTTCCATGGAATTGTTCTTCCTTTTACACAGGCAGTATCCTCCGTACTACAAGTGGACATACCGCCGTATGTGCGAGATAGAAGACAGTCTGTATGCACAAAGGGTAAAGGATCTTGCCTGTGCCGTAAGTAATCCTTCTGTCTGGGAAGGCAAGCAGTACAGCGCTGATTATATTAATCTGTCTGACCCCGTTGTCTTAAGTGCGGAGATGGTCGCAGAGTCCGTCATCGATCTCATGTCACAGACGGGACTTGTTACCGCATCGAACAAGTATCTGGAAAAGTACGTTGATGCGGTGATGGACGGCGCCGGTCAATAACCAACGCAAAAAAAGAATCCCTCGATTTCCAAGTTTTTTCATGTTAAGCAACGCTTCTTCTGATCCCTGTTGCTTAAGCATCAGAACGGCCTGATATTACTGATTGTTTGCACTTCCTGCGCAGATGATAATGAAGCCATCAAACCAAAACAAATTATCCAACAGGAGGACAAGACAATGAAAAACACAAACATTACAGAGATCAACATGGATCTGCTCGAAATGGTAACAGGCGGCGTATTAGGCACTTGTGATCCCGCACTATAGATATAAGGTTTTTCACCGTTTGTTAATAATACATTAATGTATAACCGGGTGTTCAATGTTAAGATGAGGGTGCGACACAATTTAATTAATTCTATGGTAGTTCGACGTTTGGCAAAAACGTTGGCTTCACATTCCTACCATAGAATGAATTGTGTCGCAACAATCGAGGCTAACGCTTTTCGGTGCAGTAGCTTCGGTTGCTGCACTTTTTTATTGGAGGTCATACTATGAAGTACGATGTCAATGCCAAGAGTCTTAATTGTCCAAATTGCGGTGCTCCACTTTCAATACCGAAAAACACTACAGGTGTTGTCTATTGTGAATCTTGTGGTGGAAGATGTGTTTTATCTGGGATAAATGTAAATGATGAGATTCTAAAGAAAAACAATATTAACAGTGGTATTCCACTTCAAGAGAGCTCTGATAAAATACACGCTACAATAGTTGATTTTATTACGACCTCAAAGAATTTTCCGATAGATGTTCTTGAGAATGCAGTTATTACTGAGGAGAAACACCTTTGCGTTCCTGCATATTTATTTACATGTAGTGCTTTTGCATCTTATTCTTATGAAGCAGGCAACCGTAGAGTAAGCAATGGAAAGAGTTATACGGAATGGACACAAATGAGTGCTATAGCCAATGATACCAAGACTGTTGTTGTTTGTGGTAACTCAAAGTATATGGATGTAATTAACTCCTTCTATAGTAATTTAGATCCAGCCCGTTTGATCGATGTCGAAGAACTCAATTATCCTGATGATGCAGATGCTGAAACATTTAATGTTCCATACGCATCAGCTTTCAGTACGTATGTAAAGCCGGCTATAGATAATTCTATAAAGGAAACTGCTCTTTCTACTTTGAAGGGTAGATCATACAGAAATTTCACCATTGGTCAACCTAATATTCAAAAAGAGTATGAAGCAAGAATTAGCCTTGGTCTGTTTTTGGTTACTCTTGAATATAAAGGTCAGGCGATTTATTTCTATTTTAATTCTGATGCAACCAGTTTTATGCCATGCGCTACAGCACCAGAAGATTACGCAAGAACAGAGTATATTAAATCATTAAGACAGCAGCGTTCCAGTATTAGATCTTCCTGGTTCAGTGATCTTTTCCATGGTGGTTTTGCTAAGGCAAATGAAATCAGCGGTGAAAAGAAACAAGAGAGACAAGAGATCAATCAAACAATAAATGGTATCCAAAATGAACCTGCAAAGGCAAAGGATTACTTCAATAGACAAAGATGCAGGCTTAAAGGTATATATTCTGACGGAACCCGTGAGTTTTCTTGGAAGTCCGAGTATCCGGATGTTCCATTAACAACAAATCCCTTTAATACTACTGGTGAAAAAACGGTAATCAATAATTCCACATCGTCCACATCAAACAATTACTCAGTTAATTCTTCGAATACAACAGCTGGTTACCAGAGTCCAGCGCCAAAGAGTAATAGCAATTTAATATGGTGGATTTTGGGTTGGCTCTTCTTTTTCCCCGCACCTTTAATGATACTGATATGGCGGAAAAAGAATACATGGAACACCCCAACCAAGATAATTGTTACTGTTTTGATATGGGTTGTAATTCTAGCATATGGTTCATGTAATCGAAGAACCGGTAATACGACAAAAACATCGACTCCAACGGTTACAACTATTACTCAAGTAGCCGACGATCAATAATATCCTCTTGAAAGGACTGTCCTACATTTGGACAACTTATGTTTAGAAAGAAAACAGCGACCGGACTTTCATCCGATCGCTGTTTCATTGAGCGCATCTTTTTCAATTTGTCGTAAGTTTGTCGTAAGTTACGTATTCTGTTCGTTCAAGAACTACGCAAACCCTTGATCTTATTGACTTTTTACGACGCTCGTTGCATTTATGGCGGAGATGAGAGGATTCGAACCTCCGCGCAGGTTGCCCCGCCTAAAGCTTTAGCAAAGCCTCCCCTTCGGCCTCTTGGGTACATCTCCATCCTTGGCGCCTTGTAATATTAACACAAACAGAAATTAAATGCCACATGTTTACATCGGCGTATACAGAAGGCATAATTAACCTACAAAACGAAAACGAGGTCAGGACAATGCGCAGCAACGAGGTATCCAGGGCAACAATAGGCAGGCTTCCTGCTTATCTTGCATTCCTTGAGAATTCGCCCAAGGTATCCCATGAACCCGGCGCTACGATCTCATCTTCGGTAATAGCCGCGGAACTCGGTCTCGGCGAAGTGCAGGTGCGCAAGGATCTCGCTTCGGTCGCCGGTGCAGGTAAGCCGAAGGTCGGTTTTGATGTTGCCGCTCTGACGGAATCCATCGAGAGATTCCTCGGGAGAAGGAAACTCGAACCGGTAGTCGTCATCGGTGCCGGAAGACTTGGCACCGCCGTCCTGAACTATAACGGACTTGCCGAGTACGGATTTGAAGTCATCGCGGCATTCGACAGGAGCCGCATCAAGATGGGCGATCCGAGGATCCTCACGATGGAACAGCTTCCGGACTTTTGCAAGGAGCATAACGTAACAATGGCTGTCGTTGCCGTCCCCGACTTTGCCTGCCAGGAGGTCTTCGACAAAGCAGTAGAGGCAGGCATCACACGATTCGTCAACTTCTCGTCCGCGAAACCGAAGGTCCCTTCTGGGGTATTCGTCGAGCATCTGAACATCGCTTTATCGCTTGCAGCGCTTAAGCATGCGGAAGACTGAGACGGCCCGGAATATAAGTTAAAGTTCAATTATTTATAATAAAGAGAAAATTTTTGCGTTTCACACGCAAAAAGTCCTTGACAGAAATCAACACCCGAATTAGAATAATCAAGCACTTTGCGGAAAGGCAATGAAAATATGCCTGCAAAAACCGCCGAGGCGCGCACCTTGAAAATTGAATAGAATGCAAGAACTTGAAGTAATAACGGACCTTTTCAATTCTAAGAATTGAGTTTAAAAGAGTAATTGAGCCAAACATGGCTCT
>JAILMZ010000024.1 GCA_024692105.1 Saccharofermentans sp.
CTCTGTGTACGATAGTTGATCGTCTCGGGCTTCTTTACTTCGCCGTGCGACCAGCTCTTGATAACTTCGGGAGAAGCGAGCTGGATGCTTATTTTTGTAAGATGATTTGTATCGTTCATGTATCGAGCTCTCCTTTACATATCATCGTCGTCGCCGGAATCGTCGCCGAAATCATCGACATCCTCTTCCATGATGTTTCCATGCTCGTCAGCTTCAACGAAACCGGAGCTGAAAATATCTGCGGGCGACTCTGCGTCCTCACCGTCGAGTGAGAGACGTGTATGCTCGTCCATTTCGCTGTAGGTGTCGAGAGATGTCTTCTCCTCAGCGATATATTCCTTACCATCCGTGTATGTTCTTACGTCGAGCGCAAGAGCCTTAAGCTCGTTAACGAGGACGTTGAACGACTCCGGAATACCAGGCTCGGGGATGTTCTTGCCGCGGATGATGGCATCGTAGGTCTTTGAACGTCCTTCGATATCGTCGGACTTGACTGTGAGGATCTCCTGGAGGGTATGAGCAGCACCGTAAGCTTCGAGTGCCCAAACTTCCATTTCTCCGAATCTCTGTCCGCCGAACTGAGCCTTACCGCCCAACGGCTGCTGTGTAACGAGTGAGTAAGGTCCTGTGGATCTTGCGTGCATCTTGTCGTCGACAAGGTGGTGCAGTTTCATGTAGTACATGACACCGACTGTTACACGGTTCTCGAAAGGCTCACCTGTACGTCCGTCGTAGAGGATGGTCTTACCGTCTGAATCGATTCCTGCGAGTTCGAAAGCGTCGGCGATGTCGTTCTCGTTTGCGCCGTCGAATACAGGTGTAGCGATCTTCCAGTTAAGTGCCTTGGCTGCTCTTCCGAGGTGAACCTCGAGGAGCTGACCGATGTTCATACGTGAAGGAACGCCGAGAGGGTTGAGACAGATATCAAGTGTCGTACCGTCAGGGAGGAAAGGCATATCCTCTTCAGGAAGGATCCTGGAGACGACACCCTTGTTTCCGTGACGACCGGCCATCTTATCGCCGACAGAAAGCTTACGCTTCTGTGCTACGTATACACGTACACGCTTGTCTACGCCGTTCTTGAGGTTGCCGTTTGTCTCCTTTGTGGAAACAACGACATCGACAACGACACCGGAACCACCGTGAGGAACTCTCTTGGAGGTATCCTTAACGTCTCTTGCCTTCTCACCGAAGATCGCCTTATAGAGACGCTCTTCAGCTGTCTGGTCTGTCTCACCCTTAGGTGAAACCTTACCTACGAGGATGTCTCCGTCCTTGACCTCGGCACCGATCATTACGATACCGTTCTCGTCGAGGTTGGAAAGCGCGTCGTCACCGACGTTGGGAACTTCCCTTGTGATCTGCTCAGGTCCGAGCTTTGTCTCTCTGGCCTCGCACTCATGCTCCTCGATATGGATGGATGTATAAACGTCGTCTCTTACGATCCTCTCGTTTACGAGAACAGCGTCCTCGTAGTTGTAACCTTCCCATGTGGTGAAGCCGATGAGAACGTTTCTGCCGAGAGCGAGCTCGCCTTCGTCCGTAGCAGGACCGTCAGCGATCGTGTCACCTGCCTTGACCTTTTCGCCCATTGCAACGATAGGTCTCTGGTTGATGCATGTGCTCTGGTTGGATCTCTGATACTTAGCAAGCATGAAAGTATCAACGGAGCCGTCCTTAGCAGTTACTTCGATCCTGTCAGCGGATACATAGCTTACGACACCGTCGTGAGGTGCGACTACGCATACGCCGGAGTCCTTGGCTGCGCGGTACTCCATGCCTGTACCGATGATAGGTGCTTCAGGCTTGATGAGAGGTACGGCCTGACGCTGCATGTTCGAGCCCATGAGAGCACGGTTAGCGTCGTCGTTTCCGAGGAACGGGATAAGGCTCGTGGAGACTGAAACGAGCTGCTTAGGCGAGATGTCCATGTAGTCGATCTCTTCGGGATCGAGCTGGAGGAACTGGTCTAAGTGACGGCAAACGACCTTCTTGTTCTCGAATCTGCCGTTCTCGTCGATAGGCTCGTTAGCCTGAGCGATATTGTAATCGTCCTCTTCGTCAGCAGCCATGTATCTGACTTCGTCTGTGATGACCTTGTTCTCCTTGTCGTACTTGCGGTAAGGAGTCTCGATGAAACCGTACTTGTTGATACGTGCATAGATAGCGAGTGATGTCATGAGACCGATGTTCTGACCTTCCGGTGTCTCGATCGTACACATACGTCCGTAGTGTGTAGGGTTGATGTCTCGGACTTCCATTGAGGCACGCTCTCTGGAGATACCGCCGGGACCCAGTGCGGAAAGTCTTCTCTTGTTCGTAAGCTCAGCGAGCGGGTTGTTCTGATCCGCGAAAGCTGAGAGCTGTGAAGAACCGAAGAACTCACGGAAGGAAGCTGAAAGAGGTCTTGTGTTGACAAGGCTCGTAGCCGTAACGACTTCGCCTTCCTTTGAAGAGATCTGGGAGATCCTGTCTCTTGTGTTCTTCTCGACACGTGCGATACCTGTGCGGAGCTGGCTCTGGAGGAGCTCACCTACGCTTCTTACACGACGGTTGCCGAGGTGGTCGATATTGTCGATCTTACCGATGCCGCGGTGGAGACCGAGGAAGTAAGATACGAATGCATAGATATCGTCAACTGTGAGGTTTCTGGGCAT
>JAILMZ010000149.1 GCA_024692105.1 Saccharofermentans sp.
TCCGGTACCGGCAACATGAAGTTCATGATGAACGGTGCGGTCACACTCGGTACTCTTGACGGCGCTAACGTCGAGATCGCAGAAGCAGTTGGCGACGACAACATCTACATCTTCGGCTGCCGCGCAGAAGACATGGCTGCAACCAAGGCTTACTACAATCCTAAGTGGCAGTACGAGAACATCCCCGGCCTCAAAAAGTGCCTCGACAGACTTGTTGACGGCAGCTTCAACGACGAGGGTTCCGGAATGTTCAACGACCTGTTCAACGGTCTCATCTACGGCTCCAACTGGCAGCCCGGCGATCCGTACTATGTACTCGGTGATTTCGACGATTACCGCAAGACACGTGACAGGCTGTACCAGGACTACAAGGACGAGCTCAAGTGGGCAAGGATGTGCTGGATCAACATCTGCAACTCCGGCAAGTTCTCTTCAGACCGTACAATCAAGGAGTACGCAGAAGAGATCTGGAATATCAAGCCTAACAAGATCTGATATCAGCAATAACCGCAAGCATTTGCCCCGGAGTTCGCGCTTCGGGGCAATTTATTTATGTGACACATTGTTTTTGAGACTGTAAAGAGAGTGTAAAAGGCTTTCCGTTCTTGTAGAAATCGAACGCCTCCTTAATATAATAAGGGCATAAGCGCGAGCGGGCGCAAGGAGGATAATATGGCTTTCGAAGAGATTCTCAGGCACTACAAGACAAAGACGTGCGTGCTCTCGGTGAAGAAGACCGAAGACGGCCGTGCCGGCGCTATCCGCGTGGTTAACGGCAATCAGGCGCACTGCGACGATATCCTCCACATAACGGGACACCCTTTCCAGCCCGGATGCCCTTATGAGTACTGCTTCCCGAAGAATAAGAATTTCGAGGACTTCTGTTACCGTGCGGCGATCGACGGCGAGCCGATGCATTCGTATGTAAGTCTCTACGAGATGGGTCTGTGGCTCAACATGTTTCTCGTCCCGCTCGAGTCGGAAGAAGAAGGAGTCGGCTACTGCATCTATTCCTACGATGTCACGCCCCAGGCAAATTCCGAGAAGATGTCCGATATATCCGCTGATTCTGCGGCACGGGTCCTCGGCACCTGCATCAAGCTCCACGGCGCATCTGACTTCAAGAAGGCGATGGACGACGTTATCGCGGACATCAGGGATATCTGCGGTGCAGACCAGTGCTGCGTCCTGTACATGGACGACGAAGCAAAGAAGTGTACATGCCTCGGCGAAGCTAGGAAGCCCGGAGCGCCGTATTCGATCGATGACTTCCTGAACGACGGCTTCTATTACGCTATCAGGAAGTGGGAAGACATGCTTCAGGGCAGCACATGCATCATTCTCAAAGACGAGAATGACATGGAAGAGATCAGGAAGAGAGACCCTGCCATGTACGAAGGCCTGCAGCAGGGAGAGATCGAGAGTCTCGTGCTGTTCCCGCTGAAGCACGGCGAGCAGATCCTGGGCTATATCTGGGCGCTGAACTTTGACACGGACAACTACATTAAGATCAAGGAGACACTCGAGCTCACGACATTCTTCGTGGCATCGGAAGTGGCAAACCACGTCCTGGTCGAGCAGCTTCGCACCTTAAGCTCCGTCGACCTTCTCACGGGCACGATGAACCGTAACATAATGAACAACCGCGTCGACAGGGTCATCGCAGGAAAGGACATCCTTGAAGAACCGTACGCGATCGTCTTCACGGACATGAACGGCCTCAAGCGCCTCAACGATACCGAAGGCCACAACGCAGGCGATGACAGCCTCAAGCAGGCGGCGGCCATCCTGACGGACGTGTTCTACGACGGCGAGGTATACCGCGTCGGAGGCGACGAGTTCATGGTCATCGCGTGCAAGATCGAACCGGAAGAGGTAGAAGCCCGCATCGCATCCCTCATCGCGAAAGCAAACGCCACCGAGAACGTCCGCTTCGCCGTAGGTATCTCGCACAGCAAGGACGAGCCCGACATCCTCAAGGCGATGCGTGCGGCAGACAAGAAAATGTACGAAGACAAGAAGCGCTACTACGAAGAACATCCGGACCACATATATCGTCAGTAAAATTTGTGAAATATACGCTAATGGGTTATAATTAGGCTATTCAAAGATAGGAGGTAATGGGAAATGCCGATTTTTCAGGATGCAAAGCAGAAGAATATTGCTAACTTTCAGAAGTCGATAGACGAGAAGAGATATACGATCAGCAAGAATTACGATGAGATCGGTCGTCTCTACTATGGTCAGTTCGTTGACATCAATGTCGACAATACCAAGACTATCAACTCCAAGTGCGATACTATTACAAAGCTCAAGGAAGAGATAGAAGAACTCGAGATCAAGATCCTCCGTGAGAAGGGCCTCAAGAAGTGCCCTATCTGCAAGACGGAGAACAATCTGTCTTATGCTTTCTGCTTCAAGTGCGGTGCCAGATTCGATGATGCTGATTCTGTTGCTGCTCCCGAGGCTGACAAGCCCGCTCCGGCACAGGCTCCCGCAAAGCCCGAGAAGGAAGAAGAGCCCGTTGAAGAAGCAGCAGAGGAAGCTGCTGAGGCTGAAGAGTAAGACTTACCGGTTAGTAGAACACAAGAGGCTGCCTTCGGGCAGCCTTTTTTGTCGGCCTCGGTGCAATTGCCACTTTTATCACATTTTTTGAGGCATTTTTTGTATGGCACGCGCGCACGCTTTTTGTTAATATCTATTAATTATAATCAAAGGGGGAATGCATTCATGGCACAGATCTTCGAGCAGGAATCGCGCACTTTCTCGGAATACCTTCTTATTCCGAATCTCACTACAGAGAGGAACACTCCGGACCAGATAGACCTTTCGGCTCCGATATGCAAGTACAGGAAGGGTGAGGAAGAGTCCAAGCTCAAGATCAACATCCCTATGGTGTCTGCCGTAATGCAGTCCGTATCCAACGACAGCCTCGCCATCGCACTCGCACGCTGCGGCGGTATGTCTTTCATCTTCCAGTCACAGTCGATTGAGTCTCAGTGTGAGATGATCCGCAAGGTTAAGAAGTACAAGGCTGGTATCGTTGCATCAGATTCCAACGTATCTCCTGACGATACACTCGAGAAGGTCCTCGCGCTCCGCGAAGAGAAAGGCCACGGCACCGCAGCCGTTACTGAAGACGGCACAGCTGAAGGCAAGCTCTTAGGCCTCGTTACGACAAGAGATTACCGTGTAAGCCGTATGTCCCTGGACACAAAGGTAAGCACGTTCATGACACCCATCGAGAAGCTCGTTACCGCACCTGAGGGCACATCCCTTAAGGAAGCCAACGACATCATCTGGGACAACAAGATCAACCAGCTCCCCATCGTTGATAAGAACGGCAGACTCGTAGGTCTCGTTTTCCGCAAGGACTACGAATTCCATAAGGCAAACCCGAACGAGCTCCTCGACGCTGAGAAGAAGCTCATCGTCGGTGCCGGCATCAACACAAGAGACTATGAGGAGAGAATTCCCGCGCTGATCGAAGCAGGCGCTGACTGTCTCTGCCTCGATTCTTCCGACGGTTTCTCCGTATGGCAGCAGCAGGCTCTCAAGTGGAGCAAGGAGCACTATCCGGATGCCATCGTAGGCGCAGGCAACGTAGTTGACGCAGAGGGCTTCAGATTCCTCGCTGACTGCGGCGCAGACTTCATCAAGATCGGTATCGGCGGCGGCTCCATCTGCATCACGCGTGAGCAGAAGGGTATCGGCTGCGGCCAGGCTTCAGCTGTTCTCGCAGTTGCTGCCGAGAGAGATAAGTACTTCAAGGAGACAGGTGTTTACATCCCTCTGTGCTCCGACGGCGGTATCGTACACGATTACCACATGGCGCTCGCACTCGCAATGGGCGCAGACTTCATGATGCTCGGAAGGTATTTCGCGAGATTCGACGAGTCCCCCACGAGAAAGCTCCTGGTTGGCGGCACATACGTCAAGGAATACTGGGGCGAGGGTTCAAACCGCGCAAGGAACTGGCAGCGTTACGATGACGGCGGAAAGGGCGGCAAGATGGCTTTCGAGGAAGGCGTCGACTCCTATGTACCGTACGCAGGTTCCCTCAAGGACGGCGTTGAGACATCCCTGGCGAAAGTAAAGGCAACGATGTGCTCCTGCGGTTCGTCCTCCGTCGAGGAGTTCCAGCAGAAGGCACGCCTCGTAGTGGTATCTTCCACATCCATCGTCGAGGGCGGCGCACACGACGTCATCCAGAAGGAAAGCGACAGGAACGCAAGGTAAGTAATGAATGGCAGGCCTTGGTGCGTTTGCATATTGGCCTGTTCTTATATAAAATAAGCAAAGACTTTTGAGAAGGAGATAAGACAAATGGTTGAAGAAGCTATGACCAGCCGTATGACCAAAGAAGGTTATGAGGAGCTGCAGAACGAGCTTGCGTACAGAAAGACTGAGAAGACAGCCGAGATCACAGCGAAGATCATGGAAGCCAAGGCTCAGGGCGACCTCTCGGAGAACTCCGAGTACGAGGAAGCCAGAGCAGAGCAGGCTGCAAACGCTCAGAGGATCGAAGAGATCGAGTCCATCCTCAAGAACGTTGAGGTCGTTGACAGTTCTGACCTTACAACAGACAAGGTTGCTTTCGGTTCTGTCGTAACACTCCAGAATACGTCAACAAAGGCTGAGTTCAAGTATAAGATAGTCGGTGACTCCGAGGTCGACTTCAAGAACAAGAAGATCTCCGACAGATCACCCGTAGGCAAGGCCATCATGGGCCAGAAGAAGGGCAAGACAGTTTCTGTTTCGGCACCCAACGGCGTTATCAAGTACAAGATCGTTAAGATAGAGATGTAATTATGGCAAAATTCAAACCGCAGACGGATCCGCTCTCCGAGGAGGAGATCCAGGAGCAGACCAGGTTCCGTATCGAGAAGTTAAAGGCGCTCCAGGCTGAG
>JAILMZ010000004.1 GCA_024692105.1 Saccharofermentans sp.
GGGTGCATGAGTATTGATCGTGCATCCCTTACGGCCCTGTATGCTTAATACAGAGTCCGCGGTTTCTGAGGCGGTATGCTTTTGGGTGCTCATACCGCCCGGTCTTGCCTCGGCTTTTTGCTTCGGCTCTTCTTTCTTCCCGTATTTGTCATCAATCGCAGCTTCAATATCCGCTTTGGACGCATACCTGACTTCTCTGCTGCCGTGCTCGGGTATGACATACGGATCGTTGCTGTTGAACTCGATCCCCCATTCGTAGAACAGCTTCATCCGCACTTTCATGGGGTGAAAGCCTGTCTTCATGACGATAAACTCGCCTTTGGGAAGGTTCCTCAGTTCATCCGCTGTCATCAGCGGGCGCTCGATCATCTGGAGTGACTGTGAGCTCTGGTCCTTGCCTTTGCTAACTGTGCCTGACATGACTGTTTTGGTTCCGAGCGCTTTGGATATCTGGTCGGCAGAAGTGGAGTTGGGAGCAAAGCCGCCTGAGATAGTGAGCTGTGTGTTGTCTATGATGATCTCGGCTCCTTCTTTGCCGTAGTTCTTTTCAAGCTGCGCAAACGACTGGATGATCGGCACTATCTGAAGTCTTCTGGATCTGGATGCCGAGAACATCATCTCAGCAGAATCTATCTTGGGAAGTGTGCCGAACTCATCGCAGAAGAATATGCAGCGGTTTTTGAGCTTTCCGCCGTTTTCGTCTGCCACGGCTAGGATCTCTCTGTAGAGCTGCTGGATGATGAGCGAGATAAGGAAGAAAGTGTTCGGGTTCTCCTCCGGCATTATTATGAACAGCGCGCTCTTCTCGTTACAGAACTTCTCGGCGTCAAGTGCCGTATCGAAGCAGAGGAGCTGTTCTAATTCGGAGTCGAGGAATGTGTTGAGCCTGGACAGTGCCGTGCTCATAACGGACGACATGGCCTGTTCGGGAGAGTTTAAAGCTGCGCCTGCGAACCATCTGGCTTTGTGGGTGTCCGGAAGCTTATCCATAAGGAGCTGGAACTGGGTCTTGCCCTTTACACCTGACGGTGCCAGAAGCTCCTGGATTATCTTGAACACTGATATTATGTGGCGTTCTTCAGGCTTGGCGAACTCTGCTACCAGGAGTATGGTTGCGGTAATAAGGCCTTCGGCCGCATCGTAGAAGAATGCGTTCTGGCCGTAGGAAGCGGCCGAGTCTGTGCCCGACATTATTATCGTCTTGGCTATTATCTTCGCGTACTTCTCTGATTTGGCCCTGTAAGCTACGATCTCCGGATGGGCTTTGGACTGGTCCATCTACTTGTTTACCAGATGCAGAAGGTTGTTGCCGTCCGATCTTGTGGGGTTTCTGAGATCGATGACCGCCACGTTATATCCGTAATCCTTACAGATATTGCCGTAGTTTCGCATGATGTCGCCTTTGGTGTCTGTGGAAAGCAGGCTCATTCCTGAGGCAAGTGCATACTCAAGGCACGGATACAGCCAGTAAGCCGTTTTGCCGACACCTGCAGCCCCGAGCATCAGGGCATGCACATCTCCCGTATCAACGATCGCCTCGTTTTTTGGTGTGCAGCCGACTACGATACCCTGGGGAAGAGGCTCTTCAGGGATGACTATCTCGGGCTTGCCTTTCTTCCGTCTTATAAGGTTTCTAAGCTTAAGCAGTAAAGACGTACCCTTTTGAACAGTCGGCTGCGTTTTGCCGGCGGCCTGCATTCGCCACTTGCCGGGTGTGAATCTGACAAACCTGTACATTTGTTTTATCTCTTTGTTTGCAGCCCACCTTGAAGTGCCGTGCTGGCCGTCGCCTACGGTCTTGCTCTTTATGCTGTTGAGGTTGAACATGTGGCCGGCAGTGTTGGCAACCACCATCAGCAATAAGACCAAGACCATTACTATTACAAGAATCAGGTGATCTCCCGACATATTGATTCACCTTCTTCCTGTGCTGGATTTAAAAGATCCTCGTTCCAGTCTTTTAAGGTAGGAACAAGGATCTCGCAGTTAATGCCCGTATCTGTGAGCCTCTGCCGGATGGCTTCGGCTGCTTTCTGACCGGGCGGATCGTTATCGAAACAGATGTAGACCTGAGTTATATCAGGTCTGTCTTCCAAGAACTTATTGAGTGCCGTATCTGATACAGAACAGGCGGCTATAAAGCTGTCTTCAGCCCAGCCGGGACAGTACATCGTTATATATGAGAGCATGTCGATTGGTGCTTCGAACAGGAATACCCTGTTAGAGGAGCCGCGCCAGTTGAATGTGTATCTGTTGTCGGAACCGTGCTCATTGGCTCTCCAGACCCTGCCTGAGACTGTTGTTCGCTTATGCG
This sequence comes from Saccharofermentans sp., assembly GCA_024692105.1. Next base: position 2,315 of record JAILMZ010000004.1, read on the forward strand.
CGTGCCTGGGTATGCCGTCCTTATCGGTGCCGACGAAAACGACGTTATGGTATTTTGCTGACTCGTATATGAGACCTGCATCTGCAAATGCCTGCACTACATTGCTTCTGATCTTGCGGGTTTTTATGAGATAGGCGAGGGCGCGCTTCATGTCGCTGTTTTTCTCAGGCAGCCGGAAGATCTTATCCGGTTCTTTGCATTCGGGTTTAGCGGTTATTGTCTGGACTTCTTCGTCCAGGATGAACTTTAAGGCTTCGGGGTAGGACAGAGCAAAATACTTCATTACGAAGCCTACTGTGTTTCCGCCTGTCTGTTCGTAATGGTTAAACCAGAGGTTGTTTTTTATGGATACGACCTGATCTTTGTCCTTCCAGATGTATTGTGCGCCGGCTTTATTAACTTGCAAGCCGTGTCTTTCAAGCAAAGAGACGAGGTCGGTTTCTCTGGCACGGCGCTTTTGTTCTTCGGTAAACTCGATATTCATGGTGTTCTCCTTTCCTGGGGGTATAAAAAAGCCAGCCGATTTGGCTGGCGATTTGATTGTTCAAATAAGTGCATACGATTGTAGTTAAGATGGCTTTTCCTTGCCGTCACTCCAAACGGAATTCACATTATAACTACCTGTGCTTAAGTTGTTGTTTACGCAATAATCTTCATACTGATTGATGACATCATCCGCAGAATTACCAGTAAACTCCAATCCGGTTATCTTATCACCGGTAACGTTGTCAAAAGCTGTGCCGTACAATTTGTAATAAGAGATTGTGGGCGCTTCAGTTGCAGGAGCTTCGGTCTGAGTTGGAGCCTGTGTCTCTGCCGGGGCAGGATCCGTTGCAGCAGTTGTTTCTGCAGGTGCAGCAGTTGTAGGCGTTGTCTCACTTCCGCTGCTTCCGCTTGAAGATGAACTGCCGGACGAAGACGATCCGCTTCCTGACGAACTCTCGCTTCCGCTTGAAGAACTGCCTGAAGATGACGAACCGCTACCTGATGAGCTTCCGCTGGATGATGAACCGCCGCTGCTTGAAGAACTGCCGGAGCCGGAAGAACCGCTTAAGATACTGCTTAAACCGGGATAACAATCAGGTGCGTCATATTCCTTGTTGCCGTTGTCGTAGTCATCTTGAACCCATCCGAGCATGAACTCTGCAGAATCTTCGTTATTCTCGTAGCCGTACTCCATGAGAGCATCCATTATCTCAGAATCAGAATAGCCTTCTTCGATCATGTCCCATGCAAGGTTGTAATCGTATGCGATCTCGTCTTCCTCGCTCATGGTTTCTGCCGGAGTAGGTGTTGGTCTCGGAGTGGGCGTAGGCCTTTTTGACGTCTCCGAAGTCTCGGCAACGGATTCTTCGATGCTGCTTTCAGGGATCGAAGGCTCTGATTCGGGTGCCTCTTCAGAAGCGCAGGATGCTAGAAGCGACGTTGCGACAAAAGCAGCAGTTATAAGACTGATCGTCTTTGTACTCTTACTAAACATATACCCATCCCAAGTGTCTTAATAACAATACAGATTATAGCACTTCAGATCTTCGGGGATATAAAGCCAGCCGGTTGCAGCTGGCAATAAATGGGTTTTCAAAATAACGCTGTGATTATCGGAGCCGGCCTCAGAGTTAGCTCAGTAGTAAGGATTCTCCTTGTTTTTCAAAAGATATGAGTGAGGCGGCGTATAGAAGATCGCACCTTTGATCTGCTCCTTGGCTGCCCAGCCTGTGGTATTGTAATACACGTCGTATTCTTCAATCAGTCTTTGCAGGAGTTCTTTGTCGTGCATTCTGCTGATTGCAGCTTTCCACATCTCCATCCACGGAACATGAGCGATTTCAAACAGCTTGTTCTCATCTGTTATATTCCAGATAGCAACTTCGCACAAAGGAATTGTCCACCCGTAGTAGATACCGCTTTTCTGCAATGCGTAACTGTGCTCATCGACTTTAAGGGGACCTTTTATGTCGCCAATAACGAGTTTGTAAAGGAATTCCTGGTCATGAATGTTTAACAATACAGCCATTAAGAGCTCATACAGGTCATCTTCTCTCAGTGTATTGTCTTTGAATATTTGAGTACTCGGCAATTCTGTTACCTTTGTCAAAACAAAATCTTCGAGAAACTGTACGTCATCAAAACCATCTAATAGAGCTCTTGTGACCTGATCCGTATTGTCGCTCGTCATGATATATTGTTTTCTGTGTGACAGATCCAGCTTTTTACGTGCAAAACTATTGCCGGTCTTGTAGGCAAGCTCAAGCAGTGTTTCTTGGTCGTAGATTTGGTTAACAGCAGCCCTTTTTACGTCTGTAAGTGGAGCCTGGAGCGCAATCGCTTTAAGCTGAATCTGGTCATCGATCTTTTGTATGGCTAAAATAGCTTTTTCTAACTTCTTTTTATTGTCAGTCATCCAGATAGGTGTGAACAGACCCATATTGTGCTCCTTTATGCATAATTGCTTTGATTCTAACATATCAGCCGTGCTTTATTCCGTGTGCCTCATCCTTTTCTAAGATCTGGCGTCTTAGCTTGATATCGACTTTAGGTATGTGTTCCGGGTTATCACTGAATTTGTCTTCGAATATCCTGCTTACGTTATTGAGAAGCCGGGTAACACTGGCAGCCAGATAAGCAGGTGTTTCGCTGCTGCCTGAGACCGCGCTTAAGGCCCGGGCATCGAGGCTGTCGGCTGCTTTTATCACGGCGTTCCTGATTGTCTTGAACTCGGGGTTGGCTGAAAGCGGGAGTTTGGGCAGGTCTGTTTCAGAGTAGATATGTCTGAGCTCATTCTGTTTCTCATACCAGAGGTCGTATAGGGAGGAGACGGCAGGAAGATTTTCTATCTCATCCACGATGCTGTCGACCAGAGCCCTGTCCTGTCTGTTCAGATAACCGTAGACTTTTTTGCCTTTGTGGTCTTTAAGGCGCTGTCCGAGATCTATCAGCAATAACTTAAGCGCCAGGTTTTCTTCGGTACCGTCTTGGATATGACTCAGAAGCTCTTCTATCTCGTCTTTGCCTCTTTGCCTGAGCAGGTCTCTTCTTAATGTCTTTTCGTTTTGA
>JAILMZ010000015.1 GCA_024692105.1 Saccharofermentans sp.
ATTCGTATGTTTCCTCCTGCTCGTGATGATGAAAGTGAAGTTCGGCAACCCCGTCCTCAAGTTCCTCGGAACCATCTCACTCGAGCTCTACCTTATCCACAACCTGTTCCTTACAGGTCTCAGGGACGGCACCATGATGAAAGCCTCGAGCAGCAGCATGTACATCGTCCTCACGATACTTCTCGCCGTCGCACTCGCGACTGTCCTGAGCGGTTTCGACAAGTATGTCATCTCGCTTATCAACGGTAGGAAGAAGAGTAAGACTGATGCCGCTGAAGAACCCGCATTAAAGTCCGGCCGCAGACAGATCCACTCGATCGATGTCATGAGGATCGTGATGGCATTCTCCGTCGTTACAATCCACTGGCCGTTCGAAGGAAAAGCAGGCGATGTCTTCATCACATACGGCAAGACCGCCGCGCCTTTCTTCCTCGTCATCGCAGGATACTTCCTCTTCAGGGAAGACAACAAGGAAATGATGAAGCGCCTTCTCAAGCAGACCAAGAGGATGCTGATATTCTACCTGGCATCGAATGTATTCTACGGCGCGGTCTATGCAGTATATGAGTGGGTCTCCACAGGAAACCTCAACGGTATGAAGAAGTACTTCACGGTCAAGTCCATAACCGACTTCCTGCTGTATAACTTCTCGCCGTTCTCAGAGCACCTCTGGTTCCTCGGTTCGCTCCTGTATGCACTTCTCATCATGCTGCTGCTTAACAAACTGAAGGTCCTCAAATATGCGATGTTCGCAGCGCCTGCCCTCGTTGCCGCATACTGCATACTGATGCATATGGGCGTAGGCGAACCTTACCAGCTCCGAAACGCTCTTTTCGTAGGTCTCGGCTACACCATGATGGGTATGCTGATAAGAAGGTACGAGAAGAAGATCTTAGGCCACACGTACTCGGCTCTGGTCCTCTGGACACTGTTTGCCATATGCTGTGTTACGGCGATCTTCGAGCTTAACGGATACGAGCAGGGCATCGCGGTGCCTTTCGCAAGCTGCGAGATTCTTCTGTATGTGATAGTCCTTCTGTGCCTCAAGTATCCCGATTTCGGCAAGGGCACGTTCGCAGAGAAGCTCGGCCACGAGTGTTCGCTTACGATCTACATCATGCACATGTTCACCTTGATGCTGTTCGTAATGACGGATAACGATAAATTCTTCGGCAAGTACGGCGCTGTCTTTATCTTCGCCGTAACCGCAGTGGGTGCGTACCTGTACAAGAACATCAAGAATGCTGTCATCAGCACTAAGAAATAAGTCCAAACCGCATTTGTGGTGGCAATAGGAATTGAGGGGGCTGAAAAAGAAATATCTTTGCAGCCCCATACTCAATCCCGCAGGTTTTGTATTTGGCAGGCATCTCGGTTATCATTACTGTTACCAGAGGTAATACGTCTTAATGGACAAAGAAAGAACAGGACAACTGATAACCGAGTTGCGTAAAGAAAAGGGTTTGACCCAGAAGCAACTTGCTGATGCCTTGAACGTAACAGACAAGGCGGTGTCCAAGTGGGAACGTGGCCTCAGTTTTCCCGACATCTCAATGCTTGAACCCTTATCCGAACTGCTGGACGTCTCCATAATGGAGCTCCTTGCCGGCGAGCGGCAGGACGAAGACGTCACAATGACACGCGAGGAAGCAAAGGATCTCATCAATGCTTCCGTCGAACTGGGCGAAGAAGAGATCAGGCACAAGAAGGAAAAAAGCAGATTTATCATTATAATCCTGATAGTCATAACTCTGCTTTTAATATCGTTAACGCTGAACGTCATCAGCTTACTAAGGTAAGGAAGGAGTAACAGGTGGAATTCACTATCGTTTTCTACATTTGTATAGCTGTTCTGGCTGCGCTCCTTCTCGCCGGCGTAAAGAAGAGGCCTGCAGATGACTTGAATTTCTTTGACCGCGTATCGTGCAAAGAGATCCAGGGCGCTCTGGCTGTCTTCATCCTGTTCCATCAGACAGTCGTTGCACTTGATGCGAACCATATCAACGCGAAAGATATGATGTTCTTCTACTATTACGGAATCCTGGCGGTAGCCTTCTTCTTCTTCTGTTCGGGCTTCGGTCTTATGAAGCGCAGGCTGACCGATGACAACTACATCAAGGGATTCATGAGACGAAGGATCTTCACTGTTCTTGTTCCGTTCTTCATCTGCAATTACATCTATCTCACGGATGCATTGGTAAACAACATCCTCTTCCGCAAGCACTTCGGATTCGGAGAAGTCATCTGCAGTTTCTTCGGCATCTTCCTGGTCAACAACGAGATGTGGTTCGCAGTCGAGATCATGATACTGTATGTTGCCTTCAGACTTGTTTTCGCGAAGGTGAAAAAGCCTCTTACCGGTATACTCATCATGACCGGCATAGTCCTTATCATGATGACGATAGGTCTGTTCTCCGGTCATGCCCAAACGGGTGTAATGTCTTACTGGTTCAAGGGAGAGTGGTGGTACAACACGATACTGATGTTCCCTCTGGGAATGCTCTATGCATATAAGGAAGAACGGATAAAAAAGATTATCAAGAAAGCGTTTGCATCACTCCTGATAGCTTCGTCCGTTCTGTTCGTCGTGATGGATTATATTCACAGGAATCTGATCAACAATTCCATCTATTGGTCAGAGTATTTCAACTCCAAGAATCCGATCCTTGATAAGCTCATAGGTCTTGGTCAGGAGACTCTGTTCGAGATAATCTTCCTGACATTCCTCGTTACCCTTATGTCGAGGATCAGGATCAATAATCCCGTCATCAAGTTCCTCGGCAAGATCTCTCTTGAAGTGATAATGCTCAACTATCTGATGATAGACAAGCTGTACTTCCTGTACGAAAACTACGGGATCGGAGTTTACCTTGCGGCTGTAGCGGCAGCTACCATCGTGAGTGCATCTGTTGTCTACAAGATCAAGAATATCGTTCTCGAGAGAAAAGCAGGTCTGTTCGACGGCAAGGTAACATAACCTGCCGGTCCTATCCCCTTCTCAAATAGATTTGCTATAATTGTCTCAATGAAGATAGGTTACTCTGCCGGACTTGGGGGATAAGGTAATGAAGAAAACTACAGCACTATTGCTCACTCTGTCCATGCTCTTTTTTATGTTTGGGATGACCTCCTGCAAAAAGCAGGTCGAGGTTCCTTCCAAGCGTGATGTAAAAGAGGCTGTCGAAGACGAATATGACAAGCCGTTTGATCTGGATTCCAAAGACATAGCCGAAGACGGTTCGGAAGCCGAGTGGGTATTCGTATCCAAGGACGGCACGCTCATAGTAACCGTTACCTGGAGCGCGGATGATCCCGACGAGTTTGATTTCGATAAAGAGGAGATTGGTACAGATGTGGTCGAGCCTGTCCCAACGATCGAACCTGATCCTTCAGTCGAGCCCGACCCTTCTATAGACACGCAAACAAACGGCTTTAAGATCGGCGTGTCCATGCCCACAAAGGATCTCCAGAGATGGAATCAGGACGGCGAGCGTATTAAGTTGGAACTCGAAAAATTAGGCTACGAAGTGGATCTTCAGTATGCCGCGAACGACGTAGCTACACAGATTTCACAAGTCGAGAATATGATTAACTCAGGCTGTGATGTTCTCATCATCGCTGCTATCGAAAGCTCTTCACTCGGTGAAGCTCTTGAAGATGCAGAAGCCTTGAACATCCCCGTTATCGCATATGACCGTCTCATTTTGGAGTCGGACACGGTCGACTACTATGTTACATTCGACAACTACATGGTCGGTCAGCTGCAGGGTGAATATATTGAAAGTGCCCTCGGTCTTGACTACGGAGCAGGTCCATACAACATTGAGATTACGACAGGAGACCCCGGCGACAACAACGCACTCTTCTTCTATCAGGGAGCTATGGATGTCCTGAATCCTTATATTGACGACGGGCAGCTTGTCGTTGTTTCGGGACAGACAGAGTTTTACGAAGTGGCTACAGCAAACTGGAAAACAGAAAATGCTCAGGACAGAGCAGAAGATATCATCAATTTATATTACGCAGACGGCACGCAGATAGATGCCTGGCTCTGCTCGAACGACTCAACGGCATTAGGCGTAGAGAATGCACTCGCAGCGAATTATCTAGGCTCATATCCGGTCATCACCGGACAGGACTGCGATATCTTAAATGTTCAGAACATTATTAACGACAAGCAGGCAATGTCTGTATTCAAGGACACCCGCACTCTGGCTAATCAGGTTAGTATCATGGCCGACCAGATCTGTTCCGGAGATTATGTGGATGTAAATGACACCGTTACCTTTAATAACGGGGTTAAGACCGTACCGACATATGCATGTCAGCCTGTATTTGTTGACAAGTCAAACTACGTGCAGGTTCTTATCGACTCAGGCTATTACACAACAGCAGATCTGGGAATCTGATCAAACATAAAAACGGAATAAGGGGGAAACAAAAATGAAAAAGACACTGGCAATCCTGCTGGGAGCATCAATGATCCTCGGCCTCGCTGCTTGCAAGAAAGTCGAGCCGCCTTCGGAGAAAGACCTGCAGGAAAAACTGGAAGAAGAGTTCGACGACGAGTTCGAACTCGAGGATGACGACATCGCAGATGACAAGTCCGAAGCTGAGTATGTTTTCATCTCAGAAGACGGCATGCGTCAGGTTACAGTCAATTGGAACGCAAAGGATCCCGACGATCTTGAGTTCGAAGAGAAGTCTCTCATCGACGGAACATGGAAAGCTGAATTTGATCTTACCGGTATCCTGGAAGACAGCTTTGATTCGGATGATGTGTTAGACGGAGAGATTTATATGTATTTTACTCTCATCATGGATGACGGTGATTATGAGATCTCTCTGGATTCTGATAAGTTCGCATCTGATTTTACATCCTTCATTGAAAACAACATTGATAACCTGATGTATGAAGTTCTTGGAACAAGTGATCCCGATGAACTCGAAGAGTATGCCGTACTCCTTGGTTACGATGACTATCAGGCTTTGGTAGATGACATGCTCGCTTCCATGATGGAGACTGCATTTACTGAAGATTTTGAAGTCTCTGACAATGGTACATACACTATTGACGGAACCACCATCACTTTCGACAGCGACAACGGTGACCCTTTCGATGGCGAGTATGATGACGGAAAGATCCTGTTATCCATAGACGATGAAATGGACATGGCAGGCGGCGAGAAACTTGATCTCGTATTCGAGAAAGCAGACTAAATCAAGACCAACTAAAAACACAAGGCCGGTCCACTTGGATCGGCCTTTATTTTTGAACTAATCACTACTACTAAGAGAACACCCCCTTGCCTTACGATTTCCGCACAAGCGCAGCGCGGAGGACCTAAGTAAGGCAAGGGGGTGCGAACGTGGCGCTCCAAGCAGGAATCGAACCCGCATCTACGGTACCGGAAACCGCTATTCTATCCATTAGACTATTGGAGCATGCTGACAATTATTATGCCACAGTTTCACCGGTTTTGTTGTCGCTCAGGAGCTTGAGCAGACCGACTATCTCTTCCACTGTTTTGGACTGGCTGACGGACGAAGGCTTGAACTGCATGAACGGGAATGCGCCCGTCGCATTGATCTGACATCTTGCGCCGTAATAATTATCTCCGAACAGTGCGCCCATCGCCTGCATGTCGAGCTGGAGCATGGGATTGAGATAGAACCTGACACCGGTATTGTTGATGGAGACTTTGGTGAACCCGAGACGTCTTCCTTCCGCTCTCGTGAGCGCTATGCCCGCAAGTATGTAGATCTCTGCGGGAGGCTGGCCATATCTGTCACAGATCTCATCGAGGAAGTCATCGTAATCCTTGAAACTTCTGATGGAACCTATCCTTCTGTAAGCCGTCATGCGTCCCGCTTCGTCTTCGATATAAGACGAAGGTATGTATGCGTCGTAATCGACTTCGACGACAAAGGAAGTATCCTCCTGTTCGGGCATGACATTGAAATCAACATCTTCACCCTTGTTCTTCATCGCCTTGATCTCTTCGTCGAGCATCCTGCAGTAGAGCTCGTAACCGATGACATCCATCTGTCCGTGCTGCTCTGCACCGAGAAGGCTTCCAGCGCCGCGCACTTCGAGGTCACGTATCGCGACCTTGACGCCGGAGCCGAGTTCCGTGAACTCACGGATGGCCTCGAGCCTTTTCGACGCCTCTTCCTTAAGAGGTGCGGATGCATCGTATGTGATGTATGCATATGCCTGTCTGTCGGATCTTCCGACGCGGCCCTTGAGCTGGTAGAGCTGCGCCAGGCCGAACCTGTCCGCATCTTCCACGATGAGCGTGTTAACGTTCGGCATGTCCACGCCGTTCTCGATTATCGTGGTGCATACGAGGATGTCATACTTGCCCTTGATGAAGTCCGCGATGATGTTCTCCAATTCCCTCTCGCCCATCTGTCCGTGCGCATATATTACCCTCGCATCCGGCATGAGTTCTGCAAGATTTCTTGCAACAAGATCGATGTTCGCAGTTCGGTTATAAAGATAGAAGACCTGACCGCCTCTCGATATCTCACGCATGCATGCCTGCACGATTATCTGCTCGTCGTATCCCATGACATATGTCTGGACCTCGCGCCTGTTAAAGGGTGCTTCCACCAGCATCGACATATCCCTGATGCCGGCAAGAGACATGTTGAGCGTTCTCGGTATCGGCGTCGCAGAAAGAGTCAAGACATCGACGTTGTTTCTCATCGACTTGATCTTCTCTTTGTGGTTAACGCCAAAGCGCTGCTCCTCGTCAACCACGAGAAGTCCGAGATGAGGCGGACGCACATCGTTGGATAATACCCTGTGCGTTCCGATGATGACGTCGGCTTTTCCTTTCGCGATGTCCTGCAGGCTTTCCTTTATCTTTGCAGGCGTAACGAACCTCGACAGAAGAACGGTGTTGACGTTGATGGGAAGGCCTTTGCAGCGCTCCCTGAAGTTATCGTAATGCTGTTGGGCGAGAAGCGTAGTGGGTGCAAGAAGAATTACCTGCTTTCCGTTCATGACAGCTTTGAACATCGCCCTGAACGCGACCTCGGTCTTTCCGAAACCGACATCTCCGCAAAGGAGTCTGTCCATCGGAAGTTCCGACTCCATGTCCGCCTTGATCTCTCTTATCGCGCGTGCCTGGTCCTCGGTCTCGACGAACGGGAAACGCTCTTCGAACAGCCTCTGGTTCTCGTCGTCCGGATCGCAGGCAAAGCCCTTGCTTACTGACCTTGCGGCATAGAGTTTGAGGAGGTCATAAGCGACCTTCTTGATCGACTCTCTTGCACGCGATACGGACCTCTTCCACTCGTCGCCTCCGAGCCTTGTTAGCTTCGGTTCGCGGTCACCCGGACCGACATACTTCTGGAGCATGTCGATGTTCTCGGGAAGGATGTATAAGACCTGGTCCTTGGCGTAGACGATCTTGAGATAATCCTTGCGGATCTCGCCGACCTTCTTGTTGACCAGACCTTCGTAACGGCCGATGCCGTATGTGTCGTGAACGATGTAATCGCCGGGATGGATGTCAGAGAAGAATGCGATCCTGTTGCCGCCCTTTTTCTTCGGTTTTACTATCCTGTCAGAACCGAAGAGTTCCTGCTCTCCCAGAAGTGTTATGCCAAGCGCGGGATATGAGAATCCTGCCGGCAGCGCGCAGTCCGTCACCTCGGCGAAACATCCTGTCTCGGCAAGTCTCGCCTTAAGCGAATCCGTGCGCTTTCCGTACGATGCCATGAGATAGACAGACTTGCCGCCGTCTTTGGTTATGAGCGCTGCAAGGTCATCGTTACGTCCTGCATAACTGTCTGACGGAAGTCCTGTCACGGTACATGAGATGCCTCCGGGAAGACCGTTGCCTGCAGCCTGCAGACAGCTTGTCGTAACGGCATCTTCTATACCGTCTATTCGCTTCATGATGTTGCTCAGATTGTGCATCGCGGAAGGCGCGCAGGTAGGTGCCATGCCTATCATGAAAGACTCCTGGCAGCGCTGCGCATATTCGCCCGCATAACCGTTCATCCTCGCGTCGATGTCAATCATCTCATCCGCAAAGAACATGTTCTCGTTGTAATCAAGATAATCGAGTACACACGCGGGATCTTTAAGGATCACTCCGATCCATCTGGCGATACCCGAAGGCTCCGTGCCGGCCGTGATCTTCATAGCATCCGCTTCCGCGGTCCTTGTAAGAAGTTCTGCTGCCTTGCGAGATTCGGAAGTGTTGCCCTTCATGCGGGAAATGTCTTCTTCTGCGCGGGCAGTGATCTTTGAAGCGGCATCTTCCGCCTCTTTCTTGTCTGTAAAAGCGAATATTCCTGAAGGCACTATCCTTACGCTGTCCAATGTCTCGACGGACCTCTGCGTCTCGCGGTCGAAACTCTTGATCTTCTCGACCTCGTCATCGAACAGGCTGATCCTGTACGGGTCCTGACATCCGGGAACGAAAACATCCACGATGTCTCCGCGGCAGGCATACTCGCCGGGCTGCGATACCTGCGGCACGCGCTCGTAGCCGTTTGTCCTCAGATACAGCAGGAGGTCGTCCTGCGGGGCAGGCTTGCCTGTCTTGATGGTAAGTATCCTTCTTTTGAACTTCTTGGCAGGTTCGAGCTTGTTAAGGAGCGCGCCCGATGCGATGACGACCGCGCCGTAATCTCCCGTAATGATGTTAGACAGCGAGACGCATCTCGACAGTTCGAGATCCCTTGATGCAGCTTCGGCGGTAACCAAAGACATCTCCGACGGCTGAAGCACGGACACGCCGCCCTCGGTAAAGGCATTCAGTCCCTTGGCCATCTCTCTGGCCCTTGCACTGTCGGGAACTATGACCACCGGCTTTCTTCCGGAAAGCCTTGCCAGAGCAGCTATGACATACGCCTTCTGCTCTCTTGCAAAACCTGTGATGTTAAGGTGTTTTCCCTGCTTTTGTGCCTGAGCCAGACTGTCTGTCAGTGTTTTATCCCTCGTTATGAGGTCAAGAATCTCTTCAATCCTTTTTTCCATCTGACACCATTTCTTCTATCGCTTCGCAGGCCTTGATAAACGCATCGTTCATCATCACCCGCTCTTCCTTGGGAACATCGGTCAGCACATAATTGATAAGCTCGAAATGCTCCGGCACGGGACCGGTGCCGATCCTTACGCGGGGGAACAACTCCGTACCGAGGTGCTGTATGCACGAACGCATTCCGTTATGCGTTCCCGCAGAACCTTTCTCTCTGACGCGGATCGTACCCTTGGCGATATCTATGTCGTCATACACGACGATGATGTGATCTGCCGGGATCTTGAAGAATTTCGAGGCCGGCACGATACACTCGCCCGAGTTGTTCATGAAGGTGGTGGGCTTGATGATGACGGCGTCCTCGCCCTTGATCTTACCCTTGCCGTACATACCGTTGAACTTGTCCTTATCGAGGAAGAATCCGTTCCTTTCGGCCAGCATGTCTACCGCAAGATAACCCATGTTATGCCATGTATACATGTACTTTTTCCCGGGGTTGCCGAGTCCTGCGATAAGCCACATATAAGCTGATCAGACCTCCGAACGCTTGTTGTCCAGACGGATGTAGTTCTCTCCTCTGAGGCGGCTCTTCTCCGATACCCAGTTGTCCTTGTTGACCTGCTGTGCTCTTCCGATACCGAGTGAGAGCGCAGGTACGTCTGATGTTATCGTGGAACCTGCAGCGATATATGAATCCTTGCCGAGAACGACAGAGGATACGATGTTCGAGTTGCCTCCGATGAACACGTTGTCCTCGACGGTACATCCGGCCTTGTCCTGACCGTCAAAGTTACAGGTGACCGTACCGCATCCGAAGTTAACGTTCTTACCTACCGTGGAGTCGCCGATGTATGTGAGGTGGCGCGCTCTGGTGTATTCACCGATCGTGGATTCCTTGACCTCTACATACGCACCGAGGGTAACATTGTCTGCGATGGTGCAGTTAGGTCTGATGTGTGAGAAGGGTCCGATACGGCAGTCCTTGCCGACAGTCGACTGTGCTACTACCGAATAGTCGATGGAAGTGCCGTCGCCTATCTCGGAACAGTCGATCCTCGAATTCTCTCCGATGATGCAGTCGTGGCCGATAACGGTATTGCCCATGAGCGTCGTGCCCGGAAGGATGATCGTATCGTTGCCGATCTCGACTGCGTGGTGGATCCATGTCGTCGCAGGGTCAACGATCTGAACGCCGTTCTTCATGTGTCTGTTGAGGATGCGTCTGTTCATGATCGCCTGTACCTCGGACAGCTGTACGCAGTCATTGACTCCTCTCGTATCGTCGAAATCACAGATGACGGCACCGACCTTATAGCCGTCGCCGATAAGGATGCCTATAGTATCTGTCAGATAGTATTCGCCCTGGGCATTGTTGGCACCGATCCTGCCCAATGCGGACAGAAGAAGAGGTGTCTTGAAGACATACATGGAAGAATTGATCTCTCTTATCTTGAGCTGCTCTTCGGTGCAGTCCCTGTGCTCGACGATGCCTGTTACATTGCCGTCTTCGCCTCTTACGATCCTGCCGTAACCCGTCGGGTCGTCTGCTTCAGCAGTAATAATGATTGCGGCGCAGTCATCTCCTGCATCTTCGAAAGCCTTGAGCGCTTTGCCTATCGTCTCAGCGGATACCATGGGGCAGTCGCCGGGAAGGACTATCGTAAGTCCGTCTCTTCCCTCGAGAAAAGGAGCTGCCTGCGCGACCGCATGACCGGTTCCGCGCTGCTGTTCCTGAAGGACATATGCGACGTTCTCGCCCAATACGGTCCTTATCTCATCCTGCTGCTCACCTACTATATATACCTGCTCCATACAACCGGAATCGAAAAGGGCATCCGCCACCCACTGGATGATCGGTTTGCCTGATACCTGATGTACGACCTTGGAATATTTTGACTTCATGCGCGTGCTCTTGCCTGCCGCCATAACTACTGCACAAATATCCATTATTTACCCCTTTATGTGGAATGCTTTTTAATACGCGTTTATTATAGCAAACTTTTGTCCGATAAATAGGGTATAATAGGTGCACTACTCGGCAATAAGTAAGGAGAATTTGACATGATAGCGATTTTGCTTGCAGCAGGATATGCCACAAGGCTTTACCCTCTCACGAAGGATAAACCCAAGTCTCTGCTTCCCCTCGGAAAGAAGCTCATCATCGACTATATAATCGATGAGATCGACAAGCTTCCGGATGTAAACCGCATCATCCTTATTACCAATTCCCGCTTCGCAGGACAGTTCGGCGAGTGGGCCGATTCATGTGACAGGACAGCTAAGGCTCCTATCACTGTCCTTGACGACGGCACGACAAATAACGAGAACCGCTTAGGCGCCATCGGCGACATCATCTATACGATCAAGCACGAGAATATCGACGAGGACCTTGCCGTCTTCGCAGGCGACAATATCTTCACTTATTCTCTTACCGACATGTACGCATTCTTCAAGGAGAAGAACGCACCCACGCTCATTGCGATCAACGTTCCCGATATTGAGCAAAGAAAGAAGCTCGCGATCGCCGAGATCGCAGAAGACGGCAGAGTGCTCGACATGGTGGAGAAGCCTTCCGAGCCCAAGACCGAGTGGGGCATCTATGCAGCTTATTTCTACGGAAAGGATATAATCCCCCTTTTCGACAGGTACATAGCAGAAGGCAATCCCCCGGATGCTCCCGGCAACTTCCCTTCCTGGCTGTACAAGATCATGCCCGTCTATGCATACAAGGGCGACGGTGAGTGCATCGATATCGGCACGCCCGAGAACTATGCGCAGACCTGTGAAGAATACAAAGACAGATAACTGTTTACAAAACCATATTCGATAGTATAATCAGTGTGATCCAAGGCGGAGTGTGATTCTCCGACCGGCGGTAACCGATGGAATAACGGGAGCCCGCAAGCCATGTAAAATCTTACGAGCATGGCAGACGCAGTGAGATTCTGCGGCCGACGGTAAAGTCCGGATGAAAGGAAGTGAATACCATGTCTGATTCCAATAACACCATTGGTGCGGATCGCCGCCGTTTTATCGTGCGCCTTACGACGACCGCCATCTTCTCAGGCCTTGCAGCCGCTCTCATGTTTCTTGAGATACCGCTCCCGCTGATGCCCCCGTTCCTCAAGTTCGATTTTTCCGAGGTTCCGGTCCTCATCGCGACTTTCGCATTAGGCCCCGTATACGGCATCATCATCGAACTGCTCAAGAACCTCATCCACCTTCCCTGGACAGGAACCATGGCGATCGGTGAGATGAGCAACTTCATCACGGGTTCCATCTTCGTCGGCACGGCAGGTCTTATCTACAGAAAGAACCGCACAAGAAAAGGCGCAGTCGCTTCGATGGCTCTTGCCACTCTGGCACTTGCGGTTATCGCAGTTCCGGTAAACGCATTCATCAACCTTCCCCTCTACGCATCGGTACTGGGACAGAGCCTGGAAGACATCCTTGCCTGGACACAGACGGTCAACCCCGCGATCGACACGGAGCTCAAACTCCTCCTGATAGGATTCGTACCGTTCAATCTGTTCAAGGGAACTGTCGTATCTTTGATCACGTTCTTCGTCTATAAGCCCATATCAAAGCTTATCAACAGCTTCTACGAGAAGACTAAAGACTGATCACCTTCTGCAGAAATTATCGCTTATAAGCTGTAATGACTTAACGCCCTGAGGCCACTCGGGACGCGCAATGCAGAACACATGTCCACAATCAAGTTTCTGGCCGTCAACTACGGTGCTCTGTGCATCATATAAGGGCGCTTCTATGCCTGCTTCTTCGAGAGCCTTTTTGAGATCAAGCGTATCCTTACGGCAATGCGGAAGATCCTCGTCGGATGTTATCATGCAGACTTTGAGCCCCGGATCTTTAACACCAATGGAAATGAGATTGAATACGAATTCCGGGAGGCGGCGGGCTTCGGTCTTGGAAGGCATCTCCTTCTCGAAATAGATACCCGGCCATGTCTTTCTGTCATTCCTGAAAGCACCGCAAATGAGGGCGGCGGATTCCACTGAAACCTTGAGCTTCTCGAAGACCCAGACTTCGTGCGCGACATGTCTGTTTCTGGCGGCAAGCGCCGTGAGGTAAGCAAGATTTGCTCCCGCCGAGTCTCCGACGGTGTGAAATTTTGTAAAACCGTATGTCTTTGATGCATGGTTCATGGCGCGGAAGATCTCGTTGATGATCTGCGACATGTCCGCATCAGGCATGAGAGTGTAGTTAACGTTAATGACTGGGATCTGCGCGGTGCGCGCGAGATGCATGCCGAAGTTCTTGTCGTTCTCCTTTGTTCCGTAGACGAAAGCTCCGCCGTGAATAAGAATGAAACAATCCTTCTGGCCGGACACATCGTACGGTCTGTAAAGGTCGTATACGAGCTTGTTCGGAGTCTCCGTGTAGACGATGTCGCTTTCTACGGTAACATCGCCGGGAAAAACTTCAGCGGCAAGTCTGGGCGTGTCAGACTCGGTGCACTTCTCGATGAACACCCTGGTCTGTTTTTTTGCGAGTTTTCTTGCAATCGAGAACATTCCTTACACTTTCCTGCCTTCGTTTATTATGTAAATTATAATTGCTATTTGGGCGTGTATCAATAATGTTATACTTACACCTATAGTTTTCACTTTGGAGGTTAGGATATGTCTTGCGACACTCAAGTTGTAGAGCGCCTCTCAGATCTCGTCTCATCATTCATCTGCCACTCGGCAGGCCATCTTCCCGATGATGTTAAGACGAGACTTGCACAGATGAAAGAAGAAGAGACTGAAGGTTTTGCTCCGAGCATATACGATGTAATGGAGAAGAACATGAAGATGGCTGACGAGCTCGGCCGCCCTTCCTGTCAGGACACCGGTCTCCCGCAGTTCTTTGCAAGAGTCGGAACGGGTTTTCCTTACCTCGAAGAGATTGAACCCTCACTCATAGAAGCAGTAAAGAAAGCGACTGTCAGAGCGCCCCTGAGGCACAACGCAGTCGAGGTCTTCGACGAATTCAATACAGGCAACAACATCGGTCACAAGATCCCCTGGATAGACTGGGAACTCGTGCCGGGTTCAGACAAACTCGAGCTGTATTTCTACATGGCAGGCGGCGGATGTTCGCTCCCCGGTTTCGCGAAGGTGCTTATGCCCCTTGAAGGATACGACGGAGTCGCGAAAGCAGTTTTCGACCAGATGACGACATACGGCGTCAATGCATGCCCTCCCTGCCTCGTTGGTATCGGCATCGCAGGCTCGGCCGAGGTCGCTGCAAAGCTTTCGAAGAAGGCATTGCTCAGACCGGTAGGTTCCACTAATCCAAACCCCAAAGCGGCACAGATGGAAAAGGACATCGAAGACGGACTTAACTCCATAGGATTAGGCCCCGGCGGATTCGGCGGAAAGCTCTCCGTCATGGGAGTAAACATCGAGCAGGCAGCGCGTCACCCCGCCACGCTCGCAGTCGGGATGAGCACGGCATGCTGGGCACACAGAAGAGCAGGCATTACGATCTCACCCGATTTCACTTATGATTTCTTCACACACAAGGGAGTCACGTTATGAGCATATTCCATTTCACGACGCCGGTAACGGACGAAGACATAAAGAAGGTTCACATCGGTGATGTCATCTATCTCACCGGCGAGATAGTCACGGGCAGAGACGACGTTCATCACAGAGTGGTCGTTTCCGGCAAGGAGCCGCCCGTTGATCTCAAGGGCAAGGCCATCTTCCACGCAGGTCCCATCATGAAGAAGATCTCCGGGGAAGGCGAAGAAGACAAGTATAAGGTAATAAGCGTAGGCCCCACCACATCCATGAGAATGGAAAAGGCCGAGGCGGAATTTCTCGCAGCAACCGGCACGAAAATAATCATCGGCAAGGGCGGCATGGGTCCCAAGACCACACAGGGCTGCATCGACAACTGTGCGATCCACACCATCTTCCCCGGCGGCTGCGCGGTAGTTGCCGCTGAAGAGTGCGTCGAGACACAGGGCGTCGAGTGGCTCGATCTCGGCATGCCCGAAGCGATGTGGAAGCTCAAGGTCGAAGAGTTCGGACCTCTCGTAGTCTCCATCGATTCTTACGGCAATAACCTCATCGAGAACAACAAGGTAGAATTCGAGAAGAAGAAGCAGGCTGCACTTGATTCGCTCAAGGGCAAACTCGATTACATGAGCTGATGGAAAACGGCTGCTATCCTTCCCTTTCCGCTCTGAAGAGCAAGGGCATCTCTGTTCTTATCTTCGATCTCGACGGAACGCTTCTTGATTCCATGAATGTCTGGAATCAGGTCGATATCGAATTCCTCGGGCGCTATGGTCATGAAGTGACACCCGAATACACGGACATGGTAAAGCGCGTCTCGATAGAAGATGCCGCTAAGTTTACCGTGGACAGATACAAGATCCCTCTTACGCCTCAGGAAGTAATGGACACCTGGAATGCGATGGTCGGCGAGTTCTACAAGAATGAAGTAGAACTTAAGGAAGGTGCTCTCGATTATCTTAAGGAAGCAAAAAACTCCGGCTTTAAGCTCGGCGTCGCGACTGCGCTTAACCGCGTGAACGCATTTAATTCTCTTCGCAAGAACGGGATCCTGGAACTCTTTGACGCGGTGATCACGCTCGAAGATACAGGCAAAAATACAGACAAGAGCTCGCCGGACATATTCCTCAAGGTTCTTGACTACATCAATGCCATGGGGAATATGGTTGCTCCCGGCGGAGCTCTTGTCTTCGATGATGTTCCCGCTGCCTGCCGCGGTGCCCGTATGGGAGATTTCAAGACTTGCGCGGTCTATGATGATATCGGGTGCGGCAAGGACCGCTGGAACGCTTTTGCATCATCCTGCGATTACAGCCTGTTTAAGTGGTAATCAGTCCCTCTCCTCCTTCTTAATCTGGTCCATATTCTCTTCTTCGGTCTTGGCAGATGCCTTCTGGGCTTTCTTGGCCTTCTTAAGCTTATGAAGCTTAACGCAGATGATGATGACTGCGATTATGACTATTATTGCTACCGGTACTACGATGATCGCTACGGATACCAGGCTGAGGAATAATTCCTTGAAGAACTCCTTGGCATTCTCGACGGATTCGTTGAATGTCTCTGCTATCTCTTCTTCGAATGTAGGCTCCGGCTTTGTCTCCTTCTCCTGCTCTTCGATCTTCTCCTCTTCTTCTTCCTGAGCCTTCTCGGGAGTGATCTCCGTGATGCTGAGATTGAGTGTTGAATATGTTACCTGGTTTTCCATGACTCTGAGGCTTGATTCTGCCCATTCGATCTCATAACGGACGTCCGTAAGTTCGTTCTGGAGAACGAGGATGGTATCGAGATCCTTTGCCTCATCGAGCATTTCCATGAGCTGCTCTTCCTCGAGCTCGAGAGCTGCGAGATATGACTGTGTATCAACATAGTCGAGTGTGACGTCTGATGTGCTCTCGCTCTTGCTTACGACTGTGCAGGTACCGTCAAGAGAATCTACGAGTGCGTCGAGCTTGTCGGCGGGAACCCTGATCGTGTAATAAGCGTATCTCATATCGTCATCTTCGCCGGTGCCGTATGCGCTTAAGTATTCGATATAGCCGCCGTACTCGTTTATCTTGGCGGTAACATTGTTACAAAGGTCATCATAAGCGGTTGTCTTGACGTCCATACTGATGGTTCTGATGAGAAGCCTCTCGACTTCGGGGTCAAGGACTTTGCCGTTGGAACTTGAATCTGCCGAGACATCTTCATAATAGTAGTCGTCGCTGTAGTCGTATTCATAGTCGGCATAATCCCCATCTCCGGCTGCCGCTTCCACAGACCCGTCTGACTTATAACTGAGACCGCTTGTGCTGCTGTCTGCCCAGTCATCGTAATATCCGACTGTCTCCTCGCAGTAATAATAATCTTCTTCGCATGCTGCCGTTGTTGTGGCAGGCTCGTAATCATCATTTTTCTTGTTCTTGGAATTGCTTCCGGACTGTGCCGCACAGCCTGCAAAAAGTGTCAAAGCCGCCGTAACGCTTACGGCAGAGATCAAAAACTTTCTGTATTTCATGGTTTGTACCCTCCTAGTTATCGTGGCTTGTACCCTATATACAGACCGGACTGTGAAAATGTTGCAAATGAAGGGAACATATTTTATTATCTTCTTTGGACTTTGGTCCTGAATATGGAATAAAAGGAGATATTGTAATGAAAACATGTAATTCATGCGGCGCAGAAAACATGGATGATGCAAAGTTCTGCGAGACATGCGGTATGCCTTTCCCTGAGAAGACCGAGGAGCCTGCAAAGGTTGCCGAGGCAGGTTCTGCTGAAGAAGTAGAGAAGTTCAAAGAGCCCGTAACGGCTGAACCGGAGCCTGTTGCAGCAGCTGCTGCAGTGCCCGTTGCTGCCGCTGCCGCTTCATCTGATTATCAGACAAAGCAGGATAACGCATCCAAGTCAGATTACTACGAGGAGCCCAAGACACAAACGGGCAAAGCAATCCCCGGCAATGCTTACGGCATCGAGCCCCGCAACATCGTCGTAGCGATCCTCCTCGGCTTTGTAACATGCGGCATCTACTTATACTACTGGATCTTCAAGATAAGTGAGGAAGTCAAGCAGCTCTCCGGTGATGAGAGTCTTCCGGATGGCGGTATCGCTATCCTTCTCACGCTCGTAACATGCGGCTTATACCTCATCTACTGGCACTACAAGATCGGCCAGGGCTTGGATCAGGCAAAGGGCGAACCCAACGGAAACTCTGCTATCCTCTTCATGCTCCTGCATATCTTCGGTCTCGGTATCGTAAGCTACTGCCTCGAACAGAATGCCATCAACGAACTGGTATCGTAATCCTCGTTAACAATTCAAATGAAAACGGGCTGCCCGAAGGCAACCCGTTTTTTATTGTTTGGTTTGAGCAGATCAGCCTCTCTCGTCGAGGACTTTCTGTACTCTGTCCTGCATGATCTCGATAACGGAATCGAGGTCCTTCTGACCGCTGAAGTATGCAGGCATCTCCTCGGAGATGATCTTGGAGATCGAAGCATCACTTGTGTTCATTACGGTAATGCCCTCTACTATCTCCTTGTATGCTTCTGCGTCGTCAGCAGAGAACTTATCCGGCTTGGAAGGTGCGCCGACTCCTACACCGTAGATGTAATCATCAGAATACATCTCGTTGTAGTATTCGACAGCCGCATCAGTAACGGAATCAAATGCTGCCTTGTTAAGAACGTTGTATCCGGATTCAGCCATCTCTGTCTGCATGTCATCGGAGAGCAGTGTCTTGATGAAGTCCCAGCAAGCATCAACGTCTACTGCTGAAGCAGAGATAGCTGCAGAGTAACCGGGAGCTGCGGAAGGACCCTTGCCGTCAACGGAAGGATAACCGAGAATGGCATCTCCGCGTCCTTCGATGTTGTTGAGGTAATACAGATAGTCACCGAGGCCGTATGTCGTGATTGCCATTGCGGCATAGGTGGTTTCTTCATAATACATGTCATCGGGATACAGTTCGTCATAAGACAGAGACTTCTCGGGAGCATTGTCCTTGCAGTATTCTGCGAGAGCGGCAAATTCCTCGCCTGAGAAATCAACTTTTCCTTCCTTGATGAAATCTGAGGAAGACTCATTGAACAGTTTGAGGAAATAGACATTCTGTCCGCTTCCGATAGGATCCGTTCCGTTACATGCATCATCGACAAAATCAACGTACTCGTCAAGCGTGAAGCCGACTCCTGAAGCACCTGCATTGTCGGAAGATGTCTGGATGCCGTTAACATAGAATGTGAAAGGAATCTGATAAAGCTTGCCGTCTGTATAGCTTGCATCGATTATGTTTGTGAAATACTCGTCGCTGTCCAGTTCTTTCATATATCCTGAGAGGTCTGCAAGATAGTTATCGTTGTTGAGCTGGCCGAGAGATGCGGCATTAAGGATGATATCCGGGCCTTCGCCGTTGATAAGGTCTACTGCAAGCTCATCCGATAATCCGGACATAACTTCGAGATCAGCCTCTGCATAATCATCTTCGCTGTTGAGGTTGCTGTAGTCGTCATAATACTTGTTGAGGTCGTAATCGTCGGTAACCTGGATGAAGAAATCCTTATCTGCGTTGTTGTATTCCGCGATGGCATCATAGACGCAGTTATCTGCATAACCACCGAGTGTATAGAGCTCAAGGATCGTCTTGCCCGCGTTGGGGTTCTTGTCAGCCTTTGTGAGTGTAATGACCTGATAGTCCTCTCCGCCCCAGCTCGTATCATAAGCATTGTACTTATAAGCAGAACCGGCAAGAACGATCTTGTCGTCGGAATAGCTTACGAGATCCATGTTCTCGAGCTGTGCTCTGCTTATGCCGACCGAACTGTAATCAAGGACCTTTCCGGCATCTTTTGCACTGAAGTCGATCGCATAGATTCCGTCAGAGCTTGCGGTATAGATCTTGCCGTCTTCGCCTTCAAGACCTTCATAGATATAGCCGACATCATCAAGCCATTCGTAATCCTTCTGATCAGCTTCTTCGACCGTTCCTTTATCAAGATCAACGATTACATAGATATCAGCGCTGTTAGTCCAGGCCTTGCTCAGAGCAGTGCTGTCGTCGATCGGGAAAACAAATGAGAAACCGTAGATCTCATCTTCGAGCTTAAGATCAAGCTGCTTCTCCTTACCGTCATCGCCCTTGACATAGACCTCATAAGTGCTCATATTAGTCATGTTGTCGTAGACATAGTAGAAATTAACTGTCTTGTCACCGATCTTGACAGAATTCTCAAGATACTTGTCACCGTCAGCCTGAGTCTCTACCGGTACGGGATCAGAGCACTCGCCCGTGGCAGGATCGATCGTAAATTCAGACTGTGATTCTTCCCATGTCTTGTCATCATATTCATACATGGAGCCGACAAGCTTGCCGTCAACGATTTTAATGTCGCTGACTCCATAGTATGTGTCGCCGTCATTGCCGCTCATGCTGACAAGGTCGATCAGGTCACTTGTATTTCCTGTTTCCGTGTCATATGCTACGACTTTGTCGATCGAATACAGGGAATAATCATCTGTCTCCCAATCGAAATCATCGGGCGTCTTATAGCTTCCCTGAGTTCTCAGTAAAAGCATGCCGTCAAGGACACCGATAAAACTGGAATAGGTATAATCTAACTCTCTGCTGGTATCGATGCCCGGATCAAGGATTACGCTTGAAGCATCATACCAAACCGAGTCCTCCTCTACGACAGTAGCCTTCTTGGTCGTTTTCGCGCCGGGGAGTCCGGGAAGAGAGCTTCCGTTACATCCCGTCGCAGCAAGAATCATCGACAAGATCAACGACGAAGCAACGATCTTGGATGCAATCTTCTTTTTTGCCATGTTTTACCTCCATATTTATTCCGACTGCCGTTTGGCAGCCTTACGGTTGGTATTATACATTACCCCTATTACAAATTTGTGTTATCTTTTAGGCAATGGGATTATTAGATATAAAACAAGAAGAACTGTGGATGTATCTTAAGAATTCGACTGCACCGATCGCACTGTACGGTACGGGGGACGGTGCGGATAAGATCATATCCGTTCTCGAAACGCATGATCTGGCAGGCCGCATCAAGGCAGTCTTCGCCAGCGACGGTTTTGTAAGGAGCCGCACCTTCCGCGGATTTAAAGTGGAGTCTTTCGATGATTCACGGGCACGCCTCGGAGACGGCATGATCGTCCTTGTGTGTTTCGGTTCTTCAAGACCGGAAGTGCTCTCCAACATCGAACGCATCTCCGGGATCTGCGAGACACTCATCCCCGATGTGCCCGTGTGCGGAGAGGCTGTTTTCGACATCGGATTTGCGAGGAAGAATGAAGACAGACTTCAAAGAGTATACGACCTTCTCGAAGATGACATCTCGCGTTCCTGCTTCAGCAATTATGTAAAGTACAAACTCACCGGCAGGATGGAATATCTGACGCAATCTGAGACTCCCGATGACGAGATGGAGTTCTTAAGCCAGGTTAAGTCCGGCACATATTTTCTCGACCTCGGTGCATACAACGGCGATACCGTTAAGCGCTACATGTCCAGTCTGCCCGATCCGGCAGGTGCTGTGGCAGTCGAACCAGAAAGGCATTCCTACAAGAAACTTTGCGCAGTCTGCGAAGAGTACGCAGGCAAGGTAACTCCCGTTCACGCGCTCATATCCGATCACAAGGGCGAAGGCGTTATGACATCTTCTCACGGAAGGGGAACGAGGTCTGGCAACATCACGGGACAAGGAGAAGGCATCAACAAAGTAAAGACCGTGCCCGTCTCTTTGGAATCCATAGATTCTCTTATGGAAGGCAAGGATGCCGGCTTCATCAAATTCGATGTGGAAGGTGCGGAGCTAGATGCGATCCGCGGGGGCAAAGAGACAATAAAAAAGCACGGGCCCGTGTTAATGGTCTCGTGCTATCACAGAAGTGAGGATCTGTTTGTTATTCCGGAGGAGATCTTAAAACTTAACAGTGATTACCGTATCTTCATCCGCCGCACCAGAAGCGTTCCCGGGTGGGATGCCGCTTTCTGGTTCGTCAGAAAGAGCTGATCACTTGGCTTCGTCCATTGACTTGTAGCCGCGGATCACGATCTCCTTCTCGGGATTCGTGCGGTCTCTTAAGACAAGGTCGCATCCGATGACATTTGCAAACTTGTATGCCATGTCGAATCTCATGCTGTTCTTGGATGAATCAAGTCTGTTCGTGATTCCCGCCACGGTCTTATAGCCAAGCTCACTTGCCATCTTGGTCTGAGTGATGCGCTTATCCTTCATGAATATTCTTAAAGCTTCTTCAATAGTCTTTGCGTCCATGATCTTATCTCCTTATCTGTATAAATGCTAATGATTCCGCATTGCCCATTTACATTTTGGTATCTGTCTTAATCATAGTCCGTATTTGTTTAGGTCGGTTTATTAAACTGTAAAAAGAATATAAACAAGCCCCCTCATTTTATGACCTTGAAATAAACACTCTAAAGCACGATAATCCCCTTATGAAGATTCTGATAGCAAGCGATTCACACAGAATGTCCGCCAACCTCAAGACGGCTGTCGAAAGGGAACGGCCGGACATGTTCATCCACTTAGGCGACATAGAAGACGATCCCCGCCAGGTCGCTTCATGGGCGGGTTCGCCCAAGACTCCCTGCATATTCATAAAGGGCAACTGCGACTACCAGTCTTCGGGAAACGATCTTCTAAGAAGATCCGTCTTCGAACTTCACGGCCACCGCTTCTACTGCTGTCACGGACACCACGAGCGTGTGAACTACGGCCTGACCACGATAGCCGTTGCAGCTTTTGAAGAGAAGTGCGACATCGCCCTGTTCGGACACACGCATGTTCCTTATGACAGCGAAGGTGAGTTTGCGGAAGATTTTGCGCGCTTCTATGTCCAGCCCTGGCCAGGCGCCGCACCCGGCGTAAGGATAATGAACCCCGGGAGCATTTCGCTTCCCCGGGGCGGTTCATATAAAAGTTATCTTATTATGTATATAGACGAGAACGACAGGATCAAGACAGAGCTTAAGACTCTGTGATCTGTATTATTCCGTTCTCAATGCCGTAACCGGATCCTGCTTGGATGCGGTCTTTGACGGGATGAGACCTCCGATGAGAGTCAGCACGACAGACAGCAGCACCAGTATGATGCCCGCGAGAGGCGGCAGCTGCGCATTGATGGCATCGGTCTCGCCTATCGTGTGGATTATGATGTTTGCAGGTATCAGGAGCAGCAGCGATATGCCGACGCCCATGGATCCTGCGAGGAATCCCGTGATGACCGTCTCCGCGTTGAAGACCTGTGCAATGTTGCTCTTGGAAGCGCCCATGGCACGCAGGATACCGATCTCCTTGCGGCGCTCCAGGACGCTGATGTATGTGATGACGCCGATCATGATCGAAGATACGACGAGCGATATCGCGACGAAAGCAATGAGCACATAAGATATCGTGTTTACGATCCTTGTTACTGACTTCATCAGCGCTCCGACGATATCCGTATAAGTTATGCCGTCGTTGCCTGCTTCCTTCTCCCTGGCGTTGTAGTCATTGATTATCGCTACGATGGCATCCTTGCTCTCGAAGTCCTTGGGGTAGATCGTGATCGAGCTGATGTCTTCTTCTGCGCAGTAGCCGAAATCGGACAGGTTCTTCTCTGCCGACGATACTCCGGTGCTCATCATCTCCGCGAGGAACGACTGCATCTGCGACTCGTCCATGTTGACCTGGAATGCTTCCGCGAAAGCATCCTCGTCTATTGAGAACAGGTCGTCCATATCGGAGAACGTATCCTCCATCGCATCCTGGATGTTTTCCGCGAGTTTGTCCGATATCTGCACGAAAACATCTTCCATCGCAACACCCATCTGCGCGGCAATGCCTGCCGTCATGCCGTTCATGTTCTGTGCTATGACGCCTTCGATCTCATCCATGTTGATGGCATCCATTGCACCTGATGTGATAAGTGCCTGTGCTTCCGGAGTGTTCATGTACTGGGTGAAAGATGAAGATATCTTTGTCGGATCCGGAAGAGCATTCTGCTGTGCGTATGCGATATAGCCGGTGATGAGAGCCGTCGTAAATCCGCTCATCTGTTCATCGGTAATCTTTACGTTGTTGAGCGCTTCGGTAAGGAGCAGATCCATCTGCTCGTCAACGAGCGCGCTTCCCGTGGGAGTCGCAGCGTATGCCTGGAAGTAGTCACCCAGCTTGGATGTGTCCGTTATGTCCAAACCGTTCATCAGCGCGTACTGCATGAAGCCCGTCATTATCGCCTGTGACGCATTGTTCATCGTATCCTGCGATATGCTCGTGATGCTGCCTGATGTGATGATCTTCATCAGCTGCTCTTTGATGACAGCCTTGCCGCTGTCTGAAGAAAGATACGTCTCGAAAGCGGTCGGCAGGCTCGAGATGTCGGTCGTCGGGTCTGTCGCAGCGTAAGTGATGTATCCCGTTAATACGTTCTGCATCAGAGTCTGCATCTTATCTTCGTCGACCTTGAGCTGCACGCCGTTAAGGAGTGAGTTGATGTCTGTTGCCGTCATGTTGGGCATTGCATTTGCAAAGGAACCCGTAAAGTCGATGCCGTCCATATCGCTGAACGAAGACGAATCGAATTCCATCGCATCCTCGTTGAACTGGAATGCCTCCTGCATCTTGTCCTCGTCGATCGAGAACATATCGCCCAGATCGAAATCATTTCCCTCGTCATCAAAAGGATTGCCCGTGAGAACGTTTATGTCCTTGTCTGCGAGCTGGTCGAGAACGATCTCTGCCGTCTCGGACTTCACGCGGAGCTCCTCGATGAGGTCCTTGTAGTAGTAGATGCCGGAACTCAGCATCTGGATGTCTTCGCCTTCCTTGGGCATGACAATGCCTACGATCTTAAGGTCCTGTGCGCCTGCGAGAACATCCATCATGAACTCATCGTCGTTCGACATGTCGGTCCAGACATCGTGTACATCATCGTACTTATACTTCTCATATGCGGGGAGCACCTTGAAGGTAACGCCGAGGAAGTCTTCGTAAGACCAGTCCGTAGTCTCTTCAACGAGAGTGGTCTCATTGCCTTCTTCGAAGTCTTCGATCATCTGCTTAAGCTCATCGGAATCACGCAGGCCGAAAGTATAGACGATGAAGTCGGATACGCTCGCTTTTGAAGAGAGCACGAGTACTGCCTCCGAGGAATTCTCGGGCCACTTGCCTGCCTTGATGTCATACTGTCCCTGATAGAGCTCCTCATACTCGGGAAGCTCATAGAAGATGTTCATCGTGTAAGCGGAAGAGAACATGCTCGAAGCAGACAGTCCCATCGATGCAAAATCATTGTTGGGGTTGACCTGCTTATACTTGTTATCGCCGGGATTGTAATAGTAGATCTGCGGAACGAGATCATAAGAGTACTCGACACCGTTTGTATATCCGTAGAGCTCGGGAGCTTCGGTATCGAAGTAATCCTTAAGCGCGGTAAGATCGTTCGTCTTGAACGAGGACAGGATCTGATTGACTCTCGGCACCTCCCTGATCGTTCCGTCGGGTGCGACCTGGAAAGCATCGGAATCTGCATCCTGACCGCCCGTCATCATGGTGAGTATCGACACGGCAGACGACGATATCTGCAGCGGGTACTGCGAGAGTGTCTTCTCCTCCGTCTCGTTGATATAGACATTAACGCCGGTCGACAGCGACAGGATGAGCGCGATGCCGATGATGCCGATGGAACCTGCAAAAGATACGAGCACTGTCCTCGTCTTCTTTGTCCACAGGTTATTGAAGCTGAGTGCCAGCGCCGTAAGGAAATTCATCGAAGCCTTGCCGAGGTTCCTGTGCACGGGCTTGATGCCGTCATCCTCAGGCTTATACGGATTGCTGTCATCTGTGATCTTACCGTCCTTGAGCTTGACTATCCTGTTCGCATATTCTTCAGCGAGCTCAGGGTTGTGCGTGACCATGACTACGAGCCTGTCCTTGGCAACCTCTTTGAGAAGGTCCATGACGTGTACGGATGTCTCGGTATCGAGTGCGCCCGTAGGCTCGTCTGCCAGCAGGATGTCCGGATCGTTAACGAGTGCACGCGCGATGGCAACTCTCTGCATCTGTCCGCCTGAGAGCTGATTGGGCTTCTTGTGTGCCTGCTCCTTGAGGCCGACCTTATCGAGCGCTTCGAGAGCTCTCGCCTTACGCTCCTTGGCCTTGATGCCGGAGATCGTGAGTGCGAGCTCGACGTTCGCCAGAAGCGTCTGGTGCGGTATCAGGTTGTAGCTTTGAAAAACAAAACCTACCGTATGGTTACGGTAGGAGTCCCAATCGCGGTCTTTGTATTTCTTTGTGGATACCCCGTTGATGATGAGGTCACC
>JAILMZ010000016.1 GCA_024692105.1 Saccharofermentans sp.
ATCCTCATCGAGGCACTCCTGCATACGGTTCCTGAGCTTAGATCTGTTGGAGTCGATGAGAGAGTACATAACTCTGTCCTGAGCTGCCAGCATGTTCAGAGCCTCTGTGATGTGGTCGAGGAACTCGATACGAGGCTGCTGCGGCTTCGGGGGTGTACCCATGAACTCAGCACTTGTGAACTCACCCTTTACGTTACCTGCACAGTTCTTGAAGAATGTGACAGGATCCTGGATTCTGTAAGAGAATGTACCGTTAAGGCGGATGTAGATGTTACGGTACTCAGGATCCGGATAAGGTACCGGAGAAGCTGTACCGAAGTTCTGATCTCTCAGCTCGAGCATGTTTACGAAGTAAACTCTCTGCTGCTTGGGGATCTCGCCGCCCATTCTGAAACGGTCCCAAGCATCCTTAACGATAGCCTTGGCATTCTCGCCTACGTTTGTATTCGCAAGAATTGAAGGTGATGAAGAGTTATCCCACTTGTAATAACCTGCCTCCATAACTGCGTCTACGATACGGCCGCCGTCTACGAGCAAGCAAGCTGTGCCCTCAGGTACAGCAACGATAGAGCCGTTGCTGATAACTTCGGAACTACCCTTGTTCTTACCCTTTTCCATCTTGATTGCGCCTTCTCTGACAAGTATGTCCTGTCCGAGGGAATCGCAAGTAAAGAATTCAAGATACTGATCAGAGATAGCGCTAGTAACGACTGAGCCTGCTACTCCTACTACGTTGCCTGCAAAAGCCTTTGCAGCATCTTTAATCAATCCCATTTTTTATCCTCCTGATTTGTGGTGCGGTCTTATTCGCCGCTCAAAGAAAATAATATCATTAAAAATATTGCCCGACAATAAAAAACACAAAAACTTTTTATTAAATCAGTAACTATAAAAGATCTGTCTGGTCATCTCAAACAGTTCCGGGGCAAGGCACTCTTTAACCCCGACCTCTTTCATCGCACAAGTCGCGACAAGCGGGATGCCTGTAAGCTTGGAAGCTTCGAGGATCATCTTCTCTCCTTCACGCACCATCTCGGGAGTCGTCTCCTCGAGAAGGTTCGTGTTATTGAGATAGCCGTCTACCGGGAAACCCGATGCAGCCTGAAGCTCGGCTGTCATGACTGCGATCTGCTGCGGGTCGGATGTGAAAGGTCTCAAGGTGTTGACCGCCATGTAGATGGCATGGTCGGTCGTTTCGATGCGGTGCTTGAGAGAACCTAAGACGGTCGCGCCCATGTCCTCGCCTCCGATATCGAATACACCGGAGTACTCGTTGTTGTCGAAAATGACATACATCTCTGCCGGAAGGACAGGAGCATCAACATTTGAGCCTGCGTACATCGGCGAGATGACCTTGATGTTGTTTCGGGCGAGCTCGGGAGCGCAGTCAGCGGAACGGTAGAACGGATTGACTATGTCCATGTCTGCGATGAGGAGCTTGCTTTCGGGATTGTCGCGGCGCTGGGCAAGCGACATGTTGACCGATATCTCGGACTTGCCGCTGCCGTATGCACCTATGACTATTGATAATCTGTGGTCGTTGTAAAACATCAGCTTAAGTTCTTCTTTCTGAAGATAGCATATCCGCCGCCGGCAAAGATGGCGATCCAAATGACCGACTTGAGTGAATATGCCAGCATAAGATCATCTATATCGACGACCATTCCGTCGATCTTCTTCAGATCATGCTTATCAAGCGGCGGCGGATTACCGGAGCCGAAGAGTGCCGATATAAGCTGCTGGCTGAATCCCATTCTTGTTATCTTCTTGGGATAAGCGAAGATCTCATCGTCATCAGCAATCGAAAGAACGGCATCCTGAAGGTTGGACATGAGTTCTTTCTCCAGTCCGGCATTAGTCGTCACATAGAGCGTATGGCCGATAGCCCAGCCGGCATTGATATAGTCTTCTTTCTCGGGAACGGTGTAATAATTGTATCCGTAGTCGTTTTCATATTCATCGACCTTATCTTCACAGACATCGATATAATCGTCGATCGTCTTGGCACTGTAGCTGTAGCTTGTTGCAAGCGAACCGGCAAGACCGAGGGCCATTACGAATACTACACTTATTACCGTTACGAGAGCCCTGTTATTGATTGCCATGGAAAGAGCCGTAAACAGGACTGTCATTCCGATAAGAGACAGCATGAGGACAAAAGCTCTCAGGAGCATCTCACCGTTATTGAGATTTGCGCCCATGGGAGACAGAGCCATTGTGACCGTTCCGATAAACACATAGATAACGCAGAGTGCAGCGGTAAAGCTGACCTGTGTGATCATTGCGGAAGCATAGATTGAAAGTCTTGAATGACCTGCAGTTACCTTGTTGCGGACAAAGCCGTCCTTGAAGTCCCTTCCGAGGAAAAGGCTCGTAAACAGCGCCAGGAAGATCGGAAGCCTGGTATAGAAGTAACTGATTATGAACCAGGTAAAGAATTTCTCGTTAGCGGCAGTATAGCCTTCGAGTTCTCCGAAATCTTCAATTCCTACAACATAAAAAAGGAAATTAAGTCCGATACCGGCAACCAAAGGCATGATGACAGCTGCGGCAAGGATAAAATAGACAGGCTTGCATGAAAGCATCCTTTTATATTCAAACTTAAGAAGTTCAAGCATGAGTCTCACCTCCTACGAGTCCTAAGAAGAAGTCTTCGAGGTCAGTCTCGACATTATGCATATCAGTTACTTCGAATCCGCCCTCACTTGCAATAACCGCAACCTCGGCAATATTGATGTCACCGTGAACGGTTACTTTGCCGGGATTGGTGACGACCTCGGCATTAAAGCCCTTGCCCATCAATACGGTAGCAAGTGCCTGAGGATCGTTGACCGTGATAAGAAGCTGCTTCTCACCCGCATTCTCAATGTCATACTGGGTTGCTTCCTTTACGATCCTTCCCTTGTCGATGAAGGCAAATGATGTGGCGAGTTTGGACAGCTCGGAAAGGATATGGCTGGAGATGATGACAGTCATGTTCTTCTCCTGGTTGAGCTTGTTGATAAGATCTCTTATCTGGATGATTCCCTGGGGATCAAGTCCGTTTATGGGCTCATCTAAGATGAGCATCTCGGGATCGCCGACGATAGCCATCGCTATTCCGAGACGCTGACGCATACCGAGTGAGAACTTTCCGGCTTTCTTGGAACCGGTGTTATCGAGACCTACAAAAGTAAGTATCTCATCAAGACTTCCGTCTAGCTTCAGTCCGAGATTGATGTACTGGAATTCGAGATTCTCTCTTGCCGTCTTGTTTGCATAGATAGAAGGCACTTCGACGAGTGAACCAACCGAACCGAGCCTCTTCCTGTCAAAACCGAATTCGATCTTTCCGGATGTCGGCTCCTGAAGGCCCGTCATGATCCTCATGATCGTAGTCTTACCGGCGCCGTTCTTACCTACAAGACCGTAGATCTCGCCTTTTTTGATGGTGAAACTTACATCGTTCAGGACATGGTGGCTTCCGTATTTCTTACAGATGGAATCCGCCTTGAACATGATATCTTCTTCCATGTTATCCCCCTTAATAAACATAGTTTGGCCCTGCCCGGACCAAACTAGATTTTACCACAAGAGAATAAATAAGTTCGTTATTTATGTATGAGTTTGCCCGCGCGTCCGCCTATCACTATTGCGACTGCGATCTTAACGACATCCGGGATCAAAAAGGGCACCACGCACATTGTGAGGACGGCGTCCAGTCCGATGGGGCCTGTCTGCGCACCGTATACGACAATGAACCAGACTACGCCTATGGCATACATGACTATCTCGAAAATGACAGAATTAACCACAGCATAAAGGATGTGCTTTCCCACAGAACCGGAAAGTTTTGGCTTGATCAGTTTTTCAACAAGGATCCACACGACAGATGCGATCGCGAAACCTACAAGGAAGCCTCCCGTAGGACCAAGAAAAGACTGCGGACCGCCCTTAAACCCGGAGAAAACAGGCGCACCTGCAAGACCGAGGAGCAGATATACGCCTACAGCACACGCGCCCCTCACACCACCAATGGTGAGAAGTACAGCAAATATCGCCATTGTCTGAAGCGTGAACGGTACAGGACCGATCGCGATCGATATCCACGAACAGATGGTGATGAGCGCTGCCGAGACAGCAATCAGCGCCAGGTCATATGTCTTTTTTCTTTGGCGTTCGCCTGTCATGGGTACTACCTTCTTTCCGGAGAAGATTATAGAACACGTTTTATTGTAAAGCAATATGTATTTATACTTTACAATCATTTTTACCTCACTTAGAGAACGCAAAAGATATATAATTACCTCGAAATCAATTCAGGAGGTTTTTTCCATGATCAAGATAGGTATTTTAGGTTACGGCAACCTCGGTCGCGGCGTCGAGCAGTCGATCAGGCAGAATCCCGACACAGAGCTCGTAGCAGTATTCACAAGACGTGATCCTGCTTCCGTTAAGATCGATACGGCAACAGCAACCGTTGATAAGATTGACAACATCGACAACTACAAGGGCAAGATCGACGTTCTCGTCATCTGCGGCGGTTCCGCCACAGACCTGCCCGAGCAGACACCCAAGTATGCTTCCATGTTCAACGTCATCGACAGCTTTGACACACACGCCAGGATTCCCGAGCATTTCGCGAATGTCGATGCAGCTTCAAAGGCAGCTTCAACGGTATCGCTCATCTCCTGCGGCTGGGACCCCGGAATGTTCTCCATCAACAGACTTTACGGCAGCTGTATCCTTCCCGAAGGTAAGGATTACACTTTCTGGGGCAAGGGCGTATCCCAGGGGCACTCCGATGCCATCCGCCGCATCCCCGGCGTAAAGAACGGCAAGCAGTACACGATCCCCGTAGACGCTGCTCTCGATGCAGTAAGATCCGGCGAGCAGCCTGAGCTTACCACAAGACAGAAGCACACAAGAGAGTGTTTCGTAGTCGCAGAGGAAGGCGCTGACACTGCCCTTATCGAGAAGACCATCAAGGAGATGCCGAACTATTTCGCAGATTACGATACGACGGTACACTTCATCTCCGAAGAAGAGTTCGCTGCTAACCACTCCGGCATGAACCACGGCGGTTTCGTATTCAGATCCGGCATCACCGGCAAGAACGGCGAACACAAGCACATCATCGAGTACTCCCTCAAGCTCGACTCCAACCCCGAGTTCACAGGCTCCGTACTCGTTGCTTACGCACGTGCCGTATACAGATTTGCCCAGAAGGGTGACTTCGGATGCAAGACGGTATTCGACGTTGCTCCCGCAATGCTCTCTCCCCTCTCAGGCGAAGACCTCAGGGCACACATGCTTTAAAAACAATATTCTGATACTCTCTGGCCTGCATGAATATCACCCTTTAATCTGATTATCATGCAGGCCATTATTTATAGCTCTAAGAAGAGTGCTCAAACCTTTCAAAACTAGTTTCCATAAACCATCAACGAGAATAGATGACAATAATGAATAAATAGTCAAGACAATCAAAGAAGGAATGGCCCATCTAAAGAAAACAACAGATTGCGCAACCGGGCCATAATAGTAGCAGAAAAAAGAATGAATCAACCACATGTATGCGCTATATTTTCCAAGAAATGCCAATGCTTTCTTTACAACGGAATCAAAGATTAACAGATTCTTGAGAGCAAAGATCAGTAGTATTACAAACACAGATTCAAGAGCCAACTGATGAATACACTCTCTCAGAACAAAAACAAAAATTATAATAAAACAACAAAATATATGCTTAAATCTAATTTTGTTTATTTCTTTCGCAAATCTCGAGAATAATCCTTTTACAGCAAATAGTACCCCCGCACAAAAGCAAACAACATATGGCGCCAAAAACCTAATATTAATGCGGGTAATATCGCAGTACTCAAACAATTTATATCTTTCTAATATCAAAAACACAAACTGAAAACATAATACCAATAGTACATATAAATATACTGATAAGTGTTCCGCCATTCTCTTAATAAAAGGAAACAAGCAGACACATATCACATATGTAGTTATAAACCACCATTCATGATTATAAGTTGATAACAGACCAATAAAATTCAAGACCAGTTCACTAATAGATAATCTCGAAAAAACAGAATACACCTCCGCATTTTGACAATACGGAAGTTGATTACCAAAAAAAACAAAACCTAACGGTACGAATATAAGAAAGACTTTCCAATACTGAAAATACATCTTCTTTATATCAATGAATGTGTTTGGTTTTTTATTTGAATACTTAATACTCTTCCCATAGCCAGACAAAAACATAAATATTGCAACGCACATCTTGCAAAAATCACCAATTATAAATAGAGAATTAGTTTGTATAAAGTCTGTAATCCCCGTTATCACACCTGGAAGTTTTTCAGGGAAAGCCCAGAGATGATGACTCAGAAGCATAATTATAGCAATCCCTTTAAGGATTTTTGTATCCTCTTTAGATAAGAACGAATCGACAACTCGATTCTGCTCATATTCTTCCACAACTATACCCTGCAAAATTCATCATAACAATCGTTATATAATAACCGCTTTGTGGGTATTATACTCATTTTTGCTATAATGATAAACATGGTAATATTGGGAGCAAAAACTAAACCCAGAAAGACTACGATAATTCTTTCGGCTATCTTAACCGGAGTAATTCTATATGTTCTAATTGTTTATGCTTTTTACCCTATGTATATGCATAGCATCCACTATGAGGTATACGGAGGAATGACTAGTGTACTTCAAGACGGTGAATTATATGCTGATATGGAAAGCGGCAAATCCTTTTGCTTTTTGGGAGATAGTATTACTAAGGGGACAGATACATTCGGAATTCACTGGTATGAGCCGCTCATTCCATACATCTCTGGAGAAATCAATAATTTATCCCATGGCTACTGGACCATTTCTGACCTGTTATTCTGGAGTGATATGATTCCCAAGTCAGACATATATGTTATAGCTATCGGTATAAACGATGTTATCCATCCTGACAGTAATAACTCTTCTAAAACTCCGAACGAATACATAGATCAGATAAATACGTTATCTCAATTACTTTTGGAACGATCACCAAATGCTAAACTGTATTTTGTTGCACCTTGGCCCTTACCTGGATGGGACAAGGATTATAACAACAGAAGAAAACTATTTGTATCGGCTCTTATGATGTGGTGCGAAGAAAAAGATTATGTTTTCATAGATCC
>JAILMZ010000017.1 GCA_024692105.1 Saccharofermentans sp.
CCGACTTGTTAATCGAATTTTAAATCATCGGCTAACTTGTTCATTCTATGTTTACCATTCCGTAAGGAAATATCACATTATACGAAATAAGATAGTTCTGTAAGCGTTAGAATACGCCGTATTCTGTATGGAGGTTTTTATTTAATGGAAAACAAGACCTTGGATGATTATTCGATCAACGCGATTTCTCAGATGTTCTATGACAATGTCGGTGCGATAGTCCTTATCGACCCGTCAGTCGATGCATACAAGACCATCGTCCGCAGAGGCTTTTTCGAGAAGCTGCTCCAGTCTGACGGCATCTACCATGACCTGATCCTCGACCTGTGGTTCCATTTCGACGGATCGAGCGAGAAGGTATCGGGCGATTACCAGATATTTGCGGACAACACGGGTGTGTTCAAGTCCAAGTACAGCCGCCGTCTGAAGATAGCTCTTGAAGGCGAAGAAGAAACACATCTCGTGCAGCTGACGGTATATCCCGTCGAGAATGCCACCAAGTATATCTTCATCCTCGATGAGTTCGACGATGACGAATCCCTCCAGGAATCCCTCACGGCAAAGAAGATCAATACGATCCAGGGTTCGTACCTGTTCTCCATGTATATCGACCTCGTTGCCGACACGACGAGCAGCATCAACGTAACCGAGATCTCCGACGACGTCGTCAACTACAACCTCAAGTACTCCGAGTGGAGAATGATGATCGTCAACATGATCTGGCCGGAGGATCAGGAAGAGTTCCTGCGCCGCACCGATCCCGAGTACCTGAAGAAGAATTTCACTCCCGGCCGTACTTCATCCTACGACTGCATGATGCGCAACCTTGAAGGTAAGTTCATCTGGGTCAAGCTGATCTTCAGCCGTGCGCATACCTACACTGAGGGCGACTACAGATACGTCTTCATGGTCCAGGACAACAACGAGACATCGATGGAGATGATCTCCACCCTGCAGCAGTACGAAGAGAAGGCAACGAGAGATCCGCTCACCAGTGTTTACAACCACGGCGAGATCGAATCACAGCTGAACAACGCACTCGCTACAATGAGCGAGACAAAAGAGCCGCTGACCATCATGATGTTCGACCTGGATCACTTCAAGGTTGTCAACGATACATACGGTCACGGAGACGGCGATACTACACTGAAGTGTTTCGCTTCGATACTGCGCGAGTATGCTGCCGAGAATAAGATCCTTGCAGGACGTTGGGGCGGCGAAGAGTTCGTCATAATTGCACGCGGCAAGAACGCCGATGAAGGCATGGCTATTGCAGAAGAGTTCAGACAGAAGATCGACCAGTACGAGTTCCCGAACATCATGCACATCACATGTTCCGGCGGTGTCACCGAAGTCAAGGAAGGCGAAGATTTTCAGACGGCTTTCGACAGGATGGACAAGGCACTTTATGCATCCAAGGAAGGCGGAAGGAACAAGGTAACCCTGCTGTAAGAAGGAAGACACCGAAATGAGTGAAAAATGAGTAAATCGCATCTTTTACTACACTATTTACTCATTTTTATTGATAAATGAGTTTTTGGTGAGTAAAAGAGGGCCTCGACTACACTTTTTACTCATTTTGACTGGCATCAATGAATTGAACGATGTGCCGGTCTTGAAGTATCATCCAAGCTATAGCACACTAACGGGGTCGTCTCAATTCTACTTTTGAGACAACCCCTTTTTGTTACACGATATTTCTGATACCTTCGCAGATACGCCTTGCGACCAGAGGATTATTCATTGTGTACAAATGTATCCCGCTGATGTCGTTTACCAGAAGGTCGATTATCTGGCTTAAACAGTAGGACATTCCGGCATCGAAGAGCGCATCCTTGTTATCTTCATATCTGGAGATTATCTTCTGGAACCTCTTTGGGAACGAAGCGTTGCACATCGATACCATTCGTTTGATCTGCGCCGCGTTGATGACGGGCATAACGCCCGGGATGACCGGAACGTCGATGTCTGCGATACGGCACTCATCGTGGAACCTGTAGAAGATCTCGTTGTCAAAGAACAGCTGTGATAAGAGAACTTCTGCTCCCGCATCCACTTTCTTCTTAAGACTCTTTATCTCCGTAACAACGCTTGATGACTCCGGGTGGCATTCGGGATAGCACGCACCCAGGAAGCAGAAATCGTTGTCATTCTTCAGGTAGGAGATCAGATCCGACGAGTGCTTAAAGTCATTCTTGGCTGGCACGTTCGGATTCTCGTCGCCTCTGAGCGCCAGGATGTTCTCGATGCCTTCGCCCTTCAATACCCTGGCAAACTCGTCGATCTCATTCCTGTCATAATGCAGACAAGTGAGATGCACCACGGGTTCGATCTTGTACTCGTACTTTATCTTCTTCGCGAGTTCGATCGAGCGGTTGCAGTTGGACGAACCGCCCGCGCCGAAGGTAACGCTGATAAAGTCGGGTTCAAGTTCCGAGAGGACCTCGAGCGTCGCATCGATATTGGACAGCTCGGTATCCTTCTTCGGCGGGAATATCTCAAACGAGAGGCTTCTCTTGTTCTTGCAGACCTCAGATACTTTCATCTTTATCCTCTGATCTGATTCGCGGCTGCAACAAGGTTTGTGAGGCTCTTCACGGTCTCCTCATTGCCTCTTGTCTTAAGACCGCAGTCCGGGTTGACCCAGAGCTTGCCGTCATCGATCTTTTCTCTCATCTTCGTAAGAGCGGATACTATCTCCTCCACGGAAGGAACGCGGGGGCTGTGGATGTCATATACACCGGGGCCGACCTCGGTCTCAAAGTTGTTCTCCTTAAGAGAATTCAGGATCTGAAGATCGGAACGCGAAGCCTCGAAGGTGATGACGTCCGCATCCATCGCATCAATGGCGGGGATGATATCCGTAAACTCGCTGTAGCACATATGCGTGTGGATCTGAGTCTCGGGCTTTACCTTGCTGTGTACGAGCCTGAATGCAGGGATCGTAAAGTCGAGGTATTCGGAATACCAGTCGGACTTTCTAAGAGGAAGTTTCTCGCGGAGTGCAGCCTCATCGATCTGAATGATCTTGATGCCGTTTGCTTCGAGATCAAGGACCTCATCTCTTATCGCGAGCGCTATCTGCAGGATGCTCTCCTTGATGGAGATATCCTCTCTCGGGAACGACCAGTTGAGGATCGTAACAGGACCCGTGAGCATGCCCTTTACCGGCTTATCCGTGCAGGTCTGAGCGAACTTTGACCACTCGACAGTGATGGGAGATTTGCGTGATACGTCGCCCCAGATGATCGGCGGCTTGACGTTACGCGTACCGTAGGACTGTACCCATGCCTTCTCGGTGAAGATGTATCCGTTCAGGTTCTCACCGAAATACTCAACCATGTCGTTTCTCTCGAACTCGCCGTGAACGATAACATCAAGTCCGATCTCTTCCTGGAGCTTGATGCACTCTGCGATCTTGTTCTTATTGAACTCTACATACTCTTCCTTTGACTTAAGGCCCTTCTTGAATTCCTGTCTGTTCTTCCTTACATCAGGCGTCTGCGGGAAAGATCCGATTGTCGTTGTCGGGAACAAAGGAAGGTTCAGAGCTTCCTTCTGGATCTTCTCTCTTTCTGCACGGGCAGGAAGTCTTACATAGTTTGCATCAGTAATAGCTGCAACTCTTGCCTGGACTTCCTTGTCCTCGCTGTCTACCCTGCCTTCGAAGAGTGCCTGATTCTTCTTGAATGCATCTTCGTCCTCATAGTCCTTACCTGCGAGGGATGCGATCTCACCAAGCTCCGTGAGTTTCTCTTCAGCGAACGCGAAATGCCTCTTGTACTCATCTGCAAGCTTCGTCTCGCTGTCTAATGTATAAGGAACATGGAGAAGTGAGCAGGATGTGCTTACGACGACATCAGATGCGTTGATGCTCTTCAAGATATCAAGTGATGTCTTGTAGTTGTTTCTCCAGATGTTCTTGCCATTAACGACACCTGCAAAGAGTGTCTTATCAGAAGGGAAACCTGAACCGACAAGGTCAAGTGTCTTTCTGCCTTCGATGAAGTCGAGGCCGATCGCATCGAAATCAAGTGCGATCACTTCAGAGTAGATATCTCTTATATCACCGAAGTATGTCTGGAGAAGGACCTTAACGCTCTTCTTGTTTGCAAGGATCTCAGAATAGATCTGCTTGAAGAGTGCGATGTCTTCTGCCGTAAGATCTCTTACGAGATAGGGCTCGTCGAATTCGATGAGCTCAAGGCCCTTGCCTGCAAGAGCGGATACGAGCTTAACATATTCAGAAGTAAGTATGCCGGATACGTCTGCGATCTTCTTTGTGCCGGTGAACCTGGCAAGCTTAAGGAAA
>JAILMZ010000030.1 GCA_024692105.1 Saccharofermentans sp.
ATCTGCAACAAGGTATCCGAGGATCTCCGAGAATTCACAGAACTCATACCCGTAGTCCTCACACTTTTCCGGATCCGCCACTAATTCATCCATATGCACCAGCTCCGTGCACACACTGCCCGAAAACCAATCATCAAGGCAACTGTAAGCATAGATTATCCCCTGCTTTCCGTCTTCGCTTGCGGTGATCTCAACACCCTTAAGATACTCGACATACTCACGGAGGAGCTTAATCTGAGTTTCGACGAACTCCGGCAACGACATCTTCTTGTACTTCTCATCGATATCTTCATCAAACTGAAAGTCTCTGTAGTACTCCCAGATCTTCTTACACCTCTTCTCGAAATACGTTCTTACCAGCTCGTCTGCATCAAGCGTGCAAATATAATCCTTAACATTCTTCATGCTATTCTTCCTCCCATACCATTTTCTATCCAAGGTCATTATGCACTCCAACATGGGTGATTTTTGTCCCATAACAAGAAAACACGCATTCCCCGTCGTTTGTCGGTTTTTGTCGGTTTTTGTCGAGTTTTTGAGTATTCCAAGCATATACAATAAATAATATGCATTTGAGAGGAATCGAAGTTTTGGAATCTGAAAACCGGACCACATACAAAGATATAACTCAACTTTGGAAGAATAGTCTCACGGTAAACGAGCCTTGTGTCATTGATGCTTCGGAAGTAATAATCAATAACATTCATTATGTAATAGACGGTCATAGCATAATATTGGACTATAGTTGCAGAGAAAGAATCATTGGTGAATTACTTAGCAAAGCAACAGGGAAAACCGTGATTATGCAACCAAGAGTGTCAGGACATTTAAGAAATCAAAAATGGCCTGATTATCTGATTAACAATGCAAGGTGGGATTTAAAGATTATTAATGACGGGAAAAGTAGTTCGTTACTTAGAAATATAGTTCACAAAAAGAACAAGCAGGCAGATAATTTCATTTTTGATATAACCAGCTCTGTCTTACCGGAATCTGAGATTATTCGTCAAGCGCAACAACTATACTCTCACTACAACACGCAGAATGTTGATCATGTGGTTTTGATAAGAAAGCATGAAATCATAAGAGTATTTGTAAGAATTAGATAAGGGTTCGCCGAAACACCCAAGTGGACGAGTGGCAAACCCTTAAAGTAATTTCTTACTCAATTAAATTATATATCGCATAGATTCGATTATCAACAATGGTCCTTACCTAAAACACATCAAATCGAATGCTTAAACACTCTGCTTCCAACCCACTCCCTGAACTCATCTTCCTTCATCTCTCCGGAAGCAACACCGTAGATCGCATCGTAGAACTCTTCATTACTTGCCTTAAGCTCATAACCGTTCAGCTCGAGCAGCACCAGCAGCGCCAGCGCACCTATCCTCTTGTTTCCGTCGGCAAACGGATGATTGCGAATAAGGCCAAACGCAAGCTGCACGATCTTATCCAGATCCGTCTCATACAGATCCTGTCCGCCGAAAGTCTGCATCGGGGCAGCAAGCGCAGAATCCAGCAGACCTTCATCGCGCACGCCGTAAGATCCGCCGAACCTGTCATATATCAACTTGTGAAGCAGAACGACCTGCTCTTTTGTAAGCATGATCATTTTGCCAACTCCTCGAAAGCCTCTGCGAACTTCTCCAGCTTCTCGGAAGCCACAGCCAGCAGTTCTTCGTCAGGTATGTGCTTATATTCAGTATTCACATTCTCGTTTGTGTTATCCATTTCATTTACCTCTCGGCTTTTCTATCAATATATCACTACACCTCAACCCTCGCGACCTTACCCCACGGCGGGTTTACAGGCTCGCCGGAACCTTCGTTTACCAGCAGCCAGAGGACCGGTATTCCCATCGCCGCGCTCTCGTTGGGAAAGGTTGCATATCCGTCAGTCATTATGATTATGCTGACAGGCATCGGATCCATCTTCTTTCTGACATAGTTGAATATTATGTCGAACCTCGTTCCTCCGCCGCCGTATGGCCGTATCGTCTTGAAAGCATCTATGCTGTCGAACGGCTTGGGCTCGACGATCTCTGCGTCGAAAAATCCGAGCCATCCCCTGAGTCTTCCGCCAAACTGGTCTATCGCACCCTTTATCTCGGAGTACGCCGCGGTTATCTGGTCATCAGACATACTTGCGGATGTATCGACCATGAACAATATATCCTTGACCGCCTCGTCCTTCTCGTTGTAATCCGGCAGGTAGAAATCACCGCCGTCGAACCTTCTGTCGGGCGGAGTAAAGGAATAGTCCGTTATCTCCTCCTGGACGAAAACATTGAGTATAGTACGCCAGTCGGTCTGCGGCTTGCGCAGTTCCTTAAGGAGACGTTCGGCACACATAGGCAGCAGCCCCTGACCGGTAGCGCTTTGCCTTACGGATATGGCCTCAGCCGCGTTTATAAGCCGGCTTGTCCATTCATCCTTGAGGACATCCTCATCTCCAGCCGTGCCCCAGCGTGAGTGATCATCCCAGTCACCATCGGCGCTACCCTTGTCACCATCGCCTGAACTCTTAGTGTGGCTGCCCTGTCCTTTCTTCTTTGTATTCCGGACCGGCAGCATCTCATACACCTGTTCTGCCGTGTAATAGCAGCCCTCATCACCCTTAGGAGTCCTGTGCATCGCCTCGCCGTATTTACTGAGAGTAATATACTTCAGGTTGCCGTTTCTGGACGCAAGTATGTTAGAGTTGACCACGATGTCGCAGGCTATGTTGAATCCTTCATGGTCAAGGTCTTTGCCGCGGAAGCAGTGCTGGAGCGCGCAGTGCATCACTTCGTGCATCATCACGAAATCCAGCTCGTCGTCAGACAGGTTACTCA
This sequence comes from Saccharofermentans sp., assembly GCA_024692105.1. Next base: position 2,837 of record JAILMZ010000030.1, read on the forward strand.
GGAACGACGGTCCGAAATATATCTTCCTGCCGTCCGTGCATGCTGTCTTGATCCGCGTATCTATCGCGAATTCCATGTGCATCAACAGCAGCCCGTAGAAGCCGTTCGTGAACAGTATCCTCATGCGGGACATCAGCAGGCGCTTAACATATCCGCGCTTCTGTTCACTTGACTGATCCATTCAGCAAATTCCCTTTTTTCTGCGACCAAACGACAAACTCGGGTATCTTCATAAGTGTCAATCTGTAATCGGGTTCCAGGTACATGTAGTCCTTCAAAAGCACAACACTGAAATCCGGCGGCATCTTCTCCGAATAGCTTATGGAGCGGCCGATCGCCTCAAGGTCGTCCTTATGCTCTCGGGCATAGGCAGTCATCGCAGAACACAGAGCATACAGAGCGTCCGTGCTCTTCGGGACAGCCGGAGACTTGCCTGCGAAGATATCCTCGATCTTAGGGAGTTTCATATACACGCGAAGCCAGGTCCTGAACTCGACCGTGACGGCAGTTCCGACGATGCCTGCAATAAGCGGATATACATTATCCATGTCGCCGTCTATGCTGTTCAGCACATTGCTCACCATCTCCCAGGAACGCGGCGTGGCAAACGCCAGGTCGTCGGAAGCGGCATTGAATCTCATGAGGTAGTCTCTCTTGAATGACAGGAAGCCTATAACCTTATCGTTGATGCCGTTACTTACGGCCCATTCCCTCCACGCATCGAAACTTCCTTCTGCTTCGATGTGCATCAGACGGTTGGCAAGCGCCTTCGGCATCTTATACGCAACAGACTTGTCAGTCACCCTGTTGCCTGCTGCGATTACTATGCAGTTCTCGGGCAGCCTGTGCTCGCCCACGGTCCTGTCCAGCGTGATCTGATATGCAGCAGCCTGCACGGACTGCGGCGCGGCAGATATCTCATCCAGGAACAGTATGTTCACCACGTCGGGCGAGTCGTCCATCTGGAATATCTGAGGTCTCAGCCACACGGCAAGGGTCTTATCCGCGTTGGCTGTCGGGATGCCTCTGAGGTCGATCGGGTTGAACAGCAGGAGGCGCACGTCGGTGACGTTAACCTTCTTGCCTGTCTCACGCTCTATCTTGGAAGCGATCTGCCTTACAGCCTGGGATTTACCGACGCCCGGCGGGCCCCACATCATAACTGAAGGCATCGTCCTTAGCGGCAGCCTGTTGTTGATTATCGAGCAGTAGGAATTACCCAGAACCTCGACTATCTTTCCGACAGACATTGACGGAATGTTAGACATCTTAAGATCACTCATCTTTCTTCACCCCCAGTTGCTCATCCAGTTCTTCAACCTTTTTTCTGTAGTACTCGATCTTGTCGGCAAAGTCCTCGTCCTTGGCAAGTTCCGCCTTCAGGTCAGACTGCCTTTTCCTGATCTTCGTCAGGCCGTCAGTAAACTCATCAAGCCTGCCTTCCAAAGTATCAAGCGCATTGTCTATCCTCTGCAGGTTGCCGACCTCGGTATCGCCAAGTTCGACATAGTACTTGCCGCTCCTTGCGAGATACACATAAGGTTTCTCCGAAGACATGTTGGTCGGAAGGATTATGTCAAACCCTCGGTATGTCATCAGGGTTGTCTCCGATGTCTGCAGCACGTTACCTCGCACCGCAGATGCGATGGTCTCCCTCAAGCCCTTCCTGCGCTCTGCTTCTTCCTTCTTCTGTTTATTCCCTTCCGGTGCGGGATTGATCTCGCGCCAGTGCTTATAGAACTCAATGTCATCCGCGCACATCGTGATGAGGTCCTGCTGGCGCGCTATCTTCGCCGGGATTTCAAGCAGATCCTTCTGCATGGCGATCCTGGACTCTGTCAGCTTATGCTGAAGCACCATGTAACGCGTCAGTTCGTTGGCAGCCTCCACACGCTCCTTGACGAGCGGATTGCCGACTGCAAGCGCCTTAACCTCAGCGTAGTTAAGGACAGTATCGTCGATGTCCGCGCCGCTCCTTGCGGTAAGCGAACCCGACAGCAGGCTCGATATGAACCTCTGCTTTGTCTCGAGCAGCTGCCACGAATAAGCATCAAAACTGCCCTCGGTGATATACCTGTAGATATACACCTTCGAATTCGTGTTGCCCTGGCGAAGGATCCTTCCCTCGCGCTGCGTCATGTCAGCAGGTCTCCACGGCACATCGAGGTGGTGGAGTGCGATGAGCTTGTCCTGAATGTTCACGCCCAGACCGAGCTTGAACGTCGATCCGATGAGAACGCGGACCTCGCCCTTGCGGACCTTCCTGAACAAAGCATTGCGCCTTACCTCGGTATCGGCATCGTGTATGAACGCGATCTGCTCTTCGGGTATGTTGTAACCCATCAGCCGCGCCTTGAGTTCCGTATAGAGGTTGAAGTCCTTCTTCGGCGTCGACGAATCGCAGAACACCAGCTGCGTGCTCTTATCAGCAAAAGTCTTAACATAGATGTCCGCGATGTTCTCCGCACATCTTGCGACCTTCGACTGATATGTCGGAAGCGACGTTGGATCCACGAGCCTCATGTCGAGTGCGGCCTTCCTGCCGTCCGTCGTTATCTTGAGCATGTTGTCATCCCTGCGGCTCACCTGCCCTGTGCGAACCTGCTCGGCCCTGTCGGATATCAGCTGCAGATAAGCGCTGAAGTCCGGTGTCTTGCCTATCAGCGCATCCTTATAGCCGTCGTGCGAAGGTATCCCCGCGGAATCGTCCACCGAATGGAAATCCGCGATGGAAGACAGCAGAGCAGTAAGTTCCGGCAGGTTGTGGAACTTGGCAAACCTCGTTGCCAGACGGTACGAACTCGTATCGACGTCTATCTCGAACTCGGTCACGCGCTCTGCGAACATGCCTATCCAGCTGTCGAAGCTCTGCAGGTCCAAGAGCGTCAGTTCTCCGCTCTGCAGATACATCTGCATTACGAAAGCATCCGTTATCGAATTGGTTATCGGCGTGCCAGTCGCAAAGACCACACCGCCGCCGTTGTTGCCGCGCTGTATGAGGTGAACCTTATCGAGCATGTCGAGGCATTTCTTCGAGCCTGCACCCGAGATTCCGAGGACATTGTTTGCCTTGGTATCTACAGGCAGGGACTTGAAGTTGTGCGCCTCATCGACAAACAGCCTCGTGATGCCGAGTTCGTCGAAGTAGACGGTGTCATACATGTCTTCCAAGGCAGCATTCAATTCGGCGATCTTCTCCTTGAGTTTCTCGCTCTTCTTTTTGAGCTTGCTCGTCGCCTTGCCTTTGGTATGTATGGTATTCTCGACCGCCTCCTGCTGCGCCTTCAGGTCATCCAGATAGCACTGCTTTGACAGCGGTATCATCTCGAAACAGCTGTACGCAATGATTATCCCGTCAAAGTCCTCATCCCTCACGCGTTCCAGGATGGCCTCGCGCTGGGAAGGCTTGAACATCTTCGGCTCAATGCAGAGGACCTTCGCATCAGGATACATCTGCGCGAAAATGCTCTTCCACTGCCCCACGATGTTGTTCGGCACGACATACATGTTCTTCTTCGACAGTCCCATGCGCCTGAGTTCCTGGCCTGCGGCGATCATGACATAAGTCTTGCCCGCGCCCACATCGTGCGCCAGAAGCGTATTGGGCGAGAATAAGATCCTCGCCACCGCATCCTTCTGATAAGGGAACAATGTAACACCCGGAGACATCGTCGGAAATGTCAGGAACGATCCGTCGAACATGCGCCTTCTTACGCAGGAGAACTTCTCCTCGAAGATGGTCTCGAGCCTCTCTTTACGCTTGGGTTCGGTCCATACCCAGTCCTGGAACTCTTTGATGAGATCCTTCTGCTTCTCCAGCGCCGCCAGAGTCTCCTTCCTGTTGATGACTCTCTTGATGCCCGACTTGTTCGTTAGGCACTTGACCTCGTCCGTCACCTTGACGGTCTTCATGTTCAGAGTGTTCTCAAGGATTTTGAGAGCCTCCATGCGGTTGGTACCGAACACCTGCGACACGCCTATGCTGTGGTAATACCTGTCAGTCAAGGGTATCTCCCATGTACCCGTAATCTCATCATGTCTGGTATCCAGATACCAGTGTTTAATTTCTTCGCTGCGGAACCTGTAATGCGTCACCTCGCCGAACAGGTGCACTATAAAGTCATCTATGACATCCGTAGGCACCCAGGGCGAACCCAGAGTGACATAGATGTCCTTGGTCGCCACAGTCGGCGGGAGCACCTTCTCTATAGCCTTCAGGTTGTCTGCGAAGTATCCCTTGTACTCGTCATTGGCCTTGGAAGCGGTCTTCCACTTGCGCACGAGATTGCCAGACAGATACTCTTCTGCAGTCTCCCAGCCTTTATAGAAACACTCACCCCAGGTCTCCGGGTTCTGATAGATCGAACCCTTCAGCGTGCCAATGACCGTCTTACAGTCGGCACCCGTAACAGATGAGATGTATTCGATGTCCACGCATCCAAGCGTCGTAAGGCTCATCACAAGAGCATCAGGGATACTCTCTGTATGGACGCCCTGAGTCCTGGCATCGTTACCAAAGACATTCTCCCAGTCCATGGGAAGATCCATGGCGGTTACTTCCTCGATGTGCCTGGCCTTACGCTCGGCTTCCTCTTTTGCCTTCCTCTCGCGCTCTTCGCGTTCGCGCTTCTTCTGTTCCCTGCGCTCACGTTCCCGGGAAATGTTCTTGGCAGAACTGAGCGCGTTGATAAGGCCCTGGATCTCATCAGGGGAAAACTTCTTGCCTATATCCTTGTCCGCACCTTCGGACAGAAGATCGAGTATAGACAGTTGTCCTTTATGATTTTTACCACCCTTATTCAATCTATCACCTCATTTTCCGTATTCTCACAGTGTAAGAAGACAGATGTACCATAAATTGGTCTATTCCCCTATTGACGCGGAAAGGCGAAGAATCTCCTCTACTTCCACTTCCGTCCTCTCATCACCGGGACATTCATGCCATGCATTCCAGAATGCAGCACCTCTATCCTCGTCTCCGCCGATCCACTTACTAACCTTAACCAGTAGCTCGTCTTCTTCGGCAAGTTCGTCCTCTCCGACACTTCTCAGCCTGTACAGCGGCGACAGCCTCGGTTCATATTCATACACTCCGACGTCAGCAGCATTCTTGTAGAACCTCTTGTGCTTGAGCGCAGTTATTTTCCAATTATCAGTAAACGGAACCTTGAACAGGATCGTCGGAAAACAGCAGTCATACTGTTCTACGCCCTCCACAACAAGCGCACGGAAAGGCGGCCCAAACGGACTGCAGTCTATATTCACGATATCCCCGGCCTTGAAAGGAGTAGGAACGGACAGGTCAAATACCCCTCTGTAGAACCTCTCATCAGCCGGCACATAGAACTCCAGGCCATTTACCTCCCTGATCGTTTCCATCTGCTCGAACCAGCATATCTCACCGTTATAGACATAGTAGTTGAATCCAAGCTCATACTTGTCCCAGCCATTCAGATCCCAGGCCTCGACCCTATACCAACTGGGAGACGCTTTGTCCTCAACTGTCACTTCGCGTTCGAATTCCGCCACTTTCTTGAAGTATCTCTTCACCTGCTTAAGAGTTCCGAACAGTCCGCACGGATATGACTTCACTATCAGAACATCAGGGTCGTACCACTCTTCGAACAGATAGTAGATACAGTGCTTAAGCCCCATCTCTGCCAGACTTAATTCCCTGACTGCATCGTGCAGACTGTCACCAAACATGCCTGAGACTTCCGAGACCGCTTTCTTCACACGCTCATACTCACTGCCTTCCCTGATAGCTGCAGCACCCTTAACGAGAGTCTCATAATTGACGAGAGTCTCATAATTAACATTGGTCTTCTTTATCAGCAGATCCAGCATCTCATGCTTTTTCTTAAGCGGTACAGGAGCCCGGCAGACGATATCCGTCAAAACGCTCTCGGACGGGATCCCGCTCTCAAGCATATGATCAAGCATCTCCTTACCGAACCCGCATGCCTTAAGGATCTTACGCACCAACTGAGGTGTCCACCCTTCGCGGTCAGGCACCAGAGGCTCCAAATCATCAACAGACGATATCTCGATGCACGAATCAGACGGCAGATAATACAGCCTGCACTTCTTCTGAAGCGCCAAAAGCAGCAGGATATTTACCAGCACCTCATGACTCTCACCGTCCCAGACGGCAACCATGCGGTCACAGTTTACCGGGATCTTCTCACAGCCGTGCTTAGTCTTACACACCCCGGCATTCTCATACTGCCTGCTCTTGCACCTTCCGTACACCCTGTG
>JAILMZ010000037.1 GCA_024692105.1 Saccharofermentans sp.
GTCATCGATTCCGGTGAAGACTTCAACGTAATCTATGCAGAGAACGACGATATGGCTAAGGGTGCTGTTGCAGCTCTCGATAAGGCTAACATCTCTCACGGTGTTGACGGCGACGTTATCATCATGGGTTATGACTGCAACGCTTGGGCACTTGAAGAAGTACTCGCAGGCAACTGGAACTTCGATCAGCAGTGCAATCCTTTCCAGGCTGCTTACATCGACGAGATCATCCAGAACCTCGAGCAGGGTATCGAGCCCGCTGAGAAGACAATCGTTATGGACGAGATGGGCTTCGACGCAGCTACAATCACACAGGCTGACGTAGACACATACGGAATCTAATTGAGGAATAAGTCACTTTAAAAGACTGACGATTCAACCGGCACGCGGTACGGATAATTCCGCACCGCGTGCTTTTTTTCAAATCTGACTAAGGAGGACACAGGTTATGGATGAGGGCGTAATTCTGCAGATGAAAGGTATCTGCAAATACTTTCCGGGAGTCCGCGCCCTTCAGAATGTGGACTATACACTTCGCAGAGGCGAGATTCACGCTCTTATGGGCGAAAACGGAGCCGGAAAATCAACTTTGATAAAAGTCTTGACCGGAGTCTATACGAAGGATGAAGGTCATATCTATATAGAGGGCAAAGAGGGAGAGGCAAATATCCGTTCTCCTCAGGATGCCCAGAACATCGGTATCAGTACCGTTTACCAGGAGATCTCGCTTTGTCCGAATCTCACGGTAGCAGAGAACATGTTCATCGGCAGGACCAAGTCCGCCGTTACAAACTGGAAGGATATGAATACCAAGGCCGGCAAGCTGCTCGAATCACTTCAGATTCCGGTAAAGCCGACACAGCAGCTCGACAGCTGCTCGATCGCTGTTCAGCAGATGGTTGCCATTGCAAGAGCGGTCGACATGGAATGTAAGGTATTGATCCTTGACGAGCCTACGTCATCACTTGACGAACAGGAAGTTGAGAAGCTCTTCAAACTTATGAGAGATCTCAAGGCAAAGGGCGTAGGTATTATTTTCGTTACACACTTCCTTGACCAGGTATATGAAGTCTGCGACAGGATCACGGTCTTACGAGACGGCGGTCTGGTCGGAGAATATGTTATAGAAGATCTTCCGAGAGTTAAGCTCGTATCCAAGATGCTCGGTAAGGAGCTCGATGATATGGCAAGTATCAAGGAAGAGGAAGAGAAAGTTAAGAATGAAGAGGACGGTGAGACCGTACTCGAGGCAAAGGGACTTGCGAGCAACGCAGGCATCAAGCCTTTCGACTTCTACATCAAGAGAGGCGAAGTAAACGGCTTCACGGGCCTTCTGGGTTCCGGCCGCTCTGAGTGCGTCAGAGCCATATTCGGTGCTGACCACGTTATCTCAGGCACGGTCAAGATGCACGACAGGACTGTCAAGATCCACAAGCCCATCGATGCAATGAAGAACGGTATCGGATATCTTCCCGAGGACAGAAAGCAGGACGGTATCGTATCCGAGCTGTCGGTAAGAGATAACATCATCCTCGCTCAGCAGGTCATGAAGGGATTCTTCAGACCGTTCTCAAAGAAGCAGGCAGAAGAGATCGCTCAGAAGTACATCAAGCTTCTCGACATAAAGACTGCTTCATCTGATACGCCGATCGGACAGCTCTCCGGCGGTAACCAGCAGAAGGTTATCCTCGCGCGCTGGCTGTTCACGGATCCGGCTTACCTGATCCTTGACGAGCCTACGAGAGGTATCGACATCGGAACAAAGGTAGAGATCCAGAAGCTCGCACTCAAGCTTGCTTCAGAAGGAAAGAGCGTTACCTTCATCTCGTCGGAGATCGATGAGATGCTCCGTACATGTTCAAGACTCGTGGTCATGAGAGACCGCAAGGTAGTCGGCGAACTCAGCGGAAACGATCTTAACCAGAACAAAGTTATGGCGACGATCGCCGGAGGTGAAGAGAAATGACAAAGACAGGAAACAGTTTATCGGGCAAGAGCGTAGGCGCTATACTGCTCTCGCTTACCCGCAAGCAATTCTTTATACCGATCGCAGCGCTCCTGGCGCTCATCATCTTCAACCTCATCGCCGATCCTTCATTCTTCGAGATCAAGATGGGACAGAACAGCGTAGGTGATCCGGTATTCTCAGGCTACATCATCACCATTCTTGATAACGCATCAGAGCTCGTTCTCCTCGCGATCGGCATGACACTTGTAACTTCTGCTTCAGGCGGACAGGATATCTCCGTAGGTGCTGCCATCGCCATCGCCGGCTCAGTCATGCTCAGGATCTTATGCGGACCTACAGGTAAGGCAGCAGAGCTCCAGGCTCCGATCATCGTTGCTTTCCTCGCATGCTGTGTTGTAGCAATGATCTTCGGTGCATTCAACGGTGCGCTCGTAGCATACTTCAAGATACCGCCGATGGTAGCTACCTTGATCCTCTTCACGGCAGGCCGTTCCATTGCCGCATGGATCAACAACAACCAGCTTCCTATCGTAAATGACATTTCATTCAGCTACTTCGGCAACTTCTTCCCGGGAGTCCCGGTTCCGACGCCGATCTTCATCGCGATCATCTGCATGATCATCATCTTCCTCGTGCTGAAGTTCACCAACCTCGGTCTGTATTCCCAGACAGTCGGTATCAACCCTCACGCTGCAAGACTCAACGGTCTTAATCCTGAGGTCATCAAGCTCATCACTTACATCATCCTCGGTCTCTGCGTCGCAGTAGCAGGCTTCATCAAGGTAAGCCGTTTCTCAACTATCAACTACTCCGTCATCGCGAAAGACATCGAGATGGACGCCATCCTCGCAGTAGCCCTCGGCGGCAACTCTCTGGGCGGCGGTAAGTTCAACATGGCAGCATCCATCATGGGTGCATACGTAATCCAGTTCCTTACGACAACACTCTACAAGTTCAACGTAGTATCTTCCGCGCTTCCCGCATATAAGGCTATCGTCGTAATCATCCTCGTAGTCCTGTCTGCTCCGATCGTAAGAGAGAAGATCTCCAGAGGATGGAAGAACCTTACATCCAAGAAATCAACAAAGGAGGTAGCATAATATGAATTCGCTTAAAATGCGTGCGAAGAACATGTCAGATACTAACCTCCTTCTGACCATCACGATCGTAGTTTTCTTAATAATGTACATCGTGGCGGTACTCGTTCTCGGAGGCGGTTTCACTAAACCTCAGACATTCTTTAACATCCTTAACGAGAACGCCAGTCTGCTCATCTTATCCTGCGGCATGAGCCTCGTAATGATCACAGGCGGTATCGATATCTCGGTAGGTACGATGACAGCTCTGGTCTGCATGAGTTGCGCAGTATATCTTGATACGGCTATCGGCAAGGGCGGCAACGTTCCCGTAGCGATCCTCATCGCTCTCGGCATCGGTCTTGCTTACGGTATCGTCCAGGGTTTCCTCGTAGCTTATCTGAACATCCAGCCGTTCATAGTCTCACTTGCGGGAATGTTCTTCGCCAAAGGTATGACAACGATCATCAAGGCTGACCAGTTCAACGTACAGAACGAAGAGTTCCAGGCACTCAAGGCAACAAGAATCTACATTCCTTTCCTCGGTGTCGTTAACAAGAAAGGTATCTTCGTACCGGCTTATATCGAGATCGGCGTTGTGATCGCACTCGTTATTGTCGTACTGCTTTTCGTTGTCCTTCGCTGGACCAAGCTCGGTAGAGCTTTCTACGCAGTAGGCGGCAACCTCCAGAGCGCTTCAATGCTCGGTATCAACGTTAAGCTTACGAAATTCACCGCACACCTCATGTGCAGCGTCCTTGCTTCCATCGGCGGCTGGGTATACTTTATGCACGTAGGTTCAGGTTCACCTTCACACGCTGCAGGTGCCGAGATGAACGCTATCGCTTCATCCATCATTGGTGGTACCATGCTTACAGGCGGTGTCGGTAACATCATCGGTACATTCTTCGGCGTACTCTCTCTGAGCACGATCAAGAACATAGTCTCGCAGCTCGGATTTGACGAAGCATGGTGGACAAACATCACAGTTGCCATCATGATCTGCATCTTCCTCTTGATCCAGAGTATCGTCATGCGCCGTAAGACTAAGCGTAAGTAAGGAGGCATACCTTGAGCAATTTCCTGGGTATAGAATTCGGTTCGACAAGAATCAAAGCAGTAGCTATAGACGACTCATTCAATACAGTCGCTTCAGGCGATTACGTATGGAAGAGTGATTATACTGACGGCATCTGGACTTATTCTCTTGATGAAGTTCAGAACGGCCTTATCGAAGCCGTTAAGGGCGTAAGCTCTGCCGGCACTTACGATGCTATGGGTGTATCAGCAATGATGCACGGATATCTTGCCTTCGATGCGGAGTGGAACCTTCTGGTTCCATTCCGCACCTGGCAGAATACCATCACTGCGCAGGCTGCTGATGAACTGACATCTCTGTTCGGTTTCAACATCCCTCAGCGCTGGTCGATCTCGCATCTGTATCAGGCAATCATTAACGGTGAGCCTCATGTAGGAAACATCGCACATATAACCACACTCGCAGGTTACGTTCACTATAAGCTCTCCGGAGTAAATGCACTCGGAATAGGCGACGCATCCGGCATGTTCCCGATCGGAAGCGACTGCGCAAACTACGATCAGGATATGCTCGATAAGTTCGACAGCCTCATCGCAGACAATGGGTTAGGATGGAAGATCCGCGACATACTTCCCGATGTCCTTCCCGCAGGCGCCAACGCAGGCACGCTCACCGAGAGCGGCTCTGAGTACCTTGGCGGACTTCTTCCCGCAGGCATTTCACTTGCACCCGCTGAAGGCGATGCAGGCACGGGCATGGTCACGACGAATGCCATTTCGCCGAGGACGGGAAACGTATCCGCAGGCACGAGCATCTTCTCGATGGTAGTGCTCGAGAAGCCCCTCGCGAAAGTCTATCCCGAGATCGACATAGTAACCACTCCCACAGGCAAGCCCGTCGCAATGGTTCACTGCAACAACTGCACCAACGACATGAATGCCTGGGTAGGAATGCTTAAAGAGAACGCGGCACTCTTCGGAGCTGAGCCTGATACGGGCGATCTGTACACCAAGCTGTACCAGAAGTCCCTTGAAGGCGACCCGGACTGCGGCGGTGTCCTCTGCATGAACTACATGGCAGGTGAGGGCGTTACTCACATCGATAACGGCAGGCCGTTCTTCATCAGAAGACCTGACAGCAACTTCACTCTTGCCAACTTCATGCGTGCCCAGATATTTGCTTCGATGTCCACGCTCGCACTCGGTATGGAGATCTTAGCCGCAGAAGGCGTTAAGATCGACAGCCTTACCGGACACGGCGGTCTTTTCAAGACACCTGTCGTAGGACAGAGCTACATGGCAGCTGCATGCAAGGCTCCCGTTACGGTCATGGAGACCGCAGGCGAGGGAGGACCTTACGGTATGGCACTTCTCGCTGCTTACAGTATAATGGGCGGCGGTAAGTCCCTTGAAGAGTTCCTTAATGAGAAAGTCTTTGCAACCGCAAAGAGTTCCACGCTCGAGCCCAAGGCAGAAGATGTCGAAGGTTTTGCTAAGTATATGGATATGTTCAAGGCAGCTCTCAAGGTCGAGCAGACCGCAGCCGAGAGTCTGTGATACGGAGGTTATATAAATGCTTGAAGAATTGAAACTTGTGGTGCTGGATGCGAACCTGCTCCTCCCGGAGTATGACCTGGTAACATTTACCTGGGGCAACGTATCCGCAATAGACCGAGAGAGAGGACTTGTGGTGATCAAGCCCAGCGGCGTCGAGTACGACGATATGTCTGCAGACGATATGGTAGTCGTGGATCTTGACGGCAAGGTAGTGGAAGGCCGCTATAAGCCTTCCAGCGATACTCCCACACATGTGGCACTTTATAAGGCTTTTCCTGAGATCGGCGGAGTTGTCCATACTCATTCCAGATGGGCTACGAGCTTTGCACAGGCAGGCTGCGGAATACAGGCATACGGTACGACGCACGCAGATACTTTCTATGGCGAGATCCCCTGCACCAGAAAGATGACTGCCGAAGAGATCAAAGGCGAATATGAGTTAGAAACCGGTAACGTAATAATCGAGACGTTCCGTGAGAGAAATATCGATCCTGCTGCAGTCCCCGCAGTCCTGGTCAACAGCCACGGACCGTTCATCTGGGGCAAGGATGCAGGTGAGGCAGCTCACAATGCAGTCGTCCTCGAAGAGGTTGCCTTCATGGCACTGCAATCGAAGATGCTGAACCCCGGGCTTACGCCGATGCAGAGCGAGCTTCTTGATAAGCACTATCTGCGCAAGCACGGAGCGAACGCTTATTACGGACAAAACTAACGGTTTTTATAACTACAACCCGGACAACCCAGACTCTCATAACGGCCCCCAAAACCCTCTCCTTCGTTATCTCCGTAGTCAGTCTGGAAAGTCCGGGTTATGTTGAATAAGACTAACTTCCCATTTTCTATTCCCATCCAAACCCCGGTGACTTTGCGTCATCGGGGAATTCATTTCATCAGTTACCATGAAAAATCCGCCATAGAAATCCGCTACTTGGCGGATATGCGAGCGGATATCAGGTCTTCAAGTGTGTTTTTATGCAAAATCTGCCATAGAAATCCGCTACTTGGCGGATATGCGAGCGGATATCAGGTCTTCAAGTGTATTTTTATGCAAAATCCGCCATGGAAATCCGCTGCCTGGCGGATGAGCGAGCGGATAATCATAGTGTTGTCGGAAAAACCGGCGGGTAACTCAGACGGCTCTTTTGTTGCTTATGAATCTGAACAGGCAGGCGGCAGCAAAGGCGGTAAGTGTTATCCCTGCGAATATCAGGATGCCGACGGGCCAGCCCCAGCTTAAGAAAGCATAGAAGTCATTGGTATCGGGCCAATCGCCGCCGATGCCGTTGATCAGGATGTTGAGCATATAGCAGGCACCGTAGATCAGTGTCGGGACGGCTGCGATGACAGTGTATTTGAACGGCATCTTCTTGCGCCTGATGATAATGAACTCGATCATGGCAAGGACGGGCTCGAGAAGATGGAAGACCAGATTGGCATTCTTGTAGAACCTGAGGTATCCGTACAGCGGCCCGAAAAAGAACGCCACCACGGAAAACGTTATCGCCACGCCGCAGACAGCGGCAAGCTTAAAAACATCAAGCTTCGAGGTATCTTTGCCCGCGAGGATCATGAAGACATATATGAGGGCTACGATACCGCAGAATATGTTTGAGAGCACGGTATAGAACTTGAGATTCTCCAGGCCTTCAGCCTGCAGAGCGCCCGCTTCGGACGGAGACATCAACATCAAAATTATCCCGGCTAACATAAAACTGAATATTATCAGATTCAGTCTTATCTGCGCCTTGTAATAGATCTGATTATTCATGAAATCATTATACTACACACACACAATATCCAAATTTTTATGTAATGATATAATTAGTATGGTAGTTGGCAACCCGAATACATTTTTGATTCTGTAATGAAAAAGAAGTTAGCAGTCTTTACATCAGGTTGGTGCACGGAGATCCTCAGTCAGTTCTTGACCGGTATGATGGGCATGCTTAATGCTGAAGAGGCCGATATCTTCTTATTTCTCTGCTATCCTACACCAAGTGATACCGAAGCCACCAAGAATGGTGAGATGAACATATTCAATCTCCCTGACCTGCATGATTTTGACGGCACGGTGATCTTTGGAAGCGGCATCGATTATCAGGACAAGACTGACGATATAATAGCCAGAAGCCGCGCGGCCGGCATACCTGTCGTTATGCAGGGCGGAAGAAGAGAAGGCGTATCCTATATCGGTTCCGATAACTACAAGGCTACGCAGGATATGTGTGAACACCTGATCAAAGAGCACGGTGTTAAGAAGATAGTGTTCTTTGCCGGTACTTCCGATTCCTATGACTCTGAATTGAGACTTAAAGCTCTCCGTGATTATCTGAAGGACAACGGTATTGAAGATTACCTTATGGATGTCTTCTATACCAAATGGGAGATGGCTGAAGCTGCCAGGCTGGTAGATGAGATTTGCGCTTCGGAATCAGGAGTTCCCGATGCCTTCATATGCGCCAACGACGGTCTGGCACAGCAGACATGTATTACGCTTACCAACAACGGATATGATGTTCCGGGAGACGTTTTGGTCACCGGATATGATTTCTCTCAGGGCGCCAGGGTATTCTATCCATCAATATCTTCCGTGGATCAGTGCTTTATCGAGATGGGTGCGGGTGCAGTCAAGCTTTGGAAAGATCAGCTTCAAAACAGTGAGATAGTTGAAGGTGAGGTAATCCCATGTAAGTTCATACCCGGCGAGAGCTGCGGCTGCCATGAGTATCGCAGCAGCGATGAGCTGAGAAGAAGAGTGGGACGCGAGTCCTTCTCCAACAGGGCGACCAATACATACTTTACCCGTAAGCTGGATGTAATCGATTCGACCATCCTGGCCTGCCATACCTATGACGATTTTAAGGTGAGACTTAATGCCCTCCTTCGTGAGAACCACACTTTTGAAGGCGATTCCTTCCATGTGATACTCGAACCCAATCTTGGTCTGTCCATCTATGATTCCGATATCAAGCTTAATACCGACAGATACAGCAAGCATATGGATGTGCTGTATTCCTATGAGAACGGAGTCGGATATGCTGAGAATGAATTCTGTTCAAAAGATCTCATCCCCGGATACGACGGTGAGGGAACTAACCATCTGTATGCTTTCGTGCCTTTGCATGAATCCGATCTCGCATTCGGATATCTTGTCTTCAGGGACTGTATTGACAAGGTCGAGAACAGGTTCCTGCATGTCTATTCGAACCGCATGAGCGTTGTAATAGATAAGTTCCGCCATACGCTTGCGCTGGATCTCATCAACAAGAAACTTATCGATCTCATGAGACGTGATCCGCTCACCAATGTCAATAACCGCATTGCCTTCGACGATAAGGAGAAGTTCCTGCAGTCGCAGATCAATTCAGGCGAGAATGTGCATTTTGCCATTGCCATGTTTGATGTGAACAGTCTCAAGCTCATCAACGATACATACGGACATGAATCGGGCGATGAGTATCTCATCCGAGCCTGCCGTCTTATCTGCAATGTCTTCAAGCACAGTCCGGTGTACAGGATGGGCGGAGACGAGTTCGTTGCGATCCTTGCCGGCGAGGACTATGACAATCGGGAATCTCTCATAAAACTGTTCAACGAGAGACTCAGTCCGTATACTGAATCAGTACCGCTTCCGCCTGATTACATATCAGTTGCTATCGGAGTATCTGCCTTTGATCCTGAGACGGACCTGACCATAGCAGATGTCAACAAGCGTGCCGACGAAGCGATGTATAAGGACAAGGGGCTCAAAAAGGGTATCCGGTAGTATATGCGCAAAGTATCCGCTTCTCTTTTGGCAGTAGTATTCATTATCCTGTCCGTTACGGGCTGCACACCTTCGAAGATCTTGACGGAGGCGAAGAAGGCAGCATCAGAAGGTCTGGATTATTCCGACGGCAGCCTCTGGATCTATAACAGGGATGCATCTTCGGAAGGACTCGAAGCCGACTGCTTCATGATAGGACCTTCCGTGTACACGGCTAACGGCGGCGATTACAACATGCCGACATACGATGCATCCGCGCTCATATCTTATAAGAGTACTCTAAGCATGGAAAAGGATATCTACTCCGGCACCTGTGTTCTGTACGCGCCGGTGTACAGGCAGGTGTCGCTTGAAGTATATGACATGCCGGCAGATGAGGCGGAGAAGTATTTCGAGATAGCATA
>JAILMZ010000124.1 GCA_024692105.1 Saccharofermentans sp.
GAAGAGATACAGGCAATGCCTGATATCGCGAGTGCGATGATCGACAATACCAATGGTGCGAGCGGCTTTTTTACGGGCAGAGCGCCAGGCATGTTTGTCTGTTGGATCGACATTTTACTATACTCCCCCTTTTTCTTATCCCTCATTGAATTATACAATACTCGAGCAGATATTAAGACAAGTAATACGCCTGTCACTTCTGCCCCGGAGCGGACATATTTACACAGAGTTCACCGCACCCATCCATCGGCACATCATTCTTCTTGTAGTACCAGTCCGACAGGAACAAAAGCGGTCTGAAGTCACTTCCTGCTGACGGATACCAGCACACATGCTCAAACAGCCTGATTACTTCTTCTACGCTTCTCATATCAATACCTCCTGTCTCACTATGTTCACTTAGATTGTACGGTTCACAATGGGACATATTAAGTACATCAACACTGTTCTCCTGCTGTGGTATAACTATTGATATACAGGAGGGCATCACTATGGCTGACAACATCTGGGACGTTAACGTATCTGACTATCCGAGACTTGAGGGCGAGACCTCTGACGACAAGAGGATAATGAGGGCCGCAGCAGACTGTGAAGGCGGAGTGCTCTATCTCGGCAAGGGCCTGTATGAGATCGCCGAGATGCTGACCATAGATAACTGCTGTTCTCTCCTGCTCCACAAATCAGCGGTACTCAAGGCAGTAAAGAAGATCCCCTATGTCGTCAAGATCGATGCGGCAGCATCCACACCCGGAATCAAGGAAGAGGACGGCCACATCATCCCTTCAGGCGAGCCTGATTCAGAGGACTGGAACCTCTTCTTCAAGGGCGGAGTCATTGACGGTGCGGGACTTGCGAGCTGCGTCTGTCTGAACAGCTTCAAGCACTTTACCATGAGAGATGTCTCCATGCGTAACGGTCTCAAGTACGGCCTGAGGATCGAAGACGAAGGCAGTATGTGGACCTATGAGCTGATCGCCCAGAACCTGTATCTCAAGTGCACCATCACCGGCCTTGCAGGCAACGCAGGGATCAGTTCCAACGGAGGAGACAGTCACTTCATCGACTGTATCGTTGTTGATTATACAAGGGGCATCGAGCTTCTCGCCGGGGGTTCCAACCGACTCACAAGATGTCATGTCTGGGGCGGACCCATACCTCCGAGAACTGAAGGCGAACTTCCTGAGATGCTCATCGATTCTGTTAACTATGTAATTAGCTCAGGCGATGCACTCCTTACCGACTGCTATGCCGACACAGGCAAGACCGGTTATCTGGTAACCGAGAGCGCGCGTCTTATAGGCTGCAGTTACTACAACAACTACACTTACAAGATGGATGATGTCACGGTAATAGACCACCGCAGCGGACAGCTGCTTGTTGCTGACTGCATGTTCAGGAAGCACAGTCCAAACGCGACAGTTTATAAAGGAGACCGCTCCGGTCTTGTTACCAGAGACAATCTCCTTGAAGGCTTTGAAGGTGAGTCTTTCTGACTCAGATGAAATAGACGTAATCGTCTTTCCTCGGAGCAGGCTCGTTTGCAGGGCCTGCCGCATAACCCAATGCGCAGTGACCGATACCTTCGTAATCGCCTTTGATGCCGAGTCTGTCAAGGATAGCCTTACCGAAGTCAGACTCGAACTCTTCCTTTGCCCTGTGGATCCAGATGCTGGCAACGCCGAGACTCTCTGCGGCATTCATGAGATTGCCCATGACGAGAGAACCGTCGTATACGTGAGTTACGATATCCTTATTTGCCAGGACGATGAGGATAACCGGCGCACCGTAGAACGGATCGAAGCCTTCGCCCCATCCGCCGATCTTCCTGTTCTCTTCAGCGATCTCATCTCTCAGTGTCTTATCGGTAACTGCGATGATAACAGGACTCTGCTTACCCATTCCCGTAGCAGAATATGTTCCGGCCTTTAAGATAGCCTTGAGTTCTTCTTCCTTTATCATGTCGGGCTTGAAGTTCCTGCATGATCTTCTTGTCTCCAATACTTTCAACGTCTCGTTCATGTTCTTCCTCCCTGATCAATAACCGATCTGTACCAGAACTGCATCCAGTAACTCTGCATTCTTCACGGTAAACTCTTCGGTTATAAACGGCTTCTCGCCGCTTTCTATGCATCTTCCGAGCTGCGCGACTTCAAGGCTGTAGTTCTGCGGGGCGTTCACGGTCCTGACCGTTGTCTTGCCGCCTGCCGTGATCGTGTAGCTAAGTTCTCCTGCCTGGTTGAACTCGACAAGAGAATCTATGACGCCCTTTGTGCCGTGCACATACAGACGGTCTTTCCTGGCATTAGACTCGACACCGAGGTTCATTCCGACATTGAACGCAGCTCTCACGCCGTTCCTGAACTTCAGGAGCGCCGAAGCCAATACATCAGCACCGTACTCATTGAACTCTGCCTGAGCCATCACCGTATCGACTTCTGAATCGACCAGCGAGAGTATCAGCGTGGAGCAGTAGCAGCCGAGGTCATATATGGCACCTCCGCCCATCTCTTTATACATCCTGATATCGTCAGTATAGTACTGCGTATAGAATGCCGAATCCACGAACAGCACATCGCCTATGATACCGCTCGCGATGTCTTCCTTAAGCGCTGCAACATAAGGGCTGTGCAGATACGCATATGCTTCCATGAGGATCACGTTATTCTCTCTGGCAACCGCGAACATCTCACGCGCATCTTCCGCGTTAAGAGCCAGCGGTTTCTCACTGAGGACATTCTTGCCGGCCTTAAGCGCCTTTATGACCCATTCCTTATGCAGGTGGTTCGGCAACGGGATATACACGGCCTGAACTTCCGGATCTTCCAGAAGCCTGTCATATCCGACATACCCCTTCTCGAAACCGAACTCCGCCTTATACTTCTCAACCTTCTCTTCAGACCTTCCTGCGATGGCATAAAGCTCACAGTTCTCAGCGAGTTTCATCCCCGGGATAGTGCAGCCCCGGGCAATGTTAGCAGTACCCAAAACGCCCCATTTTACAGACATAGGCAAGATCCTCCTGCAACAATAGTTATGCCCTTATATTACA
>JAILMZ010000118.1 GCA_024692105.1 Saccharofermentans sp.
ATCCCATCGCGATGAGCGCAGGTATCCACAAGTTCACGTGCGGACCAGATGTCGATATCTTTGCGATCCTTGAGATCGCAGACGGACTGCTCTATGAGGAGAAGATGGCGAAGAAAGCCAAGTACGGCTCGTACAGGTAAGGCCTTACTTAAGTTTATCGCACCTTGCCGATCTTCTTGTAATACTGCTCCTTCTCGGAATACATGTTCTTGTCCGATTCCTTGAGCATATCGTCTATAGACCTGCCTTCGCCCTTTGAATAGCAGTATCCGATCGAGCAGCTGTATCTGGTCTCAGAGACGATCTGATGTATGCGTGCGCAGATATCAGAGACAGTATCTTCCGGGACTTTACGGCAGACTATTATGAATTCGTCTCCGCCACCCTGTACACACGGTGCTTGCTCTTCACAGCACGGAGGAAACAATCCGCCAGCGTCGTTAGCGCGAGGTCTCCGGCATTATGTCCCTCGTTATCGTTGATGGTCTTGAGTCCGTTCATATCGACCGATATCAGGGCCGTGATGGTCTCCGGCTCATTCTCGATATCGGAATAATAAACCTGACGGTTCAGAAGGCCCGTAAGTGAGTCTCTCTTCGTCAGCTGAAGTATCATGAAGACATAGTAGACGAACATGGATACGGCTATCGTCGCACAGAAGATGTGCGCATATTCCCGTCCGAGAGTAAACGGAAGCAGGAGTCCCGAAGCAAAGGCAAAACCGAAGAAGAATATCGGAACGATCTCCGTCATCTGCTTGGTTCTGTGCCTGATCAGAAGATATATCAGATAGGCGCAGTACAATCCCGCGCCAAAATAAGGCATCATACCGAGAGGACCTCTGACAAGTCCGACCTCAGCATCCAGCGCGAAAACGATCCCCGTGGGGATAGAGACAAAATCCAGGACAGCGAACACTGCCGCAGGGATGAATATGTACCACTTCTGATTCTTGGCAACTGCATATATTATCTGGGCTACAAGGAGCGGAGTGGAACTGTATCTGATGGCCATCAGAATGAGCCTCAGCATTCTGTCGCCGTTGGCATCTGCTATCTTGAATTCGATGTAGACCACGACGGACAATATGAACACCTGGATGATCATGGCAAACAAACGTCTGATGGTCTTCTTCTGCATGAAGACGGTCGAGATGAGCGAGACCGCAAATCCCAGAAGAACGAGTATCAGTATCCAGTTTTCAAATATGTAATCCGATGCACTCATTCCGTAACCGCCGAATATATCATTATCTTTTGCTAACTCTTCCATTAAACAGATAAAAAACAACGGCTGCATTAGCAGCCGCCTTAGTTATCAGAATGTTAACCGTTGGCCGAACGGACCTTAGCTCGCGCCTTCACCATCTGCAGCAGCAGGCTGATAACCCCCGCAATGCACAGGATAAACAAAATGCGGACCGTTAAGCTCAGGATCGAATGATAGATATTGAGTATGCCCAGCAGTTTGTCCGAGACTTCGTAGACACTGTCTATGTAATGCACCAGCAATACAATGAGACTGCTCTTTCCTATCCATCTCAAAGCAGTATTCAAAAACCGGATACTGTCGATCAACTGCGACAGGCACATGACCGCAAAAGAAGCCAGCATTCCTTCCAGCACCGCCAGATAGAACCCCGGCCAATAGTGTGCGGCCAGTTCAATATAGAATCCCAGACTTAATAGGACGATCCAGATTACCAGACATATTCCCGCGATCGGCAGCCTTCTCCTGTCATCAAAGACTTTATGCTTGTTCAGCATGTTGCCGCAGAACAAGAACAGCAAAGAGACGAGCGCTATCTCTGCTCCCCAGGGGAAGTATTCATATGTCAGACCCGGCGTGGCCATTCCGACAAAAGCGAGCAGCGAGAATATTATGATCCTTATCGATGAACTGTACTTACTCTTCTCGGTAACGTTCATTATGACCACGAACAAGACCCTGCAGACAAACAGGCACGGCAGGAACCACAGCATGCCGACATCGCGGAAAGCGGGGAATACGGCAGATACCTTGCACATTCCGCCGACCATGTCGATCAGGCCCTGCCGGGCAGCATCAAGCCCCTGAAGGTCTTTGCCGGCAAAGATATCAATAGCCGTTTTGATGCTCATTCCCGCCAAATAGGGTAAGAGCAGGCCTTTGCAGGAACGGATCACATTCTTCTTGATCTGATAATCCTTAACAAAAAAGCCGCTGACAATAAAGAACAACGGCATATGAAAGGAATAGATGACCTTGCCCGCCAAGAGCGGTGGAGCATAATAATGTCCGGCGATCACAACAAGTATCGCGATGCATTTGGCTATGTCAATATAACCTATGCGGGCTGAAGTATTGTTGCCTCTCAAAGGATCCATTTGAACGGAAGAACAAGAGATCCTGTCAGACCAGTTCTTCCGGAGATATCATCTTTACTCCCGCACCGTTAAGGATCTCTACGACCTTGTCGTTATTGTCGGTCTTGATGGCAATGGGAGTACCCTCGCCGTCAATGGAAAGACCGTAGATATAACTGATGTTGATGCCTGCCTCGTGGATCATGGCACAGACCTTGGCAAAGCTTCCGACTGCATCAGGAACAACCACTGCGATCACATTGTCGATACGCGCGGTAAAGCCGGCATCCTTGAGGATGGACTTTGCCTTGTCCGCATCATCAGCAAGAAGCCTGAGGACACCAAACTCGGATGTATCTGCCAAGCTTGCAGACAGGAGGTTTATGCCGCCGTCAGCAAGAGTCTTCAGGACCTTGTCGAGTCTGCCTTCTTTATTCTCGAGGAAAACCGATAACTGTTTTACGAACATAGTAGATACCTCCTTACTGATAGAGCTTACGCTTATCGATAACGTGCTTGGACTTGCCGTCGAAATGCTCGAGTCCGTTGGGTTCCATGAGAGTTACTTTCGCGTTGAGACCGATTGCCATCCTGAGCTTGTCGTGGATGGTCTTCTTAAGTGTCTCGAGCGACTTGACTTCGTCCGTGAACTTGTCTTCAGCTACCTCTACCTGTACTTCAAGAGTATCACTGTTGCCGACACGGTCAACTACCAGCATATAGTGAGGTGTGGTTCCGTCGATCGTGAGGAGTGCTGCCTCGACCTGTGACGGGAATACGTTGACACCTTTGATGATGAGCATGTCGTCAGATCTTCCCTTGAAACGCTGGATCCTTGCCATCGTACGTCCGCACTCGCACTTGTCGTACTCGATGGATGTAAGGTCCTTCGTCCTGTAACGGATGAGAGGCATGCCTTCCTTGGTGAGGTTTGTAATGACGAGCTCGCCGTCAGAACCCTTGGGAAGCTGCTTAAGCGTAGAAGGATCGATGATCTCGGGCAGGAAGTGATCTTCCCAGATGTGAAGCCCCTTGTGGTGCTCGCAGTCGCAGGCAACGCCGGGACCCATCATCTCCGTAAGACCATAGATGTCGTAAGCCTTGATGTGAAGTCTTGCTTCCATCTGATCGCGCATCTCGTCTGTCCAGGGCTCGGCACCGCAGATGGCGGACTTGAGCTTGATCTTGTCTACGAGGCCTGCCTTCTCGAGGTCCTCTGCAACATGCAGCAGGTACGAGGGCGTGCATGCGATCGATGTTACATCACAGTCGATCATCATGTCGATGAGCTTCTGTGTATTACCTGTGGACATAGGAAGAACGAGAGCTCCGAGGTATTCAGCACCGTAATGAGCGCCGAGACCGCCTGTGAACAGGCCGTAGCCGTAACCTACCTGGATGATGTCATCTCTTGTGATGCCTGCCATTGCAAGGCATCTTGCGACGCACTCTGCCCAGATATCGATATCGCGCCTTGTATAGACTGCGATCTTGGGCTTGCCCGTCGTACCGGATGAAGCATGAACGCGGACCATCTCTGATCTGGGAACTGCTGCCAATCCGAACGGATAAGTATCTCTAAGGTCTGCATAGGTCGTGTAAGGAAGCTTATCAAGGTCTTCTATGCCCTTGATGTCTCCGGGCTCAAGGCCTACTTCCTGCATCTTCTTACGGTAGTACTCTACATTGTGGTAGACGCGGTTGACTACCTTGACGAGTCTTGCACTCTGAAGCGCTTCGATCTCGTCGCGCGACATGCACTCCTTTGCTTCGTTCCAGATCATATGGTTGCCCTCCTGTTATTTTCTTATGGCGGTCTTGAAGCCGTTGATCACAACGAGTGCAAGTTCCTTGCCATTAACATCA
>JAILMZ010000130.1 GCA_024692105.1 Saccharofermentans sp.
CAGCTGCTCCGCCAGGCAATGTGTATTTCTGAGCTGTTGAATCATATTGAGGTTCTACCCACTCATTGGATTTATTCAAATACTCTAATTTAATTTGAGAATTATAATCAATGTCATCATCATTTATGACCTCAAATTCAAAACTCACATCATTTGGAGCCGCCATAACCATTACAGCCTGCAGAGGGAGCAGACCTGCGATCAAAGCTATTGCTGTCAGAAAGGCAGTCAGCCGCTGCCAGCGCTTACTCTTACTTCGGGAAAAAATCGAGTGTCTCATGGTAACCCTCCTGAATAGTGAAATGTAGCGGGAGTGTGTCAAAACTTATAAACTTATAATCAGATATTAAATTAGAACCAAAAACCTGTGATTACTGATTTGATACTAAAGTGTTGACATAGTGTAAATGGGGCGGGTAGTTTATGGGTAGGTAGCCTGAATTAGCGGGCTCACGGCCAATTGTGTACATTTGTCTAATAAGGGGAATTTTGTAATAATTAGAGTCAGATATGGGCACCGAGAATTTGAAAAAGACATCTGCAAGACAGCTGATCCTTGTAACCGCAATCGTAACATTAACCTTTACGGTGGGTACAGGTCTGTACTTCACCTGCATTTATCAGATGCTGGAATTTTTCTCTGCCGAGACCGGAGACATATTCGCGGAATGCATCTGTTATCTTGCCCAGGCAGCGGGCATACTTCTGTCGGTCATCCTCGTCAAGAAGAAGGTGAAGCTGATCGGCGGCAGGTATTTCTTTCCGGCAACGATATTGCTGACTATTCTTATGGGCATACCGGGTTTCTTCGTAAAGTCCGGTGCTGCCGTTGCTTTTTTCTATGTAGCATCGTCGGTTCTTGAAGGCGTATCGCAGGGCATCTACTTCCTGCTCATCACCACTGCAGTGCCCAAGGACAAGCGACTCTGGGCGTTCGGCATATCCTACTCCATCTCACCGATAATCACGGCGCTTTTGTCTCTTATAGGCGGGGGCAGCTTCGTTAAGAGCATCTACGCACTCATTCTCTACTTTGTGATGACAGTTGCTGTATGCATCCTCTGGCAGTTTGTCACCCCGATATATCCTGCCGCGGCAAGACCTGACCCGTCTCCCGGAAGGCCGATCACGGGCCTCAAGCGCTCAGTCTTTCTCGCGACCTGCCTGTTTATAACGACTACCTGGGCCGTCCAGAGCGTCGCATTCTATTTCCCGATAGCACAGGTGGACGAGCTCGAGATTAGCGGCGAGATCCTGAGGATCACTTATTCGACCGGCCTCATCGTTGCCGCATGGATCAACAACAGGGACAAGAAACTCGGCTCTGTCTGCTGCCTTGTAACCATGACTGCACCGATGCTGTACATACTCCTTCAGACCAAGGTCGGTGCCACGACCATCGTTTTCTTCATCAGCTACTTCATGACGGGTTTCCTCGCCGTGTACCGTTACGGCATATTGGCGGACCTGTCGGATCTTACCTCCGGCAAGGGCATGCCGCTGTTATATCTGTGTCCTGTCGGTGTGCTTTTCGGGAGGATCGGAGAAGCGTCGGGCGCCTTCATAGGCATCGAGCTGTCATCCGACCCGCTGGCGCTCATGGCGGTAACATCGGTGCTCCTGGTGCTCGGTTCAGGGTTCTTCGTGTTCCAACACATGAGGCTGTTCTCTCCCGTGCCGCAGGCGGAGAAGACCAGAGACGAAGTTCTCACCTCCATCAAGCTTACATATGACCTCTCCTCGCGCGAGATGGACGTGCTCAACCTGCTGGTCGACGGTGCGACCAACACCGAGATCGGGGGCAAACTCTTCATATCCGAGAATACGGTCAAATTCCATGTCAGCAATCTCCTCAAGAAGACAGGCGTTAAGAGCCGTAAAGAGCTGGCGACCAAGTTCCTGGAGCAGCTGACGGGCAAGTGATCCGCCGGGTCTTTTTATTACCCGCGGGTAATGATTTATTTCTTGTTGTGTTTTAATTCACAGGTCCGTAACAAAGCAGGTGTATCCTAGAGCCAAGGTGGTAAACATGAAAAAGAAGATTGCTGTTTTTGCGAACGGATATGGTTTGGACAGTCTCAAGGCACTGATCAGGGGTTTCCGTTCTGCTGACGCCGATAACGAATATGACATTTTCGTGTTCTTCAGCTACGCCTCATACGATGAATTCGAGGAATTCAACCGGGGCGAGCTTAATATTTATGATCTCCCGGATCTCAAAGACTATGACGCACTCATCGTGTTGTCCAACAGCCTTAATTCCATCGAGACAGGAATAACGCTCGTCAAGAGGGCGGTCGAGGCCGGTGTCCCGGTGTTCAGCGTCGGCATTGAAGTCGAGGGCGCGATCAATATCATATTGGACAATGAGTCCGGCATGAGAGAACTTGCCAAGCACCTGATCGAAGTGCACGACGTTAGGCGTGCGGCTATCATCGGAGGCTACAAGACGCATCCTGAGAGCATCTGCAGGATCGATACGGTCAGGCAGGTCTTCGAAGAACACGGCCGGCCCATTCCCGAAGACAACATCTATTACGGCGACTGGGGCAACTTCAAGACGCTCGAGGTAGCCAGGCGCCTGGCTGAAGATCCGGCAGGACTTCCCGATGCGATAATCGCGTGCAACGACATTATGGCGCTTGCATGTGCGACCGAACTTACGAGGCTCGGCTATAAGCTTCCCGGCGATGTCATCGTCACGGGTTACGATTATGTTCCCAAGGGGCAGTCATACTATCCGGTACTGACCACGGTCGATACAGACTTTACGACGATCGGCAAAGTCTGCCACAAGACAATAACGGATTTCCTTAGCGGAAAGGGCATCGAGAAGAATCAGCTCATCTGTTCGAAACTGAAGATCGGCGAGAGCTGCAGATGCTTGCAAAGCGCTCATTTCGACGAGAGACGCCGTGAGCAGGGCAAGGCTACCTACAGTGATGCGTTAGACCGCGAGTCCCTGGACGGAAGCGAGCGTGCGCTCACTCAGCTTATATCGTACACCGATGAATACGGTGAACTCACGAAGAAACTGGTCGAGTACTATTCCAATGATCATGACTTTGTAGGCAATAACTTCCACATCGTCATCCATAGCAAGTACTTTACCGATGTAATGGCAGATGAGCAGGAAGTCTTTGAGGACGGTTTTGACGACGGGCCGATGCAGAGCGTTGTCTCCGTTAACAGCAGAGGTGAGGTAAGTGCCGGCGCACCTGCAAACAGGCATGATCTGGTGCCCGGATACAACAAGGCTGATAAGGAAAGTCATGTGTTTTTCCTGTTCCCGCTCCATACGGGACTATATAACTACGGCTTTGTCGTTATCGACGGCGATGCGAGGATAACACGTGAGTATCTTGACCTGCATGCGTATGTCGAGAAGTTCATGCTCGCGTTCAGGATCCAGAGGTCCAACATCCAGCTCAAGTTCTACAACGATAGCTTAAGGAAGATCTCAGAGATCGATACGATGACAGGCCTTTATAACCGTCTGGGTTATGAGAACAAGGCGACGCCGATCTACGAGAACTGTAAGAGATCCGGCAGCAGGCTCATGGTCATGTTCATTGATATTAACCGCATGAAGAGGATCAACGATGTTTTCGGACACATCAACGGTGACGCTGCGATAAGGCTTACCGCCAGTGCCATCAAGACCAACCTGAGAGACGGCTGGATCGCGGTAAGGTTCGGCGGCGACGAGTTCCTCATCATCGGCGGCATCAAGAACAAGGAGGCGGCTGAATCATTCAGGTCGGATGTCCTGGCGTCGGTCGACAAGTTCAATCACGAGGGCAACTGGCCGTTCCGCCTGTCTGTCAGCTCGGGCTTCATTATCAGCGAAGAGGGCGACGACAAGCCGCTGACCGAGTACATAAAGGACGCTGATAATCTTATGTATGAGACTAAGAAGAAGATGCACTCTGAGAGATAAGTAACGCATCTCTTCATCCCGGCCGCCGGCATCACCCCTCCGGCGGTTTTTATTTGGAATAATACCTGCGCGCCGGAAAAAGTATTGCAAAAAGTCTTCGATGTGCGTCGTTTGAAGAACCAAACGAAGACTTTTTGGTAGAGAGCCGATCATTACGACTCAGAACCTTCGGTTCGCGGTCCTGTATTGGCAGGGAGTCATGCCGGTCCTTTTCCTGAAGACCGAGGTAAAGTAACTCTGGCTCGGGAAGGCAAGCGCGGCGGAGATCTTGGTCGGCGAGTAATCAGAATCCGCGAGCATGTTCTGCGCGGTAGTGATCTTGCAGCCGCTTATATAGTCGCTGATCGTCTGGCCGGTCTCCTGCTTGAACAGGCGCGACAGGTAGCTCTCCGACAGACCGCACACGTCTGCCAGCTTGCTCGCGGTGATCCTTGTGTCCAGGTGGTCGTAGATATAGTCGATGCAGCGCGCGACGTGAAGGGAACAGATACTGTCCTTGCGCAGCTTCTGCATCCTGCCGGCGTAGTCCATGCACATCCGAACATGCAGGTCGGAGATATCTTCGATGCGGCGCGCCTTGTCAGCCTTGCCTATGTAGTAGTCACTTATGTCGTAGGCGGTCGAGACGTCCATGCCGCAGGA
>JAILMZ010000136.1 GCA_024692105.1 Saccharofermentans sp.
TCTTCTGATATAATAAGCCAAAATCAATTATTTTTAAACCGACAGAGGTACACGATGCTCAAAGGCGATTATCCCGAACACGACATGAACAAGGTCTTCGATATGGTCTATCAGACGATCGAAGCCGGAGGAACAGACGACAAGTGTAAAGACGAGGCGGATTTCCTGATGCACCTTTTCGCGGGGCTCCCTGCAGAGGCGGTGGAATACGGCATGATGTTCATCCACGGAAAGACGGACCTGCCTGCCGCAGCGCAGGAGATCATGCCCCTCTATGTGCGCCTGATGAACCTTCTGGAGTACTGCGAGAAGGTAGAGTCCCTGAGAACTATCCCCGAGACGATGTCCACGGAAGACATCATGGCAAGGAGCGATGTGATAGCATCCCTCGAAGGACACGAGAAGTTCTTCGGCACTACCCTGATGGGATTCCAGATGAACGCTGCAACCGGCGAGGCTGTCAAGACTGAAACCAAAGAAGATACCGAAGAAGAAGGCGAAGACAAAGGCCGTCTCCTTCTCATGAACAGCCAGGGCGCGGTGTTTGCCTGCGAAGATCCGCTTAAGACGGCGCTGTTCTACGAGACGAAGCTCGGATTCACCGCAGCACATCTTGACGACGAGGCGATGCCTCACATCAAGCTCACAAGAGACAACATAACGATCATCCTCGTCAAGGCTTCGGGCGATATTACGAGGCCCATGCGCGAGTTTGGCGTGAAGTACGACATGTACATCTACTGCTCCGAGCCGTATCTGCTTCAGAACGAAGTCATCGGCAATGAGCTGAAGATAGTCGAAGCTCTGCCCGATGCCAGGGAAGCGCAGAAGATGAATACCAACAGGCAGTTCGTTTTCGAGGACTGCGACGGAAGACATATATGCATATCACAGTTCATTGAACGTTATTGATCAACAGGAGGAACTTATGGGATTTTTTGACAAGATAAGGGCTAATCTGGAAGAGGCCAACAGACGCGGTCAGCTCATAAACGAGATGAAGAAGACCTCGCGTGAAGCAGATCTTAACCGTCCCGGTATAGCGGGGCTTGATTTCAAGGTTTTGGACCCTTCCATAGGAAACGATCCGAGATACACGAATTCCGGATACATCCAGAAGCTCGGAGTAGATGATTTCCTCGAATGCATCCGCAGCGGCAGAGCGCAGTATGCAGAAGTGGCAGTGGTTAGCACAAGGTCTTTTATTATCGCTACCGAGCATAATGCTTTTACCGATGAATACAAAACGACAGAACGCGTATATGCCAAGGTTGCAGATATGAACGGAACCGTATACCGAGAGACAGTCATGACGGCCAAAAATCCGGGAGAGTCCGAATGGCCCGCGAATTTTTGGGATGAGAACTACAAGAACCCGGATACCGTATCCGTATCCGAACTGCAGCACGCCTATGTCCTGCACTACTATATCCGGGGTACCGAATACTATCTGCTGGCAGATCCGAATGAATTCAACGATCTGTCCAAGTTGTTCCTGCGCCTGAAGAACGGTCCGAAGGCCGAATGTCTGGAGATCGACAGTTCCTGCGACTGCTGGTGGTAAGACAGACTGATTTAACCTTCTTCGGCTGGTATCTTCCTGAAGAATGATACCGTAAAAGGTATGCATGTAAGGCAGGTGAGCACATCTGCCGCCATCTGTGATACCTGTATTCCGGGCAGTCCGTACCGCCACGCAAAGAAAAGCAGTACAGGAATGAAGAACACTCCGTTACGGAGCGACGACAGGAAAGTCGCATTGAACCTGTAACCGATACTCTGGAACATCATGTTGTTGCAGACCTGGAACGGCACGAAAAACAATCCTATGCACTGGGCTCTGAGCGCCGGTATTCCGATCGTTATGACCTCGGGGTCATCCCTGAATATCCGGATGCACTCCCCTGCATTAAGGAACACCGCGACTGAAGCTATGGCAAGGAGTATCGATCCGAATATAAGCGTAAAGAAGAAGCCTTCACGGACGCGCTTATACTTCTTCGCACCGTAATTATACCCTGCCACCGGCTGGAAGCCCTGTCCTATACCTAAGACAGCGCTGAAGATGAACATGCTGACCCTGCCGGCGATACCCATGGCGGCAATGGCCGCATC
>JAILMZ010000025.1 GCA_024692105.1 Saccharofermentans sp.
CTCCGTGTTGCCGTGGAACGAGAACCCGAAATGCTTTACCACCCCGGCTTCCTTTTTCTCCTTCATCCACTCGACGATCCCGAGACCTGCGAGACGCTCCCACTGCGCGTAGTCGGTCATGTGGTGCATCAGGTAGTAATCAAGGTGGTCCGTCCGAAGGCGCCTGAGCTCCTCGTCGAGGTATTTGTCGAGTCCCGCGCGGTTCTTGACCATGTACTGCGGGAGCTTTGTCGTAAGCGTTATCTTGTCTCTTAAGCCATGCTTCTCGATGATCTTGCCCAGAGCCTCTTCGCTGCCGGGATAGATATACGCCGTATCGTAATAATTCACGCCCATCTCGAAGGCGCGGAGAACTTCCTGCTCGGCTTTCTCGAGATCGATCTTGCCGCCTGTCTGGGTAAACCTCATGCAGCCGTAGCCGAGGATCGAGATGCCTTTTCTGTATTGCATAGAGCCCTCCTTAGAAGAGTTATGTCGTGCTGTAAGAGATCAGAGAATAGTCTCCTGACTGGGCGATCGTGACGACGGCCGTACCGGTCTTGACCTGAGTAAGGGTGCTGTCAGCCGCAGCCTGCTCGGGAGTCATGGAATAGTATGCAGCGATGCCGTCCGCATCAAGTTCGTTATAGACCTCATAGTCGATAGAATAGACGGTGAATTCGATAGTCAGTGTGCCGTCTGTGTTGTTCAGGACGGAATCAACAATACCGATAAGGTTGTAGCTCTCGCCGTCTGCTGCCTCATACCAGATCTTGCCGTCCTCATAGAAAGGGCCTGCAGGCTGGTCACCATAGTCTGTCGGAGGAGCAGGAAGAGCCTTGCAGTCTTCTTCGGTGAAGTAAACGGCAAAGTATTTGGAGACGACCTGAAGGGATTTCTCAACTGTGAAGGTCTCGAAAGTAAGGTCGCCCTTCGTCTCATAGCTTATCTGATCGTACGCATTGATCTTCAGGTGGATATGGACAAAGTCCAGGAGCTGTTCGGCAGTAGCGCTGTCCCTGTCGAAGTCGTAGAAATACTGCTCGACAAAATTCGTTATGAATGTGTTTGCGTACTTCTGGTCTTCGCTGTCGAGAACAAGGTAATCCGGTTCGACCACGAAATTATCGACTGACTCATCGGAAGGTTCTGTCTCCTGAGACGTCTCGCTTGATGCGACAGAAGCCTGAGGTGCCTGGGTCTCCTGTTCTGAAGCTGCTTCCTCAGCACTCGGAGCAGCCGTAACTTCCGTATCTTCTTTCGCATTACATCCGGGGAAAACACCGAGCGCCAGGCTGACGCTTGCGCAAAGCGCGCATACCTTAACTGATCTGCTGTTTATAGTCATGTTATTATCCCCTGCTTATAACTTATTGTTGTAAGTGATTATAGCAGATTAAGGATTATTGCAATCTTTCCTTTGCGCGCTTGTCCTTCACGGTCTCGGCTATGAATGCTGCAAACGACAATCCCAGCGGTATCAGGAAAAGCATCAGAAGGCCCATCATCTTCATAGCCATGTCGCCCCACTTATCATCAAGGCACATCGCAGCTCCCAATAAAGATATGAATTCAAATATGAGATCGCCTGCCCAGAAGAACAATCCGCCGACAAACGCGAAGAGCTGTTTCTTGAACTTCAGGAACAGGATAAGTCCTGCCTGGCAGATCATCGGGAACAAGGTGATGAGCATGCTTATGGGTATCCAGACGATGTCGTAGATGCTGATGTCAAGCATATCCATATTCCTGTCAGAGACATAGTAATCGATCTTCACTGCTGCCAGGAATACCAGAAGCAGCACATCCAGGATAACTATGATTATGTTAAGTGCTTTTCTCAAAATGCTGTCTCCCGAAAAAGCTCATCCTACCGAATTGACAGTGCCGATGAAAATGGGGTTCATGGTGTCAGTATCGACGATTACATAAGCAAAAGGTCTGTCGCAGTATACTTCTTTGTATTCAGGAGCTTCTTCGCATCCGCCGTCACTCAATTCTATTTCCGTTACGGCAGCAGCCGTAGTGCCGTACTGATCCAGTTCTATGTGTGTCTTGTGGAGAACCTTCGAGATGTAAAGTACATTTTCCGAAGAGATTCCGGAGAAGTCGGCAACACCCGGGATAAAAGCATCCTCGACACCCATATCGATCAGGATCTCGCTCATCTCCGTCTCATAATCGTATTCGAACACAGGGAGCTTGGTCTTTACATCATAAGTAAATTTTTCCATTGAGTTAATGAACTTAATGTAATCCTCACCGGTAAAGCCTGCGAGGAATTCGTTGGCGCTTATGGTATCATCCTTTGGCAGGATAGCTATAAAAGCATAACCGTCTTCATAACTCTTCATAAATCCGGTTGCCTTATCACTCTCGAAATACCTCCACTCTACGTTGCACAAGAATTCTGCACTCTCTGTCTCGCCGGAGAGAAGAGTAAATTTACTGTTTTTTACCTGATCATCTTCATAAGGTTCCAGCCATACTGAGTCAAATGCTATCGCATTGACCAGGACGGCAGCTGTATTAGGATCGATATCATCAACAATTCTGTCGACCATTCCGTCCGTAGAATCGTTTACCCATGCATTGATCTCGTCTGCAGTCTCATCTCCGAAAGGAGCGGCATTGATCTCAGCGTTGAAAGCATCCTCTACATAGTCGACATAATCGCTGCTTATCTTACTACCCAGAACATTCGAATTATTCCAAATGGCATTTACGCATGTGAATTCCGTGTTCTCGGCATCACCAAACTTCTTTATCATATCCGAAGCATACGCCTGCTGTGCCAACGGGTCCCCGGAATCTGCAAACAGTCCGTTTATCTGGTCAAGAGTATCACCGTTTGCTCCGGCCGCACAAAGATCCATCGCAAACATGACCGAAGCCGGAGATATCATCATGTTCGTATCATCATCTTCAAAAGAAGCAGCCTTCGCCATGATGTCAAAAGCGTATTTTTGGTATGCAGTAGAATAGTCGTCTTCTGCGTATTCAGTCTTTCTGACTTCGTCATAATCGAACGCAGCCTTGGCTTTGGGATCGTCTTCGATCTTAACCCTGCTGTCTTGCCTGCATGAAGCAGAACAGCCTGCAAATGAAAGAAGCATTGCACCGGCAAGCGTTCCGCACAGTAATTTCCTGTTCACCGCCTTCATATTGGACTCCTCCTTGCCCATTGTTAGTATTGTATTGATACTATCTATGGCCTAATGATAGTATATATCTGCTACTATGTCAATAGTTATTCTTAGTAAATTCTCTTCCCTCGAATTAAGGATAAGTTAAGTTTCATTTCAGTTATCAGAAAGAGTGCTTGATTATCATGAAGTCATCGAGATTGAAGGAGATAATTATGGATCTTTTAGTTACTAAAGTTGTCAGCAGCGTTGTTCAGATCATTCTATTTGCACTTATACCTTTTATCTGGTGGCTTGTTACCGCAAGAAAGAAGATGAACTTTTTTAAGTGGATCGGACTTAAAAAGCCTGACAGTGCCAAGTTTATTCTGTGGACAATAGGTATTTCGGCCGCTTTTACACTTGTCTCCGTATTTATGCTCACTTCATTAAAAGGCATAGAGATGGCTACATCTGATTTCAATGGACTCGGAATCAGTGCATTGCCTGCTATCCTTGTTTATGCAGTCTTCAACACTGCACTTCCAGAAGAAATACTATTCAGAGGCTTTCTGCTCAAGAGAACAGCAAATAAGACCGGTTTCGCTGAAGCAAATATCTTCCAGGCACTGATATTCGGCATCATTCACGGAGCTATGTTCTTCTCTTTGGTAGGACCGGTTAAGGCAATCCTCATAATACTGTTTACCGGGATCATCGGCTGGTTCATGGGTTACATCAACGAGAAGATATCTGGCGGTTCCATCATCCCGAGCTGGATAATCCATGCAATAGCGAACATCTTCTCAGGCCTTTGCTCAGCATTCCTGCTTTTTGCCTGAACATTTCAGACAAGACAAAGCCTTTGTATTAATGCGTCCTTTTGTCTGAAGCTACCTCATAAGCCGTATATTCATGATCGAATTCATAACCGAACCTCCGGGCCAATTGAACCGAATTCATATCATGGGCATCCCAGCTCGGGTAAAGCCCTTCGTCAAGGCATGCCAAGATCAATGCAGAACAAACAACGCTTGCTAATCCCTTGCGGCGTTCGGCAGGGATAGTATCCACTTCGATCTCGATGCCCTCTTTATATCTGGTGTAAGAAGATGCACCGGATACGAACTTGCCGTCCTTAAGGATCACCATGCCGCGTCCAAGTTCAAGATACTTTTCCTTGCTCCCGAAAGCAGACACAAAGTCAGCCGTTACGGGATCCTGCAAACACAGGTCATAGATATCGGAATCTATCTTTTTGAGCTCATATCCTTCGGGCAGACCGCCCGCCATTTCCTCCAGACGTTCCCTGTCGAAGACCGTGTCTTTTCGTATGGCATAGCGGGTAACCTTCCGTGCATCGGGGTAGCAATCCTCTATAAGCTCGGACCATCTCTCATCCTGCGGCACCATTATCACAAATCCATCAGGCTTGCCTGCCACCAGTTCCCTGTCAGGTTCTCCTGCAAAAAAGGCAAAGCATCCGACAAAAGCCATGGCAGATGCGGGGCTGCCTTGATCAGTGACATATACCTTGCCCATAACATTCTGAAGACATGAATAGATCAGTGTTTCTTCCCAGCCGTCAAACAGAGCCTCTGCTTTTGATGTATCTTTCAATTCACTGATCATGTAATGTTTTTCCCCTGTATCATCTTGTTGATCCATTCAGGAATATATACGGCACAAAATGTACCCAGGAAACCGGCGCCCTCGCAGATAAGGATCGATACTACGATCATCCATGCACGCCATTCCTTAACTTTCTTGCGGCCAAGAATAATGTACAGTATCGTGAGCACCAGGTAAAATGCCGCTCCGGCGAATAATATGATCCCGGCCAAAGTATCGTCACTGTTCCCGTAAAAATCAAACGAGGCATTCATTAAAAACAGAAACCAGATCACAGAAGACACAACGAGAGACCATAGGGCCTGGATAACGAAATACGTGGCTTTGCTCATATCTGTATATCCTTTGTGATAATAATTCAAACCAATTTGCTTCTATATATCTTAAACGTGCTTATCACTACTGTTATCAGTATAACCCCGACCATCAAAAACATAGGCCAAGACGGGAATCCGGAATATACGCACATAAGGCCGGCGAAAGCACAAACCAGGATTATCGCTATCTTAAGGATGCCGAACATCACGTAACTGGTCTTGAGCACATCTTCCTCGTTGCCGTCTATTACATCGGCCGGGATATTCCAAATCTTCGGGAAACTCTCCACAATTGCCAAAAGCAGGAATAAACCGATCATTACTGCCGGCTCAACGCAAAGCGAACTCTTCGGACCAAATGAATCTGCGACCCCCGATGCATTAAAATGCGTGGGAAGTTCTGACGGAAAACCGTTCCAACCGATCACCAAAAAGGCAATATACAGTAGTATCAAGACTACACTTATTATGTTTGTTGCTTTTCTCATATCTATCCCCATAAATATAAAAGCCAAAGCAATTCCCTAACCGGTACACACCCCGGTTGTTATAATTATATAACAAAACTGATCAATTCAAAGCATAGGCTCAAGTATTCGGCATCCAACGGATACTTATCATTAAATTGGTCAATAAGGCACTTAATGCCGTTCTTATAGTCATTTTCAGTAACGCTGATACCGGCATCCAGATACTCAGCGATCTCATTGGCGACGCTGACTCCGGTCTCTTTCTTGCCGGCCAGGTATTTTATCAGGCTGCGGTGAAAGAGGCGTGCCGTCCGGTAAGGCAGATCGTTGCGAGGGCATATCTCCCTGCAAATGCTGCTGTTTCGACGGTATTCATGGTCCTTGATCCTTTCCTGATGGAAGTATCCGGCGTCCGTAGCATCTACTGTTTCGAGCACTTCAAGATCAACAGCCACACCGTCTTCATATATGACTATGATGATGCCTTCGGGATTAGTCGTACAGGACATGTATATCGGGTTGCCATAGCCGTAAATGAATTCTCTCAGGGAATCTTTGTCCAGCCAGGCACTTATATCAACATCCGAAAACGGTGTCGGGTTACCGCGACGGAAAGACCCGCCCAACCATATATGATGCCTGCCGGTCTCCGCATATTCCCTGACGTATTCAATGTACTGGTTCTGATTGTTCTTCATACAGACCTTTATCTGTTCTTCTCCAGCCTTATCAGATGCTCTTCATCAGGTTCGGTAATGCCGTCCTTGTAGTGGTATCCCATCTTCAGATAGAAAGGCACGCCCGTTATTGATGCGGGGATCTCGATCCTATGCGCTCTTAAGAAGTACTCATCCTTTTCGAGAGTGTCTATGATGGCCCTGCCGATGCCCTGCCCCTGGTACTCGGGAAGCACGAAGATCGTGAAGAGGCTGCTCTCATCTTCCTTGCCCCAATACGGACCGATGGCACCGCAGCCAATTATCTGCTGCTCATCAACTACAACATAGAAATGGGTCCACGAAGCTCTCTGTAGCACATGTTCAGGCGTCTCCGTCTCGATGAGAGCGTCCATCAGATCCTTGGAATAATCCTTTATATTGGATATCAGGATAGTCTTACGGATAAGATCTGATACCTCTTTTGCATCCTCTTCTTTGAATCTTCTGATTTCCATATCTGTCTCCTTTTACAGTTCTTGCTCGAGATAACCGCAAGTGAATGGGAAGAAATCGAACTTCTTCGTGCCGACATGCGTAAAGCCGTGATCCTCATACCATTTGCGGAGAATGGTGTTCTCTTCGACGATACTGAGGTTCATCTTCGTAAAGCCAAGTTCCTTCGCGCGTGCGACCGAGTCATTAAGCAATGCCTCACCAATACCGCCATGCCTGCATTCTGGCAAGACGCAGAGACTGCCCAATTCACATTCCGTTTCAGAAGCAAAAGCAATGTTATAGTATCCGACCATCTTCCCGTCTTCGAAATATCCGTACATCGGGCGGTGCTGCTCGTCCATCCAGAAGTTGACCTTTGCTTCATCCGTCGCATAAGCCGTGAACATAGGCGCATTCTCAGGGGTGATGTCAAACTCCTTGCCCACAGTCAGAAAGCTGGTGCGTATAACATTTACACACTCCGGGATATCCTGTTTGGTCAGTTGTCTTATATTTGTCTCTGACATACCGTCTCCCCTTATGACTTCATTAATTGATGATTATACCATTCAGCCTGTACTCTTACTGCAGGCACTCTTTTGCCCATTGTTCACACTTCTACAATACATAGAAAACTCATTTATCTGATGATCATCATTGCTGATCAGGAAGCAGCGCGGCAAAGCTGAGTGCCAATATGACTAAAACAATGAATATTGCATAAATAACAGTCATTGCTATGCCGGCAACGATCGAACCTTTACTCAATGCGGCGGATTTCTTGATCTTTGGAGTAAGCATTCCGCCTGAAGCAATGTAATCGGCTATAGCCTTGTTATTGCCTGCACCCAGAAAAATGGCAACAATGCTTGCCACAGGAAAAAGCGCACAAACGAGCCCTGCAACAGCTTTCTTCATAAAACCGGATTCTATTATTGTATTGTTGTCCATTCTTTCCTCCACTGATCAGCGCAAACGAACGCTGCGTAATTAGTAGTTATTTTGTACTATCTTTAACTGGATGTTAGTATATATTTGATACTATGTCAACAGTTAATTAGCAATTTGTTGTATGGATTTCAAATAAAAAAGCAGGAATCACTTCCTGCTTAGTGTTGTTTGCCGGAGAAAATGCCCTCTTATAACCCATCAGATCATTCCTTTAACACTCTCTTCTTTCTTATGGTTACAAACAGAACGATTATTGACACCAACCACATAACGGATGAAGCAGCCGCTGATATAACAAACACTTGCGGTGCGTCCTTTTTCGCCATTACGAGCAGATCAAGTCCTGTCACAGCAAGATAGGCCCAAATTCCGATTATCGCTGTTACAACCGTGCATATTAAGGCTATAACCACCAAAACTATAAATGGAGACCATTTTTTCATATGAAGTCACTTCCTTTTTCCCGAAGTAAGATCCTTCAGTTTGTTCTCGGTTTCTTTTTTATCGAAAGACGAGAAAAACCTTCGGTCCTCAGCATCAAGTATCCTGTAATGGCGGGATATTATATTCTGCTGGATCCTGTAACCTTTGCATTCCTTTATATCCTGCCACCATACGCGGCCGCCCATGGTCTGGGCCGGTAGCTTGGCATCGAGCCCGTTCAGAGCGATGACCTTAACCAGATCCGAAGTGTCGCCTCCAAATGCATCCGCAACGATCGAGCTGTCTGCAAATATTACCGCAGCCGCTACTGCAGCAGACCATGACAGAGAGTTTCTTCCCTTCTCGATCTCGACAAGTGTCTTCTTGGATATACCGATCGCCTCGGCCATTTTATCCTGTGTCAGATCAAACTCGGTCCTTATGAGCTTGATCTTGCTGTTCATTATCGATATGAATT